>NZ_LMCZ01000002.1:0-212666 GCF_001424965.1 Rhizobium sp. Root1204
ATGCCATGGGCCTATGCCGCGCGCATCAGAGCCTCACAATGAGCTCGTCAGATACTCTTCGGTGAGCTCATTTGACGGCCCGTAGATCAACCGAAAAATCTATGGGGCGTGGACGTCGCATACGATTCAATCACGAGCCGGGCGGTCTCAGTCGAGATTAGTGATGTCTAGCGCTCGAGGATCAGAGTTGTGGCGCTATCGAAATAGGAAAACGCGAAGCTCGAGTTTTGCTGCTGTCGATAAGCTTTTTCAGACGCGAATCGCGTGCGGCGCGCGCACAGGTCAATAGCCTAACCATCCGCCGCGGCGCCCTTTGCGCCAAGGTCCCACAAGTAAAAGAGCGAGGGCGGCGAGCAGTGGCGCGGCGCCCATCACCAGAAATACCAGATCCGACACAGTCGTCTCTCCTGCAGAGCTCAATTAGAGCTCAACAAGGAGCGTGACTATTTGTTCCGCCTTGGGGTCGCGAAATTAGAGAATCAAGGGGGAACAGAACCTTCAATGCATGATTAGGCTTCACGTCGACAAACGTGCGACGGTTAACAGGAGGAAATACCGATGACTAATCAGCAACAAGGTGGTCAGCAGGGTGGCGGCCAAGGTGGTCAGCGTTAGCCTCGAGGTTCATTCGAGCAAGTTCTTGAAATGCGATTAAAGCTGTGGGATTAGCTCTCGCCGAGATCGGCGAGAGCTAGGAGGCGGCTAGTTGCCCGAGTTACTCGACAGAACAGACGCATTGCGCTTGATAATATCGAGCTGTGCCTGCGCCGTTTCCACTCTTGTCCGACCTGCCCGAAACGCTTCCTCTTGAAGGTGTTGAACCTGCCGTCCAAGGCATCTACCCAGGCATCTACGCAATCGAGCAGTCGCCTTGCGTACTGACCATTAATCTCAGGAGATTTCACCGGATGCGTATCAGAAGATCTTTGCCAGAGTTCGCAATTCCCTTTGGATTTAAACGCTCACGAAAGTAACCTCGCCTCACGCGCTGCGCGCTCGAAGACACTGCGGGCTTCTTCAACCGGGGTGACACCCTCTATCGCTTCCATGCAGGTTTCCTTGCACTTGGCGTATAGTTCGGTCTGACTCGTCGGCCAGATATACAACAGGTATTCAAGAGCTTCCCTGGGACCGGTTACCAGCACCGTTCCGCTGTCAGCGAACACCAGTTTAACTGGCTCTTCCCAACTATTTGTCATAGATACTCCATGGGTTGTTGCATTGATCGCGTGGAGCCGTGCCATCAATGCAGCAGCTTTGCTTCCTTCGCCGCGACGACGAAAATTTTGCGGGCGTCCTCGGCATCCTTATGGCCTGCGACGGCAGCGCGGCACATACTGCGGGCTCTGACATAACCTGATCCTCGGAGGTCCGGCCATTCCTCCAATAAAACAATCAGTGCTTCGAACGGGCCGTCGACGCGAACATCCCCGCTCACCGGAGCTTTGATATTTACGGGTTCGCGCCATCTTACTGGCATTATCGTCTCTCCCAACACCAAGGTATCTGCAACGGGCCTCCAACTTGTACATAGAGGTTTTGTTCCAGGAGTGGACATGAATCTTCGTTGGAGGGGCCGGAACGTGAACTGCGCGAAATCCTACGGTAACCGCACGAAACCTGTAAGGTGACCGGTTCTTGTTGGATTGATGCCAAGCACTGGGGGAAGGGACGCCATACCAATTAAATAGAAATGACGATGCGTCCGGCAATGTCAATTTCGAAGTATAGCCGGGGAGATGGCTGCGAGACTGCTGACAGAGCGGATAAAGTCTGTTTGGCGAGTAAGCCCCGTCTTCCGCAGCAGGCTTTTTACATGGGTCCGCACGCTCGAGACAGACGTGCCACGAACCCGCGCAATGTTGCCGACGGTCAAACCGCGCGACAGGTGGGCCGCAACTTCTGCTTCCGTTGGTGACAGGTCGTACAGCCAACGAAGCCACTCGGGATCAACGACAGAATTGTCCTTGGGCTGGGCGAGAACCAGAAACGTACCGCCCTCACCAAGTAAGTCACGAGCGTGATGGCATGCGGGGATTGCATGAAGCACTCCAATAACGCCGGCGAAACTATTGATCGGGATCGAGCGCACAGTGGTCGCAGCTCGCCCGTTGTCTGCAAGCGCCTGCTTGAGCCAACGATCGGCCCGAGGATCACCTAACGAAAGGCGGCCAAACGCCGATGCAATAAAGACCTCACCAATAAGGTCCTGAAATAACGCGTTTGCTGCATACAACGTGTGGTTTTTGCGCAGGACAGCCGCAGGGATGCCGATCATGGCGAGGGCAGCGGTGGCCGTTGCTGCCTGCTCCATTTTAAGGCGACCGGAAAGTGCAACAGCACGGGCGAGATGCGGACGAACGCGGTCGAGAAAAGCGATATCACCTGGCGTGAAATATCCGCCAGCGCGGCCACGGTCGATCGAAAAAACAGCAAGGTCGTCCCGGGCGCCCTTTATGACTGTAGCAGCGGTAAAGAGGATATCGCGTGGACGCAGGAATTCGGTAACAATCGGCAGACTGTCGTACTCTTTACCGGCTATATCGCGGTCCTGAATGAAACCTGGATGTGCACGTGCGAGAAGCGCTGAGAGGCGGGGGTTTTTCTTATCCCAGCCGCCTGCGACATATTCTTCCATGACGCTGTGGGTAGCCGGCGGCGCAGCCCATGACAATTGCCCATCCGCAAGGAGGAAGAGTGACCCGCCGCGTCCAGCCATTCGATTTGACAGGCGGTCGATCACGCCGGCCCACTGCTCGGGAATAACACTTGCTGTATAAATTCGTTCGATGAGATCGACATCGTAACTATCCATGAGGCCGTCTACCCCTACGCTTGCGCGACTGTACCGCCAAATCGAGCATCCGTGAGCTCATTTGGATGCAATATCCTTCTATATTGATTGCATTACCTTTAGCGTTACCTAATGCCGGCACTTGAATTGTGTAACAGCTTCCAAAATCAGCAATGTCACGTCGTTTACTTTTGAACCTTACGGCGTAAGAGCCCGAGCTCCATCTGAAAGGAGCAAAATGCTGGGGCTTAAGCAATATTATTTCCTGCAGTCCGAACCGGTCGCCGTTTGTCTCATCAATATTGGTGAGGCCGCTGACCTGAGACCCGAAACTTCCTCCAAATTTTGGTAGAGTCCGTTACTCTGAGGAGACGGACAGCATGAAGCATTCACGGTTCACGGATGAGCAGATCAGCTGAAGGCTTTGGAAGACGAGAACGCCAAGCTGAAGAAGCTGCTGGCCGAGACCATGCTGGACAATGCCATTTTGAAGGATGTCGCCTCAAAAAAATGGTGACGCCCGATGTGAAGCGGGACGCTGTGGCTCATGTCTGCATGCAGCATGGGGTGAGCCAGCGTCGGGCGTGCGAGGTTTTGTCCATCGACCGGTCAAGCGTGCGATACCGCAGCGTCCGGCCTGATGACGCTGATATCCGTGAGGCTATGAAGGCGGTGGCATCCGAACGCCGTCGTTTTGGGTATCGGCGTATCCACGTCATGTTGAATCGGCAGGGGATTGTCATGAACCTGAAGAGGCTTCGACGTCTTTATCGCGAGGAGAAGCTGACAGTGCGCAAGCGGGGCGGGCGCAAACGGGCTTTGGGAACGAGGCGGCCTCTGGCACTGCCCTCGCGCGCCAATGAGCGCTGGAGCCTGGACTTCGTCAGCGACGCCTTCACGGATGGTCGTCGCTTTCGGGTCTTGGCCGTTGTCGATGATTTTACCCGCGAATGCCTGGCGCTGGTCGCCGACACGTCGCTCTCAGGTCGGCGGCTTGCACGAGAACTCGATGCACTCATCGCCCGGCGAGGAAAGCCGCGAACGATTGTTTCCGACAATGGCACGGAGATGACGAGCATGGCGATTCTGGAATGGTGCCAAAATACTCACGTCAACTGGCATTACATCGCGCCGGGCAAGCCGATGCAGAACGGCTTCGTGGAAAGCTTCAATGGCAGCTTCCGCGACGAATGCCTCAACGAAACCCTTTTCTCTTCGTTGACGCATGCCAGGACGGAAATCACCGCATGGAAGGAGGACTATAACCGAAACCGCCCACATTCTTCGCTAGGCAACATCACACCCAGTGAATTTGCTTCGCAAATCGCTCTGGAAAAACAGGCCGCATAAGGCCAGATTGAAAACCGAAGACTCTCCTGAAAACTGGAGGGAAGATGGGTCTCACGTCACGAAAATAAATCTGTCTCGTGCTTATCTGTTGCGATAGTCTAAGCTAATGAAACTCGGGCAAACCATAGGTTTCTGCACGTCGGCGGATGGCACGCGCATCGCGGTTGCCTCTTGTGGGAAGGGGCAGGTGATCTTGCGCGCCGCCCACTGGCTCAGTCATGTCGACTACGATGTCCAAAGCCCGGTCTGGCGGCCTTGGCTCCACGCGCTTTCAGCCGGCAACCGGTTCGTGCGCTACGACCCTCGCGGCTGCGGCCTCTCGGATCGTCATATTGCCGATCTTTCGGTCGATGCCTGGCATGCAGACCTTGATGCCGTGGCTCAATCGATCGAAGAGCCTCGCTTTGTTCTTCTCGGCCTGTCCCAGGGCGGCGCGCTCGCCATCGCTTTTGCCGCGAGGCATCCCGAGCGCGTGTCGCATCTCGTTCTTCTGAATGCCTACGGGCAAGGTGCTCGGGTGAGAGCGCAGACGGACGTTGAGCGCCTTGAAGCTGAAACGCTCGTCAATTTCATCCGCGTGGGCTGGGGACGCGACAATCCAGCATTCGCCCAGTTCTTCACCAATCTGTTCATCCCGGATGGCACACCCGAGCAACATCGCTGGTGGGGCGATCTGGAACGCTTGACGGCAACGGGTGACGTCGCTGCGCAACTGCTTTGGAACATGCAGGGGATCGATGTTCTGGAATTGGCTACGTCACTGCACGTTTCAACGTTGATCGCGCACTGCCGTGGAGACATGCGGGTTCCTTTTGATCAGGGCCGCAAGCTCGCGGCTGCGATTCCGGGAGCGCGCTTCGTACCATTGGAGAGCAAGAACCATGTGCTTCTTCCCGATGAACCCGCCTGGCCGATCTTTCTAGCCGAACTGTCAGCTTTCCTGGGGCAGGACCGGTCCATGCTGCCGCGGGCGGTACGCGAAGCGGGTTTGACACCCGCGGAGACGGCACTCCTCGACCTGGTCGCAGAAGGGCTGGACAATCTCGCGATCGCCGCCCGGGCCGGCAAAAGCGTGAAAACTGTCCGCAACCAGCTGTCTGTTATCTTTGGCAAGCTTGGCGTGCGCAGCCGTTCGCAAGCTATCGTCGTTGCTTTGTCCGGATGAGAACTGTTGAGGAGTCTAGCCACCGTCCAGAAGAGCGGGACATTTGTCCTCCGGGGCGTTTGATTTACTTTCTGTCCTGGGACCCTCGCCTCATGCCGTCTGCTGGAACGGAGTTCATCCTTTGGCCGGGGGCGACAGAACGCCGTCGACATCAGGAGGATTGGAGATAACTGAACTGAACGAAGGAGCGCTGAATGAACTTGTGGGCCGCGTGCTTGGTGATCTTGGCGGCGCGGTCAGTGTGCCGCTGGTGCGGATCGGAGATGCTCTCGATCTATATAAAACCCTCAAGGACGTTGGACCGGCAAAAGCCGATGATCTTGCCGCAGCGGCGGCTTGCTCGCCGCGCTATGTGCGTGAATGGCTCGCGGCGCAGGCAGCTTCAGGTTACGTGCGTTTTGAGGACGGAAGGTTCTCGCTCACGCCCGAGCAGGCATGTGTATTTGCGGAGCCCGACAGCCCAGTCAACCTGATCGGCGCATTTGACACAGCGGCCGCTATGGTTGAAAACCAGCTGAAAGTGCAATCGGCCTTCAAAACCGGGCGCGGCGTAGCCTGGGGCGAGCAGGCGGGCTGCATGTTTTGCGCCGTGGCGCGATTGTTCCGGCCGGGCTATGTCAATGCTCTCGTGCAGACTTGGCTTCCAGCGCTGAACGGCGTCGTCGAAAAACTGAAGGCGGGGGCTGATGTCGCGGACGTGGGTTGCGGGCACGGCCTCTCCACTATTCTGATGGCACAGGCTTTCCCAGCCTCACGGTTCACCGGCTATGACTTTCACCCGGGGTCTATTGCCGCGGCGACCGCACATGCCTTGTCGCATGGATTGACGAACCTGCGCTTCGAAATAGGCCGCGCCCAGGATTTTGGCGCGCAGGATCTTGATCTAATCACGTGTTTCGATTGTCTGCATGATATGGGCGATCCGGAGGCCGCGGCAACCCATATTCGCAGCGCGTTGAAGAAAAGCGGCACGTGGATGGTGGTCGAGCCGATGGCCGGCGATAATCTGGAAGACAACATCAATCCGGTCGGACGGCTCTATTACTCGGCTTCTACGATGATCTGTGTCCCCACTTCGCTTGCGCAGGAGACGGGCCTCGCCCTAGGCGCTCAGGCCGGCGAAAGGCGGCTGACCGAGGTAATTCGCGCGGGTGGTTTCACCCACGTCCGGCGGGCGGCGGAAACACCACTCAACATGATCCTAGAGGCGACTTGATAGGATACCGGTGAGCCCGAATGAACATCACTGTCTAAGGCAGTGTGATCGGAGGGCACAAGTGAACGTCAAATTCGGTAGCGCGATTACTGCAGACGCGAGGGCCTACCGGATGCCGCGGTGACAATGGTGCCACCGCTAATAGAACATGTATTGGGTAACATGCTAAATTGTGGGCCGTGTGCTTTGCTTTTTCGCACGCGTTAGGTTCGGGCGGGTGCTTCTGGATGCTATGCGTTTATGCCTGCCCATGACGCATCCGCGGTAAGCAAACATGATGGTATGGAACCAACTATTGAAGTGGAAGTTATTTAGCTGCGAGAATTACCAAGGGATTGAAACATGAAAAAAATCGTCATCACCCTGCTACTCTCCCTCGCTGCGACCCCATCGCTTGCCATAACGCGCTTGAACCCGCTTTCGATGAGTTGCGAACAAGCTCGAGCGACGGTCCATCAACGTGGTGCTGTCATCTTCCGCTGGACTTCACCCCGAGGTCTGCCGCTCTATGATCGTTTCGTTCGCAACAGCCGTTACTGTGACACAAATCAGTATGCCGAATGGAAGAATATTCCCACACGCGACGATCGCAGCTGCCCTGTCTTGAATTGCCAAAACATCGACAACTACGATGGGTTGTTCATTGTGCCGGAGCATTCATTGTAGGAATTTTCACACACTCTAGAACGAAGTCTTCGTTGACCTGGGGGCAACGTCTCGGTTGGCGCTCGTCTTGTCCTATGAGAGGACCCGCTCCAAAGCGCAACTGTTTTGCCCCTTCAGGTTAGATGTAACGCAGTTGTGTGACCGGGGCCGCAGCCACTGCAATATCACCATCGGCACGAACTCGGCTATAGACAGTTGGGTGATGTCAGTTTCACTCACGGAGGACGCTCATCTTTCCGGAGTTTCAGCCATCGGCCCCACCAATGTCACCCCCTCTTTCAACCCGATAGCGTTGCGAACACCTTCTGCAACAGATCTAATGGGATGGGCTTTGTGAGATGGAAATTAAATCCGGCCTCCGTCGCCAATTCCCGGTCGCGGTCTTGCCCCCAACCTGTCTGTGCGATGATCGGTGTATCTTGAAACATCGCCTCCAAGCGAAATGCCCGGCAGACCTCATACCCGTTCATACCCGGGAGCCCGATATCAAGGAGTATGACGTCGGGCTGGTAATATTTTGCAGCGTCCAAAGCCTTGCGGCCGTCGTGAACAGATTCGAATTCGTGGCCGATGTCTTCAAGCATCATCCCAAGTGCATCGGCAATGAGTGGATTGTCGTCGACGACAAGGACCTTCAACGGCCGGAAAACCGGGGTTTCGGGTAGCGATTCCTCTGCTAATTGCGCAGTTGGCGATGGAGAGCTTAACGGAAGCCTGATTGAAAAGCGGCTGCCCAATCCCGGACCGGCGCTGTACGCATCGACAGAGCCGGCATGCATTTCGACAAGCCGCTTGACGAGAGCAAGCCCGATGCCAAGCCCACCCTGCGCGCGCTGTAGGTGGTCATCGATCTGGGTGAACAGCTGAAACACATTCGTCTGCATGTCAGTGGGCATCCCGACACCGTTATCGGTGACATCAAGGACAACATCCATCCCTTCCGTTCGAACGGTCAGACCGATTTGTCCGCCTGCCGGCGTGTATTTCGCTGCATTGTTGAGAAGGTTGGACACAATCTGAGATAGTCTAATTTGATCGCCGGCAACCCATAATTTGGCTTCAGTGCCCTCAATCGTCAGTGTATGCCGCGCCCCGTCTATCAACGGCAGGCTGGCCTCGGTCGCCGAACGGATGATGTCGTTGATGCCAACGATGTCATTCCTGAGTTCAATTTTTCCCTGGCTAACGCGTGAGACATCGAGGAGGTCGTCGATTAGCCTGACGAGATGGACCAGTTGGCGGTCCATCATGTTGCGGATTTCAGCCGCGTTCTCCCTATTCGGATTGTGCTTTAGGATGTCCAGACCATTACGCAAGGGCGCCAGTGGATTGCGTAGTTCGTGGGCGAGCGTGGCAAGGAACTCATCTTTCCGGCGATCGGCCTCCTTCAACGCTTTGGTGTGAAGCTGAAGTTCATCACGTTGTGAAGCGATTTGTTGCCGTTGACAATACAGCTCGAAAAAGACATCCGCCTTGCTGCGCAAAACATCCGGTTCGATCGGCTTTTGTATAAAATCCACCGCGCCAGCTTCATACCCTTGGAAGCGCCATCTGCTTTCGGTGCTACCTGCTGTTACGAAGATGATCGGCACGCGCCGCGTTCGCTCGTTGCCCCGCATCAGCTCAGCAAGCTCAAAACCATTCAATCCAGGCATCTGAACGTCGATCAGCGCCAGAGCCACGTCATGCTCGAGAAGCAGCTCCAGTGCTTGATCGCCCGAGCGCGCTTTGAGTAGGGTCAAGCCTTCCCGGCGCAGGAGCGCCTCAAGGGAAATAAGATTCTCGTCAAGGTCGTCGACCAAAAGAAACGTAACGTTGCCCATTCAGGCAATCCTCCTCAAATATTCGGATATGCCACCTAGCGACATAACCATCGCATCGGGGCACAATGCCAGGGCTGCTTCAGGCATCGCAGCTGCAAAGGCAGTGCCGGGGTCTTGTATGATCAGTTCTCCGCCCGCTCTGGCAACGGCTAACATTCCCTTCGCCCCGTCCTGATTGGCACCGGTGAGAAGGATCGCCGTAAGCCGGGGGCCATAGACATCGGCCGCACTTTCGAACAGGACGTCGATCGATGGCCGAGAAAACAGCACCGGGTCCTCGCTGGATAGTCCGAGCGTATTGTTGGTTTCAACCAACAAATGGTAATCCGGCGGCGCAAAATATGCGGTGGATGCCTCAAGCGGCTCCTTGTCTTCTGCCTCCAGGACATGGACATGGCATTTTGCCCGAAATAATTCGGACAGGACGCTGCGTTTGTCGGGCGGGATATGAACGACGATGATGATCGGCAGGGCGAAATCCTTTGGGAGCGAAGGCAGAATGACGGAAAGTGCCTCCAATGCTCCCGCGGATGCACCAATTACGATTGCCTCGGGCGCCGACCTATTCATTTGGCCGTACTCTGGTAGATCTTTTCCTCACGCACGAACTCTTTGAAAGAGTCTGCGTGGCTGCAGAAGCGAAGGCTCTCTTTGGCGCCGATACCGAGAAATCCTTTGCGGGTCAAAGAGTCCCTGAACAAACCAACAGCCCTGTCTTGCAGGGGCCGGTCGAAATAGATCATGACGTTGCGGCACGAAATCAGATGCATCTCGCCAAAGACTGCGTCGGTAACAAGGCTGTGGTCGGAAAATACAACTCGTTCCCGCAACGTCTTGTCAAACGAAACTCTGCCATAATCGGCGGTGTAGTAATCGGACAAAGAGGACTTGCCTCCGGACATGCGATGATTTTCCGTGAAATGCTGAATACGGTCGAGATCGTAGACTCCAGCCTCCGCAATCCGCAGTGCGTCCTGATTGATGTCGGTGGCATAAAAGATCGTCCGATCTTCCAACCCTTCCTCTCGAAAAAGGATAGCGAGCGAGTAAAGTTCCTCGCCCCCACTGCAGCCAGCGATCCAGATCTTCAGGGACGGATAGGTCTTTAGATGGGGCACTACCTTTTCTCGTATGGCGCGAAAGTATCCGGGGTCGCGAAACATCTCGCTTACCTGAACCGTCAAGTATCCCAAAAGGCGCGGCAGCATGGCCTCGTCATGAAGGACACGCTCCTGCAAGGCCGAGATAGTGGAAAAACCCATCTGCTCGCGCGCCTGCCTGAGGCGCCGCTTCACCGAGGCCATCGCATAATTGCGAAAATCGTAATGGTACCGGACATAGAGCGCTTCCAGCAGAAGCCGGATTTCAATCTCTTCGATCTTTTCGGATGGTTCGATCACCGCGGCATCCAGACACGTACGAGTGACAGCAGCTTTTCCACGTCCAGAGGCTTTGCCATATAGTCATTGGCACCAGCATCGACACAGCGCTGTTGGTCGTCCGGCATCGCTTTGGCCGTCAAGGTGATGATTGGCAACTTTTTCCAGTCCGGGTTCCTGCGGATCGCCCGGGTAGCAGTCAAACCGTCCATGACCGGCATCATCACATCCATCAGGACAAGATCGATCCCGCTTGATGGTTGGCTCTGGGTGTGTTCAAGCTTGTCGAGAGCTTCCTGACCATTGCGGGCAATTTCGATAACCGCGCCCCGCGGTTCGAGAATGTTCGTCAACGCATAAACGTTTCGGACGTCGTCTTCGACGATCAGAATCCGTCGGCCTTCAAGCAACGAATCCCTATTGCGCGCCCTGCGGATCATCTTCTGCTGCTCGTCGGGCAAATCGGAAACCACTTTGTGCAGGAATAGAGATACTTCGTCTAATAGGCGTTCTGGCGACTTGGCGCCCTTAATGATGATAGATTTGGAATAGCGGCGCAGCCGTTGCTCTTCGTCCGCGGACAGTACCCTGCCCGTATAGACGATGACCGGCGGGAACGAATGGCTGCTATCCTGGCTGATCGTTTCAAGCAGAGAATAACCGGATGCGTCGGGGAGGGAAAGATCGAGCACCATGCAGTCGAAAGTCTGTTCCTTGAGAAGCGTCAGGCACTCGGCCGCCGTGCCGGCGCTAACCGTTTCGACATCGTGGGATGTCAGCAGTTTGGCGACGGCATCGCGCTGGATCTCGTTGTCCTCAACGATCAGCACGCGATGGACGCCCTGCGAGAATTTCGCCTCGAGCTTTTGCAGGACCTCGACAAGCTGCTCTCGTTTAACAGGCTTCATGACGTATCCGACCGCCCCCAACGAAAGTGCGGTTTCGGAATAGTCGTTGGCTGAAACGATATGGATGGGAATATGACGTGTCCGTACGTCGCGCTTCAATCTGTCGAGCACTGACAGACCGGATTGATCCGGCAACCCGACATCGAGAACGACTGCATTTGGCATGAATTGTTTTGCAAGCTCCAGGGCATCATGAGCGTTACCCGCCACCAAAGCACGGAAGCCCATCTCGCGGGCGAGGTCGCGCAGGATCGCCGCAAAAGTGTCGTCGTCCTCGATCACAAGCAAGGTGCGTTTGCCATCGTTGGGCGTTGCCCGGTCGTCCTCAACGATCCGGTGGCGTTCCGCGCGTGCCGGGCGTTCGTCCACAATTGACGGCTGCGACGGCGCAACCATCCGATCTGACGGAGTCTCGCGGGAAGCAATTCTCGAAGGATCGTAGGCCTCAGGAATGACAACCGTGAAGATGCTTCCTTCCGCATCACGGCTGGTGAGATGAATTACGCCACCGAGCAAGCGCACGAGTTCTCTCGATATGGACAGGCCAAGCCCGGTACCACCGAACCGGCGGCTGATCGTGCCATCGGCCTGGTGAAAGGCGTCAAAAATGCTGCGCTGCTGCTCCTGCGGGATTCCGATTCCGGTATCGGAGACCGCCAAGGCAAGCTGACCATCACCGGCACTGCGAAGGGTCAGCGCGACCTTGCCCTTCTCGGTAAACTTGAAGGCGTTGGACAACAGGTTCTTGAGAACCTGTTCCAGGCGTTGAGGGTCGGTCTCAATAATTGCGGGGACCTGGGGGGCGATATCGATATCAAAGACAAGTCCCTTGGATTTTGCCACGGGCTCGAAGAGCTGCCGAAGTCCGCTGGCCAGTCTCTCGACGGCAACCGGCTCGGGCCTGATATCGACATGACCGGCCTCGATCTTGGACAGATCGAGGATGTCGTTGATCAGATTGAGAAGATCGTTCCCGGACGATTGAATTGTCTGGGCATACTTGACCTGCTCGGCTGTAAGATTGTCTTCCGGGTTGTCGGCCAAGAGCTTGGCGAGGATGAGCGACGAATTAAGCGGCGTACGCAACTCGTGCGACATGTTGGCAAGGAAATCCGACTTGTACCGGCTTGCCAGTTCGAGCTCACGCGCCTTGAGTTGGACCGATGCGTTAACCCGTTCAAGATCATCCCGTTGACCCTCCAACTGCTGCGTCTGTTCTTCCAGCTGCGAATTCGTCTGCTCAAGTTCGACCTGCTGCTGTTCAAGGCGGGCTTGGGATTCTTTCAGCGCGCGTCCTTGTTCTTCGAGTTCCTCGTTTGAAACGCGCAGCTCTTCGCCTTGGACCTGAAGTTCTTCCGCCTGCCGCTGGGTTTCACGCAGGAAATTCTGGAGGTCGCTGCGATACTTTGCCGAACGCACCGCCGTCGCGATTGATACAGATGCCTGCTCAAGAAGTGCCAGGATGTTTTCGTCGACCGGACGCAGGAAGCCAAGTTCGATGACGGAATTGACAGCTCCATCCACGCCTCCAGGGGAAATTACCAGATGCCTTGGTTTGTCGCTTCCAAGGGACGAACCAAACGCCAGATAACCTTCAGGCACGTCTGTGACGAGTATTGGCTTTGCACCAGCAACTGCCTGCCCCAGAAGGCCTTCCTTGGGTTGAAAGCGCAGCGGGACGTTTGCATTTGCTGGAATCCCGTAGGTGGCGGCGCGCTGAAAGGTATCCTCTTCCTTGACGAAAATCGCCCCTGCGACAGCACCCGAATAGTCTGCAAGAAACTGGAGAATTTTGTCGCCAAGTTCTTCGGTGAGGCGATCTCCCGCCACGGCCGAGCTCACTCCGACCTGCCCCTTTTGCAACCAGTCTTCCCTTCGCCTAGAGAGCGTGGCCTGGCGCATCAGAATTGCCATTGCCGCGGTCAGCAGGATACCGAGAAGCCCCGCCAAAATGCTGCTGACAAACGCGGTCGAATAGGCATTGGCCATCTCCGTCAGACGCTCTGTCCGGAGACGGGTTTCTTCTTGCCGCATCGTCGTCAGTTGCGAGCGAACGGCGTCCATTTCAGCCTTGCCACGGTCCGAATTGACCATGGCAAGCGCAGCGTCGGATCCCTGCGCGCGCCTCAAGTCTATCGTCTCGCGAAGTTCCCTTATTTTTGCATCGACATGCGACTTCAGGATCGCGAGCCGCTGCTCTTGCGAAGCATTGTCGCCGATTAACCCTGCTATAGATTCAATGCGGGCCGGAATAGCGCTGACTGCGGCGTTATACGGTTCGAGATATCGCTCACTGTTTGTCAGCAGAAATCCACGTTGTCCGGTTTCTGCATCCTGAATGTTGGAAAGCAACTCGCCAAGGCCGACGATGACTTCATGGGAGTGAACGACGCGCTCGTTGTTTGAACGCAAGGTCTCAACATTGTAGAAAGACACAGCCCCACTAGCGATGAAAAACAGCACCGCCCCCGCAAGACTGATAGCAACAGCCGGATCCAGCCCCAGGCTGCGGCGGGAAGGCGATGCGATATCTGTAGTGGTCATGAAGGTCTCGGCATGAGAGGAGGCGAATTGATCGCAGGCGCTGACCCGCTGTTCTCAGGAATAAAATGATCGCGGGAGCATTTGAGGGCAGGCATGCCTTTAGGTAACACCAAGTGGGCGGAAAGGCGGCCTGAGACAGCGGGGAATCCTGCAGGAACTCCCTTTGCATATGGGCCCGGGTTCGCCTGCGACTACATACGATTTAACCGGAAGACGGTTCCCCGCCCCGGTATTCAGGTTCACCTGCAGCATCAAGACGCGCCGTTCATTCTACATATCTGCCCCACATCGAGCCCGTAAACGCTTGGCCACGAATGTTGTTCCGTCGCCAAAACAAAATAATTGAATGCGCAAAGTGGGAACATATTGGCGTTCTAGAGGTTCGTGACAGTCGTCTTGGTGCCCATCCCCTCGATCGTGCCGGAGATCATGGCGGTGGGGCGGCAGCGCTAGGCATTCCATACTGCCGGTTTTCGGCTCGATGGTTATACTGTTTTTGAAAAACAGTATAGCGCCGGAGTTGAAATATCAAGTCGATCGACCTCATGTAGGGGCCGAGAGTTCGAATCCGTGCAACTGCACTGATATTGCCCGAGGGTCGTCTGCAGTCGGCGCAAAGACGCCATCATCACGCGTCCGGAGTGGATTGATAGCGCCCCAGCACAGCTAGCGCCTTTAAACTGCTAGAATCCTCAACAAAGGACAATAGCTTGTCGTCTGGTCTTGCAAACTAGCGGAGAAGGCCGTCACGGCCGAACTCATTCCAGGCTTCCAGCTCGGATGTCGTGTCATCGTGTTTGGTCGCAGACGATGATTGAGCTTTCGCGTGCTGTGTTAGAGACCTCGTCAATTTCGCCTTATACGCCGCCCGACGTCTATTTTCTGCCGCAGCGGCGGCGTCCTCTTCCCGCCATTCGTCAACGACACCCCTGTCAAGCAAGTCTTCAACGACGCGCGGATCGAAGACATGAAAGGTAATTTGCCGGGCGCGCCCCCGTAGGCGGACCGTTCGCGTGCCGGCACTGGGTAGGCGACCGTCGGCGAGCCAACGGCGCCTCTCGCTTTGTTTGATCGTGAGAATGTCCTGTATCTCGCGAGGGACGACTGGCAAGCGTTCGATGTTTGTGAGGGCTTCGGAGACGACGGCCACTGCGGAGGGGAATTCAGTCTTCACGGCCGACGGCATTGCCAGCACGATTTCCCCACTTTCGAGAACCAACGACTTCCTGGACGAAAGAGGAAGTTGCGCCCGCAGTTCCAGAAGGATGCCTTGGGCGCGCACTGCCGAACCTAGTGTCGCAGCGGAGGTCAAGGTCCACGTCTTCAGGAGTGCAATGTCGCTAACTTCGTGTTTCGGCATACGGATCAAATGGGAGCGGATCCAGTCGAAGTCAACGACAGGCCGCCGTGCTTTCGGGAAGCCGAAGAAGCTCTCGGTGAGTATTGAGGTCAGCACTGTTAATGTTTGCGGCCTCGCCCGGGACCCGACGCTTTCAGCGATTCTTTTGCGGAGTCGGAAAAGCCTGGATGCTTACCTTTTATCCATGCCACAAATTTCTGGATGGCGGGGTCCTCGAGGAGAGAGGCGATCGTGGAGAATTTCTTCGCAAGCTGAGAATCTGTGAAACTCGCGTGTATTTGATCGCGGCAAACACGATGCAGGGAAACGGTTTTCTTTCCGCCCTTGGTCTTGGGAATGAGAAAGTACTCTTCCCTCTGATCATCCGGGATCACGCGCTTGCACAACGGGCAAACCGCTAATTCCTCCGGTTCCACGTCCCACGAGGACGCGGATTCTCTGTTTTTGCGGGACATGGGTTCTCGATCTACCTCGACGTTTGTGCGGCGGCGCTTTTGCCATCATGGCATCGTATCACGGACCTCTTACAGAAGGATCGAGCGGAAGGTGTCAATCGTAGGCATTTTATTAAGTTTGTTGGCAAAGAGTCTTGATCGTGCCCGATCGAATTCGTGGGGAGCGCGTTGATAACTTAACGAACCTCGGAGGCAAGCATGTGCCCGCATACGGTCCTAGTCGTAGACGATGAGCCATTGATCAGGATGTCACTGGCAGACTGCCTTGCAGACGAAGGTTACGCGGTGTTGGAAGCAGCGAATGTCTTGGAGGCTGTCGCGGTACTCGGCCGACATCGCATCGACGCGCTGATTACTGATGTGGACATGCCAGGCGCGCTTAACGGCTTTGATCTAATGAGGTTGGTCACCAGCTACAGTGCAGGGGTCGCTGTGATCGTTACCTCCGGTGGCCATACGGCTGCCGAGATCGAGAAAGAACATGTCGGCTTTTTGGCAAAGCCATACAGTTTCGAAACGATCCTGATGGAACTCGCGAGCAGGATTTCGACAATTAACAACTCTATGCCGGAAGCACTGGGGAGCTGAGCCTCGGACTGGAATTGAATGGACACCCACAACGTATGGCGCGTCTTCACCGTCTCGCCGGATATGCTGACCAGACATGTCGATGTAGGGATCGAAATTCTGCCTACTGCCCATGATTGATGACGTTTTACACGTGATGCAATTCACCTCAGTGAAGTGACAGCAATCCGCCACGGCTCGTTCCCGTATCAGGACGGTAACAATGGGATCGCAGTTGGTACAGGATTTCCGGGTGACAGCAAGATGTTGGTGACCCGGCCTTTTATCGGACTGCGGAATTGCTTGCCGCATCAGAGATTGTCTAAAGCGTAAATCGGGACCCAGCATTATGCCGCGCTTCTTTTTTCACATGTGGACAAACGGTCACCTTGAGCGCGACGCAGAGGGGATAACCTTTGGTACGTTGGAGGCAGCGAGACTTGACGCAGAGGCGAGCCTGTTCGAGATGACACGCTCGTGCGGGGAAAGAAACCCGACACTCTAACGATCGACATATCGGACGAAACGGGCACGATCCTTGCGCACGTGACAGTCGATGCGGGGTCTTGAATTTTGCCGGATATTGCTCGCAAGGCATATTAGAACGTTTGAATTTAAATTAGTTTATTGACGTGCCCGTCAATCAGACTACCCTTCACTCATCGGTCTCACGAAGCATTTTCTCGGCAGTGACCGCTTGGGAGTTGACTGCTCTTGCCCAACTAGGGAGCGGAGCCGTCATGACCCTGCACAATATCTCTATGCTTAGACCTAACCTGGTCCTCATCGTTGAGGACGAACCCCTGATCGCGTTGGATGTCGAGCTAACGTTGGAAGAGGCCGGGTTCTCTTGTGAAATCCATACATCAAATGCCGAAGCCCTGCGGTGGCTTGAACACAACATTCCCGCCGCGGCTATTTTAGACATCGGCCTGAAAGATGGTCCCAGCGAGCAGGTTGCACGCTTGCTGGCCAATCAGAACATCCCCTTTATCGTCTGTTCAGGTTCTGCTCCAGAATATGCTGCTAGCGTCTTTGCCCATGCCACCTGGTTGCCAAAACCATTTGAGCCGTCGCGCCTTTTGGCGACACTGGCAGATGTGATGTCGCACCTAGAGTTCCAGGATGAATTGGCGCAACGGGCATGAACGTCGAGAAACATGAACGTCGTCCACGTGGCTCGTCTCCCCGCGGAGATTTTGAAATCTCCAAATCTTTCGCAACGACCAGCGAGGTCGCGCGAGTGGCTGCGGACAAGCGGAAGACCGAAGAGCTTCGGGAAGCACGGTTGAGGCGTGATGCCACATCTAAGCAAGCCTCAAGCTAGTGGGCTCATCAGCTATCGCGACTATGTACTAAGCCCTGGGACCACTTTTTGCGCAAACTACCAGCTGCCGCCTGCGGTGGCCCGAGCTGATCGCCGGGACCGCGGGCGACAGTTGGGGCCTCTACTTGGCTTAATGGACCGGCTGCTTCTCCGAGGGGGCAGTTTCATGCGCGTGCATGAATTGAATCCCTTGTTCCAAAAGAAGGCTAGCGGCCTCGACGTGCTCATCCGAGCGATCCGCCGCACAGCCGATAATCGAGTAAGCGATCGACACTGCATTCGCAGCTAATCTGGCGTCCCCCATCTCCATCGCATCAAACGCCATTGCGCGCAGGGCATCGACAACGCTTGTCATCATGCCGGCTCGTTCTATGGAACTCATTTCAATCAAGGTTTTCGGTATCGTCTGCATGACGTCTCCTCGCGCGCACTGGCTCGCACGGCATGAAGCTGCGGAGGCGCGTCAAAATTGGATGTTCAGTGAGTTTGCTTGCATCATGATATGGGGTTGGATGTTGCACCGTGCAATCAGCGCTGCGTGCTGCCTCCGCAAGGCTGCATCGCTTTTTCTGCAGGGCTACGACGATACGCTCGCGCAAGCAGTGCAACAGGATCGTCTGAGTGCTCCACCCCGGAAATCATTGGGTTGCGGTTGAGCCAAGCGAAAACTATTCTATTTCTAGCAGCGCGGACTGCCCAGGATAAGGAACCAAGATGGCTAGTGGCACGGTAAAATTCTTCAACGAAGACAAGGGATTTGGCTTCATCACCCCCGAGAATGGCGGAACCGACGTGTTCGTCCATGTGTCTGCACTTCAGAACGGTGGCTCGCTTCGCGAAGGGCAAAAGGTGAGCTATGAGCTCGGCCAGGATCGCAAGACTGGTAAATCAAAAGCTGAAAACGTCCGCCCGGTTTAACAGCAGGATGTTCGCGTCTGTATTTTGAAACCGCACAGCGGTGGAGAAATGCACACCCCATCAGCTCGGTCGTGAAAGCGGTTCAGGCAATCTCCAATCGCGACAAGGCACTAAGTCGATGGCACCTGGTTGATTGGAATATGAACCTTCACACAGTTGCGGCCGCTCTCCTTCGCACGGTAGAGAGCACCGTCTGCTCTGCGCTGGATTTCCTCCGGCGGGATATTTTCGTCCCTCATGGCCGCGACACCAATGCTCAGCGTGACATACGGCAAGACCCTAGAACTGGGATTTGGTAAAGATGCCGCTTCCACCCGACCGCGGATGTGCTCAGCTATGTCAAGCGCCCTGTCTTGGTCAGCGCCTGGGAGAAAGACAAAAAACTCTTCCCCACCGTAGCGGGCAACATTGAACAGCTCGTCGCTCATGCAGCTTTGGATAATTCCGGCGATTTTCACCAGACACCGATCCCCTTCAGCATGCCCCAGACTGTCGTTAAGCCGCTTGAAATCATCCACGTCACACATCAAGACAGCTGCGCGTTTTTCTTGTATGTGACCGTCTTTCCAGAAGCGTTCGAGTATTTCCGTCATCCACCGTCGGTTCGCAACGCCAGTCAGTGGATCGGTGCGAGCTAGTAGCTCGAGGCGGGTATTGGCATCGGCGAGATCTACAAGCCGACTTCGATCCCGTAATTCAAGAAGAAACGCTTTCTGTGCGAGGAGGGTTGCTGTACGCCGGGCGACGATCGTTGCGGCAACTCCGCTGGCGAAGAACAATGAACCCGCAAACGCACTTCCGGCTTCAATGGCTGGATTTCGGAGCTGGAACACCAGGTAAAGTCCAAGCGCAAAAGCCGCAATCGCCATCGCCCAACCGATTGGGACTGGAAAAATCACAATGGCAGTGACGGCAACGAAGAGCATGATCGTCAAGTGCCGTTCGTAAAACTCACCACCTGCATTAACACCCACGAGAGCGACGGACAGCAGGATCAGAAACATACTGGTGAGAACAATTGCGGCTTCCAGCCACAATTGCCGCTGCTTGCGAAATGTGATTACGGTGACAAGAGCTGCCGGCGGAAGGATCAAGCTTGGAAAGAGCATCGACGTTATCGCTTGGCTCGGCAGCAAGATAGCGTTGAGGCTTAAAGTTAGAATATCGAGCACAATTACCCACGTCATCCAGGCACGAACGATCTTGGCGGTTTGCCGCCAGGATCGATCACGGAAGAGGTCAGCCAGTTCGCCATTGAGACGGATATTGCGCGTCCGGTCATTCAAGAGGCGCTCGACCTGCTCGACCACAACGGGGTTCAACCGCTCTGGAAATTTTCTAGAAGCAGATGCCACCGGAAGGTCGGAATAGCTGGTGCGCTCAAGGGCCATACATTGAAGTTAGAGAGGGAACATTCTTCATCAAGACCCACTGGCCTAGCCTTCAAAAATGGTCTGACGAGTTCGCTACCGACATGAATGCCGGTGCGATCAAAATGCTGGCGGCCAGATGCCCCGCTGAAGCGCGTTGCCACGGCGGAAATTGCGAGTGGTTCATATCGTGCAAGCCCCGGAGCGCGTTTCAAGCGTAGGATTCATTCTGGGCAAGCGCGTTTCGGCGCTCAGCCGCTAACGCTTGCCCAGACGATGTTTTCGCCAGATGGCGTGCCGTCCAACTCGGTTGACTATTTGATGCGTCAACGAAGCACGGTTTTTGGTTCGAGAAAGGCAGAGCCGCAGATTTCGGTAACCCGTTATTTCGTAGGCCTCACAAGCGATACGACGCGAGGCTTAGATGGAGCATCCAACCACTCGATCCACTTGTCTCGCTCCTCGATCGTGTCGAAGAAACGCCAGCGTTTGAACTCTTCTTCAGTGGATTCCAGCATCTCGCCGATTGAAGCCAGTTCCAAAGGCAGCGGCACCTCGTTTCCGTCGAAACGGATAAAGTAGACGCCCTCGGCAGCAAGGCGAATGACCTGGCCTGTGCCGTAGCTTCCATCAGGATCATCAACCGTGAAGTACATGCCGGTCAGAGTGTCGAATACAGGTTTGCTCATAGGTTCAAATGCCAGTCGATAGAAATGCTCGGCCTTCAAAATTCGCTCAGGCACCCGTCAAATGCAATAGATCAATGTGGGAACTTAACCCGCAGTCCTCAAATGAACAGCTGGCTTAAGAGCCGGTTTGCCGATGCCCTCTGTTTTTAGATGAGAGTAAAGGTCGAAACATAATCAAGGAAAGCGCTCGTCGATATGCTCGACCGATTGGGCGATCACATTATCGATGACGACGTGCGATAGTAGGCGTGGTCCGACGTCCCAAAGTTCACGCATATGATCCGTGTCTTCGTGTCGACGGTGTGCCTCCTCGCTGGTGAAGGCCTCGCCGAGCATGATAGTATCTGGTCGATCAGGCATGGGTAGCAGTTCTATGTAGAGGCAGTCAGGGTCGAGGCGGCTCTTTTGCAAATGGTTTTGAGCCGCCGCCAGATATTCGTCTCGCTTGCCGGGTTTGGTGGTGAAGAACCCTACAATGACTTTCATCTCATTCCCCTCCCAAGGTGAGCCGCCGCCAGTCCTGAAAAAAACGCCTGGCACGAGAAGTTTGCACAGTTGCTAGCACAAGGCAAAACAGCCGACGATGCTTATGCACGGGCAGATTTTAAAGCGAACAGGGGAAATGCTGCCACTTTAAAGCAGAAACAAAGCATTCAAGAGCACGTAACGCAGGGTTTGGAATGGGAACAAACGGTGGAGCGCAAAGCCACCGAAAAAGCCATAGAGCTGCTTTTTGAGGGTGGATCGGGGCTATGTCTTGAGAATCATTAACTTCGCCGTCCGAAAATTATTAAGCGATAACCGCGATGCAACAGGCTCTATCGTAATTATGCCTGGGACAAGCCACCGGGACGACCGTTTTGATGACACGCTTCACTCATCTTAAGCTGGTAGCACCAGCTATCATGCTCATCTCTGTATTGATCGCCGGCCTGGCCGCCATCCCGTACTATGGCGTCGCAAGTCTGGACGGAGAAATACGCGAACGGCAAGAGACGTTGGTCAAACGCAACATTTCGATTTGGATCGCGGACGTTGAGTTCGCGTTGACCGCCTGGACGATCTGGGATGAGTCGATTGCCAAAATTGATAATGCATTCGACCCGGTATGGACCGACCGAAATATCGGCAGCTCCCTCATCGGGACGTCGCGCACGCGCTTTGTCGCCATTCTCGATGCCAAGGATGGCTTGATCTACCAGAAGACTGCGCCGGAAGTTCAGGGGCGGGTGTTTTTTCAACGCGGCGCCAAAACCATCGCAAATGACTCCCGCGCGCTTGTCGATCGCATACGCCAAATTGAACGCCGGGAAAGAGCCCGGGGTATCCCTGAACGCATCGCTGTCAGCAAAATTGAGGTGGTTGGCAACGACGCGGTTCTCCTGACGGCAAGCCTGTTCCAGCCCGACTTCAAGACGGCAATGCCTCGCGGGGACCGTGCACCGATCCTTATTTCAGCAATTCCGATCGCTGGTAGCCTCCAGGAGTTCTTTGGCAGCCGCTTCCTTCTGGACGACGCAATGGTGGGACCTCTCAACGCGGTCAGGTCGGGTCGGGCGCGCGCGGAGATTGCGGTCGGGCCGGATGGGAAAAGCGAGGTTTTGTCGTGGCGTTCTCCGACCCCGGCAAGAGACCTGTTTCACCAGTCTCTGCCTCTGGCAGCAACAGTTGCTATGGTTCTCATTGCCGGAGGCGTATTTGCCATGCGAACCACGCGTCGCGCACTGGCGTCGTTGGTTGAGGCGGAGCAGCGTATGCGTCACGCAGCCACGCACGACTTTCTCACCGGGCTCGCAAATCGGTCTCTTGTAGCCCCAGAGTTCGAGAGACTTTCTGCAAACGGGAGTGTGATTGTTGCCTGCATCGATCTGGATGGCTTCAAGTTGGTCAATGACACTCACGGCCATGCGGCAGGCGACGAATTACTGAGACAAGTGGCCGGACGCCTTAGGGCTGGCTGCTTGGACAGCGATGTCGTCTTTCGTTTGGGGGGAGATGAGTTTGTGATCCTGATGGCTGGAGTTCCCCTTCGTGAAGCCGAGTGGCGGTGTCGGCAACTGTCGTCGGCTCTGTCCCAGTCCTACTCTTTGGGGCATACGGTGGCAGTTGTGGGGGCCTCATTTGGGGTAGAAGAGATCGTGGCCGGCTCCGCCGAATCATGCGACGCCGCCCTGCGGAGGGCGGACGAGGCGCTTTACCTGGCGAAGGCGAAGGGCCGTGGTAAAGTTGTCGCAGCGCCCCACCTGCAAGCTGGCGCGATCCGCTCATGCGGTTGATTGCTGCGCCGGCAATCACGTTTATTTACTCCATCCCGGCTTTGCTATCTCTCCTTCAATACGCCAGGCATTTCATCGGCTTAGCGACGCAACAGCGCCATCCTCACCAACGTAGGCTTCAGCGGAAGGGTCAGTGCTGTGGCGATGCCTGGTTCACCACCCGTTCGCTTGAGCGGCTTATAAGCTATCAGCCTTCAAGGCAAAAAATGCCGGGTTTCGCCGAACTCGTCTTGGTCTAGCGACGGGTTTTAAGGTCACTTCCCTTGAAGGCGAGCGATAAAAACCGCTGCATCAAACTGGCAAGGCCGGTTCTTGATGCGGACTGGCCGGAAATTAAAGAGTCCGTCGCCAACTGCCCGGTGTTACGCCGACGATTGTCGAGAACACCCGGGTGAAATGGCTCTGATCCGAGAAACCGCAAGCGATCGCTACCTCGGCCAGCGAGCCGTTGGATGCCCGAAGAAGTGCCTGGGCGCGGGCCACGCGCTCGCTGAGAAGCCATTGGTACGGGGTCATGCCCGTCGTTTCACGAAACGCCCGAATAAAATAACCGCGGGATAGATTGCAGGCCTCAGCGACTTCAGAGATAGAGACGTCTCCCTCGAGGTTTTGGAGCAGAATCTCCTTCGCCATATCCTCGTGGACACGGGACAAGGTTCCTGTGCGGCTCGGGGTCGCCGGCGGTCGTCCGCCGTAGCGTTGAACGAGATAGGTCCCGATCGCTGTCGTCATCTGGTCGACGAACAGCGTGTTTGCTTCCTCCGGTCTTTCGAGTGACGGGATGAGTGCACGGGCAAGATTAGCAAGCACGATATCCTTGGACGCGGTTTCGGCGGATATGGTCGTCACGCCGCTCAGGTCGGCTTCATCGGCGAACCGGATGAGCGACGCTTGCGAAATCTCGAACATCAAAAAATCGAAAGGCGTGCTGAGGTCCGCCTTGTAGGCCTCGGAGAGGTCGCGGACATAGATCGTATTCTCGGCGAAATCGTGGGTTGTCGCGTGATGGGGATGGAAGATGCGGCGCCTGTGGCCGGCGGCCGACGAAACCCCGACGACGAAGCCACGATTACTTGCCGGTGTCGCGACCTGATCGAGACGAATGAGGTTCGTTGCCTTGCGGAAGATGGCGATGTCCGAGCCGGCCAGAGCTTGATTGACTGACAATTGCGAGAGGGAACACCCGAACCCGTCTTTCGCCTTTCCAGCGGGAGATTTGACGGCACGGTTGGGAGCCTCGATCAAAACGTGTATCTCCATATCGAATGCTGGATGCTCAATCCGGACCACCGCGGTTGCCCGGAAAGTTCCGCCAATTTCCTATACCCGTCAAATTTCCTCGACGAGGATGCTTTTCTACAAGATAGACGCCCGATTGACGGATAGATACATCCAAAAAGCGGAACTGAAATGCAATTATACAATCTCCAGTTCAGCTGATCGAAATGGGTGTGAGGGAACCGTTGGAGGCCGGCGACAGAATTGCGGCAAGTTTTGGTGTCGGGACAGCGAGGGCTCTTACGATCAGGCCGCTGCGGGAAGCGCTGCTGTCCGTCGTTCATCTCTATCACGACTATGAAGACGGCGGCGATCCGGTCGTCCTCGCCCCTGACGACGCGTTTCTGGTGATGCTGTATCTTATAGATGTCGATCATCGCGACATCTGGCCGGACCGCGCGCCCACATCCTTGAGGCGATACGCCAAGGGCTCGATCTGCCTGATTAATCTTAAAGACGGTGCATCAATATCCGTTCAGGGACGTTTCGAGGCGTTGGCATTTCATATCCCAAGTACCCATCTCGGCGAGCTTACGGAAGCGGGCGAGCCGCGGATCGATAGCCTTGTGACCTGCCGCGGCGCTGACGACCCGGTCATCCGCGATCTTGGTGCAGCACTGATGCCCATGTTCGACATGCCGGATGAGGTGCGGGATACGCTGCTTCCGCATGTGGGGCTGGCCCTCAACGCCCATCTCGCGCATCGCTACGGGCGGTCTCCTTCACAAAGCATTTCGCCGGCAGGCAAGCTAACGTCGATGCAGGAAAAACGCATCAAGTCGTACATCGCCGCAAACCTGTCGCGCCGGATCGATATCGACCAGATTGCCAAGGCGAGTGGATTTGACGTGGATGAACTATGTTCCGGCTTTATGGCGACAACCGGACAATCGGTACTCGATTGGATTTCGGCCTGCCGTATCAGCAAGGCAAAGTTGCACCTCAGCAGGACCGGCGACGCAATCGTTCGCGTGGCTGAAACCTGCGGGTTTGCGGATGAGAACGAATTCATCGAAAACTTCAAACAGGCCGAAGGCATCACTCCAGACATCTGGCGCTGGCGCAACCGGAATTGACCGATTTGATCCGATCCGGCTGAAAGCCGCCATATCCTGATTTTTCAGCATTTTCCGGTGCCGGCGGCGGGATCGTCGCCGGCACCATTTTGTTCGATCCGTTAAGCCTGGATGAAGGCGAGCAGGTCCGCATTCAGGACGTCGGCGTTGACGGTCAGCATGCCGTGAGAGAAGCCGGGATAGGTCTTGATGGTGCCGTTCTTCAAGAGTTTGATCGATTTGTGCGCAGCATCTGCGATCGGCACGATCTGGTCGTCTTCGCCATGCAGAACCAGCGTCGGTACGCTGATCGCCTTCAAGTCGTCAGTCTGGTCCGTTTCCGAAAAGGCCCTGATGCCGTCGTAGTGGGCGTTTGCGGCACCCATCATCCCCTGGCGCCACCAATTCTGGATCACGCCTTCATGCACCGTCGCTCCTTCGCGATTGAAGCCGTAGAATGGGCCTGCGGGAACGTCGCGGAAGAACTGTGCGCGGTTGACGGCGAGAGCCGAGCGGAAACCGTCGAAGACCTCGATCGGCAGTCCTTCGGGATTGGCTGATGTCTTCAGCATCAATGGCGGGACTGCGGAAACCAGGACAGCCTTTGCGACGCGGCCAGCCGGCTCGCCATGCTTGGCAACGTAACGGGCAACTTCACCACCCCCTGTGGAATGGCCGATATGGACGGCGTTCTTCAGGTCGAGTGCTTCGGCAACGGCGAAGGCGTCGGAAGCGTAATGGTCCATATCGTGACCGCCGGAAACCTGCGCCGAGCGGCCGTGGCCGCGGCGGTCGTGAGCAACGACGCGATAGCCCTTTGCCAAAAAGAACAGCATCTGCGCATCCCAGTCGTCGGACGAGAGCGGCCAGCCGTGATGGAACACGATTGGCTGCGCATCCTTCGGCCCCCAGTCCTTGTAGAAGATGTCGGTGCCGTCTGTTGTTGTAACGAAGCCCATTTTGTTTTCTCCTGTTTGTGCCGGGATGGCGGTCGAAGCGGTTGCGGCGAAAGTGGGCCGGATCGGTAGTGCGATGCCGGCGGCGAGGATAACCCCCGCACGAAGTGCGTCACGGCGGCTGATTGGCAAGGGTTGGTCGGTCATGTTGAATGAACTCCAGTTTCAGGTCGCCGTTCCGGGCTTGTTGATAGACAGCAGGTGCCGGACGGTAGGCTTGTCAGGTCCGCTGTGGAGGACCAGAACCTTGCTCTGCAGATCGGCGTCGGCTTTCGAGACGCGCTTATGCTGTCGCAGATGCTCTGCCCAGGATTCGACCATGAACCACTCGGTGATCTTTTCAGGATCGGCGGAGTCCTCTGTTACGCCCCAGCCATAGGCTCCGTCCCGCCGCCGCTCGGAGGACATGTCGTCGAGAGCATGCAGGAACTTGGCGCGATTCTGCTTCTCGACGCGATAGTCGATCAGGATGAGTACGGGGCCGCGGTCGTTTGCGACCGGTTCTGCAACGAGAGGCTCGGGCCAATGGTTGGACGACACCAGGTCGGCCTCACCGGACGGAAGCTTGATCCGGTGCATTATAAAGCCTGCCACCAGCAGTCCGGCCGCTCCGATCAAAAGGGTGCCAGGCACGCCGGCCGCTTCACCGATGGCCCCCCATCCAAGGCTACCGGCCGTCATCGCACCGTTGAACACGGTTAAATAGACGGCAAGGCCACGACCGCGTACCCAGTTCGGCAGGACGGCCTGAGCCGCGCCGTTCAGGGTGGTAAGGGCGGTAATCCAGGCAGCGCCGAGGAACAGTAGGACGACGACTGCCAGCCATTGCGGAGGAGCAAGCGAGAGTGCGGCCATGACGAGCGCCGTCACGACTGCCGAACCGAGAAGCAGTCCGTCGGCATCGAAGCGCTGGCGCAAACGCGGCATCACCAGGGCTCCGCCGATGGCGCCCGCCCCAACCGAACCGAGTAGAAGGCCGTAGAAGCTTGCGTCCCCGCCCAGAAGCTGCCGGGCGACGAGCGGAAGAAGCGCCCAGACCGCGCTGGCGAAGGCGAAGAAGATCGCTGCCCGCAGCAGCACGACGTGAAGCGGCCTGCTGGCGCGGGTGTAGCGCAGTCCGGCACGAAAGGCGCCGAGGAAGTTCTCGGACAACGCGTCATCGGCGTTCTTGGCGCGTGGCCACCAGAGGAGTGCGGCGATGACGAGGATGTAACTTGCAACATCTGCACCATAGGTCACGGCGGCGCCGAACGCGGCGAGCAACAGGCCACCGGCGGCAGGGCCAATCGAGCGCGCGATGTTGATACCAAGCGAGTTGAGCGCAACCGCGCTTTTTACGTCCTCGCGCGGTACCAGTTCCGGCACGATCGCCTGCCATGTCGGCCCCATCAGCGCCGCGCCGATACCGCCCAGAAAGGTTAGTCCGATCAGCGCGCTGACAGAGAGCATGCCCATATAGGAGAGGAGCATCAGCGATATGCTGACGCTGGCGAGCAGGAGCTGGATGGCGATCAGGAACTTGCGTCGGTCAAGGATATCGGAGAGTACGCCGGCCGGGATCGCCAGAAGAAAGATCGGCAGGGTACCGGCTGCCTGAACCATGGCAACAGCTGCGGGCGCCGCCGAAAGATCGGTCATCAGCCAGGAACTGGCGACGTCGCGCATGAAGCTGCCGGTATTGCCCAGCACTGTTGCCGCCCAGAGAACGGCAAAGACGGACTGGCGCAGCGGGGCGAAACTGCCGCCTGAAGGTTTCGTGGCGCTCATTTGGCTGCTCCCTTGGTAAGGTCGATGATGGCGACAATGACAAAGGCACCGGCAAGGCCGATATGCTCGAAGAAGGCGTTGGTCGCCATCATCCGTTCCACGCCGGAGGGCATTTCCCAGAACCGCAATGCGATGAACGTCGCAAGAAGGGTGAAGACGGCGAGCGCCAGCGCGCCAAGCCAACGCAGGAAACCAGAAACGATCATTGCGGAGGCCGTCAGTTCAAACACAATAACGGAGACGCCGACGAAGGCGGCCGGATGAAGACCGAAATGCTCCATTTCGCCGATCGCACCCTGGAAATCGAAAAGCTTCGTCAGCGGTCCCTGGATATAGGCCGCGCACAGGGCAAGCAGCGCAAGGGTCCGGGTGAGCGGCGCGGCGGCGATCCCGGCGAGGCGCTGGCGCCAACCTTTCGCGGAAGGTGTGTGATCAATCATGTCGGCTCCTGCAATGTTGGCCGCTTTCTCTATTCGGCGGCGTTGCTTCCATCTGATGGAGCGATTTTGGCCGCAAAGATTGGCGTCAACAATTGCATCAAAAATTGCGATTCTATTGCGATGTGCGCAATGGTCTTCTCTGGGGCAGCGATCTGATGCTGCCCCTCGACTAGGTTGAAAATTTACACCGCCCAGCAGGCGCAGCCCAGCGCGCCGAAGAAACCTTTAAGATCGGCAATCGGCAGCTTCGACGTCCAGGCGCCGGCGTGGTCGTGGCCGTGGACGTTGCAGGAGCTGGCACAGCCGCAGGTCGTGATCGCCGTCCGGCGTAGGGAGTTCAGACCTGCTCCCTGTGGTTCACCCCATGCTGCATAACCACCGAACGTGCGGACCGGCGACCAATCGGGCATGGCGGGCGGGACGTCGTTCTCATCGAGACCTGAGAAGTCGCCAGCACCGTAGACGATTTTGCCGCCAACCATGGTCAACTCTGAGGACAGGAACGAGATCTCATCTTCGGTGCAGGCGAAAAAATCCTTGTCCGGCACGACGACGTCGGCGAACTGGCCTTTCTCGATCCGGCCCTTCTTGCCCTCCTCATTGGAGAACCATGTGACTTTTTCCGTCCACATGCGCAAAGCCGTCTCGCGATCGATGCAATTGGCGCGCGGGTAGAGTTGCATGCCGCCGACCGTCTTTCCCGTCACCATCCAGGCAAGGGAGACCCATGGATTGTACGAGGCGACGCGGGTCGCATCGGTCCCTGCGGAGACGTTGACGCCCTTCTCAAGCATGCGCTTGATTGGGGGCGTGGCCTCGCCAACACCATGGCCGTAGCGTTCAACAAAATACTCACCCTGATAGGCCATGCGGTGCTGCGTGGCGATACCGCCGCCGAGCGCTGCGATCCGGTCGATGGAACGCTCGGAGATCGTCTCAGCATGGTCGAAGAACCAGTTGAGGCCTTCGAGCGGGATGTCCTTGTTGACCTTCTCGAAGACATCGAGCGAGCGCGAGATGGTCTCGTCATAGGTCGCATGCATCCGCCAGGGCCAACGGTTTTCGGCGAGAACGCGAACCACTTCCTCAAGTTCGCCTTCCATCTCCGGCGCCATTTCGGGCCGGGGCTGACGGAAATCCTCAAAATCAGCGGCAGAGAAGACGAGCATTTCGCCTGCGCCGTTGTGCCGGAAGTAATCGTTCCCCTGCTTGTATTTGACCGATTGGGTCCAGTTTAGAAAATCCTGCTTTTCTTCCTTGGGCTTCTGCGTGAACAGATTGTAGGCAAGACGCACTGTCAGCTGGTCTTCATCCGAAAGCTTCTGGATGACCGCATAATCGTCCGGATAGTTCTGGAAACCGCCGCCAGCGTCGATCACGCCGGTGATGCCCAGCCGGTTGAGTTCGCGCATGAAGTGGCGGGTGGAATTGACCTGGTATTCGAAGGGAAGTTTCGGTCCCTTGGACAGCGTCGAGTAAAGAATGCCCGCATTCGGCTTGGCGAGCAGAAGGCCCGTGGGATTGCCGTTGACATCGCGGGTAATCTCGCCGCCTGCAGGGTTTGGCGTGTCTCTGGTATAGCCGACGGCGCGAAGGGCGGCACCGTTCAGCAGCGCGCGGTCATAGAGATGGAGCAGGAAGACCGGAGTATCCGGTGCGATCGCATTGATCTCGTCGATCGTCGGCAAGCGCTTCTCGGTGAACTGGTGTTCCGTGAAGCCGCCGACGACGCGAACCCATTGCGGCGCTGGCGTGATCGCCACCTGCCGCTTCAGCATGTCCATCGCATCAGCCAGCGAGCGGACGCCGTCCCAGCGAAGCTCCATGTTAAAGTTGAGGCCGCCGCGCACGACGTGCGTGTGGTTGTCGATCAGGCCCGGCAGCATCCGCTTGCCCTTCAGGTCGATGATCTTCGTATCCCGTCCGGCGAGCGCCATCACTTCACTATCGTTTCCCACCTCAAGGAACAGGCCGTCTTTGACGGCGACAGCGGTGGCGTTCGGATTTACGCGATCGAGTGTCGTGATCAGCCCGTTGTGAAAAACAATATCGGCGTGCATGGAAGCGGCTCCGGTCTTGATGGGATCGGCGGCATTGGCCGGTGAAAAAAGGTTCGTAAAGGCGAGGCTCGATGCTGCGCCCAGGAATGTGCGGCGCGTGGTCATCAGCTTTTCTCCGATGCTGGATGTTCGCGGGGTGGGCTCACCGCCACCACGTTTGTTTCGCCCTTTGGAAGATGTCCGAACATATGCGGCTTTACCTGGTGAAGCCACGAGATGGCGGCCGGTTCGCGCGCCCAGATGCTTTTTGCCAAAGGCACCAACTGCTCGCCGACGAGAATTCCAAGCAGACCGATGAGGGCGACCACGGGCGGAGCGGGTGAGCGGACATTGAGCAGACTGTAGATCACGCCGACCAGCAGACCGGCGCCGAGGGACAGGAGATAGATTTTCATCGCTGATCACCTTCTTTTAGAGAAGCAATTCACTCCAGCAGATGGCGGGCTGCTGGAGTGATGACGATTTTACTTCGCGGGGTTGGGGCCGATCCGTTTGCCATGGTTGACCCGCTCTGCGCCGCCGTGGACGTGGGTGACGGCATAGTCGATGCCCATGCCGTAGGCGCCGGAATGCTCCTTCACCAGCGACGTGACGGCGTCATAAGTTTCCTTGCGGGCCCAGTCGCGCTGCCATTCTAGAAGGACCTGCTGCCAGGTGACGGGCACGACACCGGCCTGCACCATGCGATCCATCGCATACCTATGTGCATCGACGGAGGTGCCGCCGGAGGCATCGGCGACCATGTAGATTTCATAATCGGTGTCGTTCATGCAAGAGAGCGCGAAGGTCGTGTTGCAGACCTCGGTCCATAGACCGGCGACCACGACCTTCTTACGGCCGTCAGCGGCATGCTTGGCCAGCGCGTCGCGGACGTTCTGGTCGTCCCACGAGTTCATCGACGTCCGTTCAAGGATTTCGTTGTCGGGGACGACGGCGAGCAGTTCGGGGAAGGTGTTGCCCGAGAAGCTGTCGGTCTCGACGGTGGTGATCGTGGTCGGGATGTTGAAGATCCTGGCAGCCTTGGCAAGACCAACGACGTTGTTCTTCAAGACTTGGCGGTCGATCGACTGGACGCCAAAGGCCATCTGCGGCTGCTGGTCGATGAAGATGATCTGGCTGTTCTGTGGGGTGAGGACCTGAAGCTTGCTGGACATCTCGTGTCTTCCTTTGATTGGGTTGCAGGTAGGTAATGGGGCAGGCAGGGCGGCACGTCTTGAAAGTTATGCCGCCGTATTGTTGGAAAGCGACCTCAGGCGGCGAGCGGTGTCAGCCCGGCTTCGATCTGGTCACGATAGGGCTCGTAGCGAGCCGGCAGTTTCAACACCTCGCCGAGGTGCGCTGTGTCTTCGTCGTGGTCGAAGCCGGGTTCGTTCGTGGCGATTTCGAACAGGACGCCGCCGGGTGTGCGGAAGTAGATCGCCCAAAAGTAATCACGGTCGATGACAGGTGTTACCTGGTAGCCCGTATCCATCAGGGCCTTGCGGACCTCGAGCTGCTTTGCACGGTTTTCAACCGCAAAAGCGATGTGGTGCACTGATCCCGCGCCTTGCCTTGCGAAAGGCGTGTTCGGCAGGGCTTCGAGGTCGATCATATCGGCACCATTACCGCCGGGAATGATAAACCGGGTGACATTACCATCCGTCTCGGCGCGCTGGTAGCCCATGAAGCCGAGCAGTTCGGACGTGGCGACCGTATCATGCAGGCGGAACCTGGCTCCCGTAAAGCCACGGATACCAACGCTTTCGTCGATGCCCGCACCACTCCAGGCCTTGCGATTGTCGTCTTCCGCTTCGACGAGGGCAAACTCTTCACCGTCCGGTCCCTTGAAAAGCAGGCGGTTAGCGCCGAAGGCAGTATCCGCCCCTAGACTGCCGGCTCCCTTCGCCGACAGGTGATCCCGCCAGAACGATAATGAGCCCTTAGGAACAGCGAACTGGGTCTGGCTGACCTCGCCGACGCCGGGACGGCCGCGCATCACGTCGGGAAACGGGAAGTAGGTCATAACGGAGCCGGGGGTACCGGCCTCATCACCGTAATAGAGGTGATAGACGTTGGGATCGTCGAAATTCACGGTCTTCTTGACGCGGCGCAAGCCAAGCGTGTCGGAGAAGAAGGCATTGTTCTGGCGGGCATCCGACGCCATCGATGTGATGTGATGCAGTCCCTTGATATCCTTGATCATGATGCTGGCCCTTCTGCGGCTGCGCTGGTTTGTTTGGTGTGATTGAAAACCTAAGCCCGTTGATCCAATGAGAGAATTGCAATAATAATTGTCAATGAATTGTGCTGGGTGAAATAATCAATGAACGACTACAGGCTGCTTCGAACCTTTCTGATGGCCGCCGAGAAGCGGAACTTCGCGCACGTCGCACGCGAGCTCGACATGACCCCGGCCGCCGTCACACGGGCGATCGCTGCGTTGGAGGAAGATCTCGGTATGCAACTCTTCGTGCGGACCACGCGCCAGGTGTCGCTGACAACCGACGGCGCGATCTTCGCCGCCCAGATCCAGCCGGCGGTGCAGGCGATCGACACTGCGCGTAAGGATGTGATGAATACTCACAAGGCGGATCATGGCCGCTTGCGCATCAGCGCGCCGACCTGGTTCGGCCAGCAAGTCCTGCCGCCCATCCTGTCCGCATTCCGAGAGCGCTACCCGAAGATCAGCTTCGAAATTTCACTCGCCGACGGGTTAGTTGATATCATCGACGGCGATTATGATCTGGCAATCCGGATTTCCGCGGCCCCCTCGGACAAGTTCACGATCTGGCGCAAGATCAGCGTCGTTAACCGCATCCTCGTCGCAGCGCCTGGTAGTCGGTTCTGCGCTATGAAGCATCCGAATGAACTTGTTCCCGATGATTGCCTGGCCTACAGCGGCGAGAGCAAGCGGGAGGCCTGGATATTGTCGGATGGTAACGGCAGTGCCACGATTTCCGCGGGCCGCGTTTTCAGCGCCAACAGTGGGGAGGTGCTGGCGAGTATGGCGGCCGATGGCGCAGGGGTCGCGATGTTGCCTAAATTCCATGTGGCCGAGCATCTACGGACCGGACGGGTTGTCCATGTCCTGCAAGATTGGGCGCCGCCGGATCTGTGGCTGACCCTCTACTACCCCCCATATCAAGCACTGCCACCGCGTATCGCGTCGTTCTCGAAATTCTTTGAACAACAAATCCCAGCGTTTTTGTCGGCGATTGAATGACTCTGATAGGAGGGGCGGACGCAGCCGTTCTTGCTCGTTGTTCAAAAAAATCACAACACCCTTGAGGCCGATTTATGAGACAGCATGCAGGCGGTCAAAGAGGCCGATAGCTCGTAGCTCTTCAAGGCGAACGAATAAGTGTCGGACGACACGGCGCTATTATGAAGCCTGGGCTTGCGGCCAGCTTTTTGCGCTTCAGGAGGTGTGTCGTCGAGCGGCGGGTCAACGAAAAACTTCGCGATATCCACGCTGAGCGCTGTCGCTCAATGATCTAAAGATCCGCCGACATGTTGTGTTTTGTTCGTTCCAAATCACTGAAAACGGTCCGATCGACCTGCGCATCGACAAAAGGCTTTATTTCTCAATCGCAGGAGTTATTCTTTTCTCGAGCATGCGTGGGGAGATGCGCCGTTCAAGTTCTTTTCGAGATATCTTAGGGCACGTGAACGCCAATGAGTAAGTGTGCAAATCGTCAATCCGGCAATGTTGAAGCCGATCGCCTCCAGCAGCTGGAGGAAAAGCAAAGAGCTGCCCAGCCTGCGCACGATGCCGCACCATTCCTCGCCGCTATCGTTGAATCATCCGATGATGCGATCGTTAGCAAGTCGCTTCAGGGTATTATCACCACTTGGAACCGGGGAGCTGAACGGCTGTTTGGCTACACCGCGGAAGAGGCCGTCGGGCGGCCGATCACCATCCTTATTCCTGAGGATAGGCTCCAGGAAGAGCCCGCCATTCTCGCCCGCATTCATGCAGGCGAACGTGTCGATCATTTCGAAACAATACGGCGTCGGAAAGACGGCAGCCTCCTCGACATTTCGTTGACGATTTCCCCAATACGCAACCGCGACGGCAAGATCATCGGTGCATCGAAGATAGCAAGGGACATATCCGAGCGAAAGCGTGCGGCTGAACACCAGGATCTTCTGCTCCGCGAAATGCATCACAGGGTCAAGAACCTGTTTGCCATAACCGGCAGTATTATCACGCTCGCAGCTCGCACTGCGCAAACATCGAACGAGTTAGCTTCAGCGATGAAAGACCGTCTGGTCGCACTCTCGCAAGCTCACGAGATGACAATGCCGAGCTTTTCGGGGGAGGGTGCTTTTCAAGAGAAATCGACGTCACTGTTCCAACTTCTGTCTGGCCTACTTTCGCCATACGAAGAGCACGACGGTGGACGATGGCACCTGCACGGTGAAGACACCGCTGTCAGTGCCGAACGGGTGACCACCCTTGCACTGCTTTTTCACGAGTACGCCACCAATGCCGTCAAGTATGGATCGTTATCCGAGGCAGGCGGCCGACTGGACATCACCCTCAATGCGCGACCGGAAGTTTTCGAAATCCTATGGCTTGAATCTAGGGGCCGGGTTTCAATCAGCGCCTCACCAACGGATACTGGCTTTGGTACCAGGCTGGAAGAGATGGTAATCCGTTCACTCCACGCCGAAGTGTCCAGAGATTGGAAGCCTGAGGGGCTGCTGATTAGGCTTTTAATGCCACGTGACGCGTTCGCAGCGCCCGCTAAAGCGTAGGTTCTCGAGGGATGCTCGCTCCACGCGAATTGGGCCGTCGGCGCAAGAATTAGTCCACTATCAAGTGCCACGACGACTGACGGCAGAAGTCAGATCCAAACAGCCCACTCTCCATCCAGGATCCATCCCTTCAAGGCTCACCTAGTAGTGTATCGCCTCATTGAGGACGGCACTACATTCGTGATTCGTATCCGGCACAGCCATGAAGACTGGGTGGGATATTTCTTCTAATCAATCCGTTCGCCGAAATTATAACGCTAGTCGCGAGTTCGAATGTCGAGCGGCGACAGCGTTCAAAGCAGAACTTCACTTCGTCCCAAGTCTTTGCCCACTTACGTCGCCATTTGAGCGGCCGGCTGCAGGACATACACGTTTTAGTGGGGAGGTCCGTCTTTTTCACCAGGTCGGCCATCAGGGTGACCTTTCCAGTAACCGGCATCACAGACTGTCAAACCCGTCTCTTCCTGCATCTAGTTTCCGCAGGGATGACGCCGCACGTTTGCGATTTGCCGGCTCCTTGTGTGGTCCGTGCGGTGCGGGCTCCGCGAAAATTCCATCGCGCGCGGTAGTTCTGGATGCCGGAATCGACCGGCATGCCGTACAAGCACTATGCGCCCTGGGCACCGGCCAGCAATTCAATTATGTGCCGGGCAACCAGGCGCTGAGTTGCGGCGGGCTGAGACGCAAGCCAGCAAAATTGCGACGGCAAGTCTGTCCATTGAACTGGGCGGAGCTTGTGAAGAGCTTCATATACAAATGGCGTGGGCTAGCACCTGTCAAAGCGCACTGCGGCAACTATCTAATCGGTCTGGTGTATGACACCAAATTGAGTAGACGATCGAGGGGACGCAAATGGTAGGAAGTTCAAAGGCCAGAACGGGCGTTACCGGGCTCGACGACATCCTCGGGGGAGGTCTTTCAAAGGGCCACGTATTCCTTCTTGAAGGCAACCCCGGCACCGGAAAGACGACGATTGCCTTGCAGTTCCTGCGCGACGGGGCGGCCGAAGGCGAACGTGGTCTGTACATAACTTTGTCGGAGACCGACCAGGAACTGCGAGAGGGCGCGCGCTCGCACGGGATGGACATTCCCGACCTTATTGACGTGTTCGAACTTGTGCCGCCCGAAAGCCTTCTTGATGCCGAGCACCAACAGAGCCTCCTGTATTCCTCGGATCTTGAGCTCGGCGAAACCACAAAGCTGATTTTTGACGCATTCGAGCGGGTCAAGCCTGTACGCGTCGTGCTCGACAGCCTTTCGGAAATCAGACTGCTTGCGCAAAGCTCCCTGCGATACCGTCGCCAGATTCTGGTCTTAAAACACTACTTTGCCCGTCAGGGAGCCACAGTGCTGCTGCTTGACGACCTGACGGCCGATGTTCTTGACAAAACTGTTCACAGCGTTGTCCACGGCGTCGTCCATTTGGAAGAGCTTGCGCCTGATTACGGTGCGGAGCGCCGTCGGGTGAGGATCGTCAAATATCGCGGCCAAGCCTACCGGGGTGGCTACCACGATTTTACCATCAAAACCGGTGGCGTGGCGGTATTCCCGCGACTTCGCGCCAACGAACATTACACCAGCTACGACCGTCATCAGGCCAAGAGCGGCATAGCAGAGCTCGATGCCTTGTTGGGCGGCGGGATCGAGCAGGGTTCGAGCACGCTTGTGCTCGGCCCAGCCGGAACAGGCAAGACGATTTTTACAATGCAGTTTGTTGCAGCAGCGATCGCCCGCGGAGAAAAAGCTGCCTTCTTCGGTTTCGACGAAGAGCTTGGGCTTCTGTTTAATCGCATGCGCGGGATCGGGATTGATGTCCAGGCGATGTGTGAGAGCGGAAGGCTGCATATCGAGCAACTCGATGCATCAGAGCTGTCGCCCGGCGAATTCGCGCACCGGGTGCGCGAGCGTGTCGACAAAGCGCAGGCCAAGACGATCGTCATCGACAGCATCAATGGATATCAGGCGGCGATGCCGCAGGAAAATGCGCTGATCCTGCATATCCACGAATTGCTTCAATACCTCAACCGGCAGGGCGCCAACACGTTTCTGACCGTTGCGCAGCACGGCCTCGTCGGCGATATGAAATCGCCTGTCGACGTCACCTACCTCGCCGATAGCGTGATCCTGCTGCGCTACTTCGAGGCCAGGGGCAAAGTCCACCGGGCGGTATCGGTCGTCAAGAAACGCACGGGCCGTCACGAAACAACAATTCGCGAATATAACATCGGAGATGACGGCCTGATGCTCGGCGACCCGCTTGCCGGTTTCCAGGGTGTTCTGCGCGGAGTGCCGAATTTTGTCGGGGAGCAAAAAACCATGCTCGATATGGGAGGAAGTTCCAATTCTTGACCGAGAAAGCGTCGCGCTCATCTACGCCCCCGATGGTCGGGACAGTGCCGTGGCAGCCTCATTGCTGCTCGAACGCGGGATCGCGTCGCTCGCAATGGCAAGCCTTGACACGGTCGCAGCGCGTCTTGGGGAAGACGTCTTGTTTGTCGTGATGGTCGAGGAAGTTCTGCGCTACGCCAATCTCGGTCCGATCAACGCTTGGGTGATGGCCCAGCCAAGTTGGTCGGATCTTCCCTTCATCGTGCTGACCCACAAAGGTGCGGGACCTGAAAGGAACCCTGCGGCCAGCCGGGTTGCGGAGGCGCTCGGAAACGTCTCATTTCTCGAGCGGCCGTTTCACCCGACAACGTTTGTGAGCGTCGTGGAATCCGCACGCAAGAACCGACGGAGGCAACTTGAAGCGCGTAACCGGATTATCGAGCTGCATGAGAGCGAGCTCATCCTCAAGACTGCACTGCTCGCCGGGCATCTCGGTACATGGAGCATTGACCTTACGAGCTGGACGCTGGAATCCTCGCCAGAGTTTCGCCAGATATTCGGACGCTGCACAGACAAGGAACTGACTTACGACGAGCTGACCGCATCAGTGCATCCCGACGACAGGCAGGCGAGAAAAGACGGTCTTCGGCGCTGCCTGGACGTAGGTGACGACTACATTGCCGAATATCGTGTCATATGGCCCGATCAAAGCCTGCATTGGGCCGAGGTTCGCGGACGTCTTATACTTAACCAGCTAGGTGAGCCCGTCCGTCTGATCGGGGTTGGATCTGACATAACGCCCCGCAAGCATGCCGAGGCGGCACTTCGCTCGATGAACGAGACGCTGGAACGGCGGGTTGAAGAGCGGACAGAGGCACTAAAGGCCGAAATTGCGCAGAGAGAGGACACCGAGCGTAAACTGCTGCAGTCGCAGAAGCTCGAGGCGATCGGTCAGTTGACGGGCGGGGTTGCACACGACTTCAACAATCTGCTGATGGCAGTGCTTGGCAACCTGGATCTCGCCAAGAAGCATGTAGCTCACGACCCGAGACTGGCACGTCTGATTGACGGAGCGCTTCAAGGCGCCCGACGCGGCGCGTCCCTGACCCAGAGACTTTTAGCGTTCGCACGCCGGCAGGATCTTGAAGTTGAGCCCACAGATTTGTCCGAACTCGTTGCCAACATGAAAGAACTACTCGCAAGGTCGGTCGGCTCTTCTGTCGAGATCACCACGAAGGTCGCTAACGGCCTGCCTCTGGTTCTGGTCGACGGTAACCAGATCGAACTGGCTCTTCTCAACCTCGTGGTCAACGCGCGTGACGCCATGCCGGAGAGCGGCAAAGTGTTCATAAGCGTCCGCGCCGAGGTAGGTGTAATACCAGCTGACGGGCTCGCTCGTGGCACTTACTTGTGCCTCGCGGTTAGGGACAACGGGTCGGGTATGGATGATGAAACGATCCAGCGCGCGATCGATCCGTTTTTTTCCACGAAAGAACTTGGCAAGGGTACAGGGCTGGGCTTGTCGATGATTCATGGCCTGGCGGTCCAGCTCAACGGTGCGCTGACACTTACCAGCAAGGTAGGTGAGGGCACGTTAGCCGAACTCTGGCTTCCGGCGACCACAGAGGCTCGCCGTCAAGCACCTATGTCAGACATAGTCATCAAAAAGCAGCGAGGTCCAGCAACGATCCTGCTGGTCGACGATGACGCTTTGATTGCGATGAGTTCCGTCGACATGTTGGAGGACCTGGGCCATCGCGTGCGGGAGGCAAGTTCGGGGCAACAGGCCCTGGAAATAATCAGGAGCGAACCGGCCATCGATCTCCTGATTACGGATTTCTCGATGCCAGGCATGAACGGTGCCCAACTGGCAAAGGCCGCACGCGAATTGCGTCCGACCCTGCCGATCCTGGTCGCAACAGGTTACGCGGAACTGCCGGCAGGTACGGAAATGGATCTACCCCGGTTGGGGAAGCCCTATACACAAGAACAGTTGGAACGGGAAATCGCTCGCATTCTGTCTTGAGAGCAGACCGAAGCAGGAGTTCTCGCGACAGCGAGTGCTGGCCTACACCCGTGCGGCTGCGCGGGGAAGCTTGACCATTGCGAAACGCTGAGACAAGGGCAGTCCATTAGTTCCAGCGCAGCGCCCGCCATCGTTGCCGATGTTCGAGTAGGTTCAAGCATTTAGGGTGGAAGTGGCGTATGTTGATGGTTCGATTCCAGTCAAGATCTTGTAGGTTCACTGAACCAATGTCGGTGGCGTCGTTAGCAAATTCGGCAGCTATCGGATGTATAATCCGGCGAGGCGCATCATTGGCCCGGCTTTCTTTCTGAACGTTTTTGGAAGTCAATCAGGAGAAGTTTGCATGCTGTCGCGGCGTTGGCGGGTGATTTCCTTGGGTATCCTGTTGGCCTTTATCGGCGCCGTTCTTCCGGTCGCCGGAATGGCCTGGATGTCGCGTCAGATCGCGACCGCAAAAGAACTCGACGAACTGGACACTTTTGCGCGCAGAGCGTTGCTTCGCGCGACGACCACCTTCCAGGACGCGAAGAAGGTGTTGGATGCCATCGAAGTCTCCGGCTTCGAAAGCTGTTCACTGCAGCATATCGAACAGATGCGAGCGCTGACGATGAGCATCTCGTCCATCGAGGAGATCGGCTTCTTCGACGGCGGCATGCTGAAGTGCACATCCTGGGGAGAGATTGCGCAGCAGATCCACAAGCAGCCCGGCGACTACGTCACGAAGGACGGGATGGACGTGACTATGCGCCTTCGGCCAATTGCCAGCCGGGGGAGCGAGGTGACGGCCCTCTATCAGGGGAAACACAATGCTCTCGTACTGCCGAGCCGATTCACCGACATTGTGGCTAACGACATTTCTGTCGCCCTTTACGCAGACGGAGATAAGCTGCTCAGCAGCCTAAACGGTCCGGATCTGCCATTCGCAAACCTGCATCTTGCGACGGCTGGCCGTGGGATGGGGGAAGAATACCTTTTCGTCACGGCCAAACAGGAAGACATGACTGCGGTCGTGACCCGTTCGAGATCAGGCCTCAGATCGAAGATCACCGATGAACTCGCAGTATTTCTGCCGGTCGGCACCTTCATCGCGCTTTTTATCGTCGGCGTCGTCATCTGGCTGTCGCGGAAACGCCTCTCTCCCCATGCGGAGCTTGAGATTGCAGTCCGCAACAAGGAGTTCATCGTCTACTACCAGCCGATCGTCGAGCTGGAGACGGGCATATGCATCGGCGCGGAGGTGCTGGTTCGCTGGAAGCGACCGGATGGCTCGCTCGTACGGCCCGACCTGTTCATTCCACTCGCCGAGGAAACCGGACTGATTAAGCCGATCACCGATCAGGTCGTCGCGGCCGTGGTTGCCGACTTGAATGTGATACTTGCAAAAGACCGCACCTTGCACATCGCGATCAATCTGTGTGCCGAGGACGTAGAGACCGGACGCGCCGTTGAAGTCATTGATGAATGTCTCAAAGCGACAGGAATCCGGAAGGAGCAGATCTGGCTTGAGGCGACGGAACGGGGCTTCGTCAATGTGGAGGCGGCACGCGTTACCCTGAAGCAGGCACGTGATATGGGGCATTCGGTTGCCATCGATGATTTTGGCACGGGATACTCAAGCCTACAGTATTTGCAGGGGCTGCCGCTAGATGCGCTGAAGATCGACAAGTCATTCATCGATACGATTGGCCGCAACACCGCAACCAGCACCGTCATCTTACACATCATCCAGATGGCAAAGTCGCTCGGCCTTTTCTTGGTGGCGGAAGGCGTGGAGAGCCAGTTGCAGGCGGATTATCTCACCGAGCATGGCGTTGATTTCGGTCAGGGATGGCTGTTTTCAAAGCCCCTGCCGGCGGATGAGTTTATAGCCTACCATCGCAACTCGAAGACAACCAGCGGCGAAGCTCCGGAGATTATACAAGTTGCGCGGTAACCTGACTGTCCTATAGATGCCCGAGTGCTTGCCAGAAACGAGCATCTGGAAGAGGATTGAAACACCGCCTTGGGATGACAGGTTTCATCTGCTGCACTCCAAAAGAGGACAGGCGGCTAACGGCTCCTTACCGGCCGTTCGGCAAAGCAGGCAATTGGCCGGATTGGAAAATATAAGCCGCTGAACGACAGGTCGAAGGTTCGGATCCCTTCAAGGCGATGGCAGCTTTGCACCGTCATTCCAGCAGTCAGGCTTCATGATTGGACTCTGAAAGCGAAATTCGGTGGAGCGCGGCTAAACGACCGTTTTGCAGTGAACTTGAAGATCTATTATTCGCCGCTGAGATTTTCAGCCGTCCGCCTCCAGTAGGGATCTCGAGCGAACTCTTTGGCAAGAAATCCCATCAGTAGCGATATTCTATGTATGCCTCGAAGGTCTGGATGGGTGAGCACCCAGAGCGTGTTCGCGGGTGCCGTGTGATAGGTAAAACACCGCTTCAGGTCTGAACGGCGCAAATCGTCCGGCAAGAGCGCAACACCGCAGCCCTCCGCTGCCAGACGCGCCATGGCGGTGAGATCATCGCATGAGATCGCCGTCACAGGCGGGTCACTGTTCAACACGTCACGAAAAGCCGGATGACGCAGCAATTGTCCTGCCGGTGCGGCCAATTTATGGTTTGAAAGGTCGGGTGGGCCATCCAGCCGTGCAGCGGTATCGAGGTAGGAGGGAGCCGCGTAGACAGCCCAATCGATATCGAGAACACGCCGCCCCCAAAGATGGTCAGGCGGATTATGGGCGACTCGTAGAGCGACGTCCGCACCCCGGTCGGACATGTTCATTTCCTGATTTGAAACCAGAAGTTCCACCCGAACGTTGGGATGCGCCTCGCTGAAATTCATCAGATAACGCGGCAACACGGTGTCGGCAAAACTGCGTGGCGCGGTAAGGCGGACAATGCCCTCGGCATTTCCGTCCCTGCCGTTTACACGCCGGTCGATCGCCTCGAAAGAGCGGGCGATACCAAGACCAATCTCCCGCATTTCATTGCCAGCGTCTGTCAACACAAACCGGCCTTTGACACGATCGAACAAACGCGTGCCCATCTGTCCTTCAAGCAGGGCAATGTGCCGGAAGACCGTCGCATGGCTCAGTCCGGTAAGCTTGGCGGCGCGAACCTGAGAGCCCGTTTCGCAAACCGCGAGAAACACTTTGACGAGGTTCCAGTCCAATTCTGGCCAACTTCATTTCAAATTTGCAAGAGTATGTTTCACCAACGCATATATCCATCGTTTTTGCAACGTAATATCCTCAACTCGTACCGACACCAGCAATGAAAGATATGGATATGATTGGATACACTTCGCTTGGCACGGCCGATCTTTCCCGCGCGGAAAGCTTCTATGACGCATTATTGGCGGAGTTCGGCGCAAAACAGGTAATGCACATGGACGATTTCATCGTCTGGGCAGTCGAAAATGGCGGCGCGGCCTTTTCAATTCATGTTCCTGAAAACGGAAAAGAATACTCGGTCGGCAACGGCGTCATGATTGCGCTCGCGGCATCCGACCAGACACAGGTTAACCTGGTGCATGAGAAGGCTTTGAAATTGGGAGGCGTCGATGAAGGCAAGCCCGGCTTTCGGGCCGAGGCCTTTTACGCCGCCTATTTCCGCGATCTGGACGGCAACAAACTCAATGTCCACTGCATGGTTAGTTGAGCCATGGTGGTGGAACCCTACAAGATCGTAGGGCACAGATTGTGCCCCTATGTGCAAAGGGTCGTTATCGTCATGATCGAAAAAGGCATTGACTTTGAACGGATCGATATCGACCTCGACAATAAACCTGCATGGCTCGGCGATATATCGCGGGGCCGTCAAGTGCCGGTATTTTGGGCTGGGCGCGACGAATGGCTATTCGAATCCGGTGTTATCGCCCGTTATCTGGATGAGGTGACAGGAGGAGGTCTAACGCCCAGCGATCCTTGGGCACGCGCTTGTCATGAAGCCTGGATGGACTATGCGGATGGCATGCTGAATATCGTCGCCCGCATTATCTACCGCGATGTCGACGCATCCGCTTTCGCAATCTCGTTGCGAGAGCTTGAGGAGCGGCTGTGGATTGTAAACGGCCGATTTCAGCCGCACAAATACTTAGCGGGTGATGCTTTCGGCCTTGTCGACGGGGTGTTTGCAACACTTTTCCGGTATTTTTCTGTTTTCGATAGAGTGTCGGAAACGAAACTGAGTGACGCGCTACCACCAAAACTCACAGAATGGTGGGCTCTAGTAGGCAGTCATAAATCGGTGAAGAACGCGGTACCGCCAACCTACGAGGCTGAACTCATACAGTTCATCGCCCAAAAGGAAAGCCACGTCGCTCGGGTACTAGGCACGACAAGTGGGTAGAACTGTTGCTGCAACAATCAACATCTTGGATCACGCAACAATCAACATCTTGGATCACGCAACAACAGTATATTTCCCGAAGACGTGCAAGTTATCATGGTTTTCATGACAATCATCACGCGCGATCCTGCTGAAGAGGACACCCCTCCCGCGAAGTAGTTTAGGTCGGGGGTCGGTCTTAAGCATCTAACCTCAGTGTCGCCACACAGCGCGAATCGGCGCTAGTAAAGAACAGAACAGAATAGAAACGAAATTGGAGATTATGCATTGACTACGACCAAAGCCGCCATTGCTAAATTGGAGGAAATCACTGTTCTCGCAGATGACGTAGCCAAGCTCGCGACCTTCTACCGTGACGCGCTCGGCCTTCGCGTTGACATCATGGAGCAGGACTACGTCGCCTTTGGAGGCGAAGGCATCCGCCTTGCCATCTTCTCTAGGATCGGCATGAGCCCCAATACGCACGATCACCCTGAGTACCGCACGCAGTTCACTGGCCAAGCCTTCGAGCTCAATTTCGAATGTGCATCGACAGATGATGTCATCGAACGGTTTAACCACATCGTGGTGAATGGTGGGCGATCCATCGCCGACCCCACGAAGAAGCACTGGGGACACTTTGCCGGCTTCTTTGCCGATCCGGAGGGTAACATCCACAGCCTCTTCGCTGTACTAGCGGAATAGGGGTTCCGTATGCACAGGGTAACACCTTCTCAACAAGGCCCGGCGATCTCAGGGCAGGCATCCGCGAAGTGGTGATTAGCTTCATTAAGCCCTGAGGTCGGGAGGGGTTCGAGGTAATCAATCCGTCCGTGCTCAATCTGCTCAACGCCGTGGCGCGCGGCGCGCCGGATAACGCCGTCGACATGATCGAGGGGGCGGCGCGTTTCGGGCAGGTCACCGCATTTCAGATTCTCCAGCCTGCGTTCTGACGTCGGATAGTGTCCACCGGGGCAGACACGTAGTTGGCGAAGGTTCTTTTGTCTGAGCCCAAGGTGAAGGCCCAGCCGTAGCAATAGGAACGACCTGACGGCTTCGGCGGCCGGTCGTGGATATTTGCTCTCATCCGGCATACGCCTTACGATCTCGTCCGTGATCTTGCGATACTCAGCCAGCGGACTGTCAGCTTCAAGTACGCAATGTTGCCCCTTGCGAAATTGCTTTACATAGGCTGGGCCGAACTTCCGTCCTCATCGCCGGATTGTGTCATAGGAGACGACGATGCTCCAGGTAACGTTAATAGAGGGTAAATAAGAAACTCGTCATAAACCGTGTCATTCTGGACCTGTCGAGCGAGTGCTCGAAGCATTTGAGCACCTAAAACTTTGGCCCTCGCTGGCAGCGGGGGCCTTCGATTTTATCATTGTAGCCTTCTTACGCGAGCGCCGAACAGGATCAGCAATCAGTGAAAATTGTCCCCGGGGGACATCGCGATCGGCCCCGTTGCCAATTGTTGCTCGTCTGTCCAGCCGAGATGAAAGAGTTCCAACAATTGGCCGGCGGCTGAGTGGGCGGCAGCACCATCAGGACTTATGCCCAAATACTTGCATCGACGAATAAGGGCACGCTTAAGCAGCTCGATATCACTATCCGACAGAATACGATGGTTCATATCGCCTCACAGAAAATGTGAGCCCATGTGTCGGCAGTCTGCAGCGAATTTCAATATGCTTAATCTAGCCTACAACCGGGCGAGGTACATTTTCCACAGCAATAGTGCTTGTAAGTTAGAATGTGTTCACGCACAGAGCGATCACATACGCCGCCTCGATCTTTTTCCCAAACGGGTGACGACTTGAATAGTTTTTTCGTCGATTGGTAATCTTTAAAATGAGGGGGCGATTGTGACGGAAAAAGATCAATCAAAAATCAAATTCGACATACGATTTGATAAAAGCCTTTGGGTGGTCACCATTCTCAATAATGGTTCCACCGAACACCGGTCGTTTCGCCAGGAAAATGATGCTCGCGCCTATGCCGGCGCACGGGTTGATTATCTTCGCAAGCAATGCGGCGAGATCCGGATAAGCACCAAAGTCGACAAAACAGTTTAGAAAAACCCTCCCGCATTTCCGCAGGAGGGTCTGGGGTATATGTTTTCAGCCGCTTGAGAGTTCCGTTTTCAAGCTCACGCTAATATTGCCAGCAGGTAGTTAATGAAAAATTAATGCGATCAGTCGAAGACCTCCGCGTTTCCGTCAACCTTCGTCCACGTCAGCGACCATTCATCGACGCTACCTTCGTTGTGGATGTAGGTGCCGTGGTCGTGCACCTCAGCATCGAGCGTGACGAACTCCGGCGGCGCCACGCCGGGAAGATCCATGACGCGCAGATAATCGCATAGCTCAGCGAATTCGGTGACGTGCTGAACATCCTGGTGGCCCGGCACTTTGATGGTCCAAGCATAGATGGTCATGGCTTATCCTCATTACGTCGCGTGCTTGTGCAAAAACAAGCGGGCATCCATGATGGGTTCCTCTGCCGGGTCAGGATCTTCGGCGTAGGCGAGGCGAAGGTGTTTCATAACCTCGTCTATCGCGTCCATTGTCTCGACCGTACCCCAGCCTCTCATATTCGCTTTGTCGATAAGCTCGACTAAGTCGCGTTCGACTGCTTCTTGGCACGAAAGGTGCCGGTCCGGGTGGCTCACTAAATACCTTGCGGCTTCGATCGTCATGACGCAGTCCTATGGGAGAGAATAATGCGGTATGGCTCAGCGTCTCGAACAGCAACCCAATCGGTTAACGGCTGCTCTTGGTCTGGTTCTTTCCTTCAAGGCTCTTCTTCAATGCAGCCATGAGATCGACGACGTTGTTCCTGGACCCAACCGGCGCGTCTTTGGCCTTTGTCCTTGCGGTTTTTCTCATCTGCTTCTTTTTCTCGGCGATGAGTTCGACATACCGCTCCTGAATGGGATCAGTGATCGGTGACCATTTTTTTGTCTGCTGATTGATTAGCTGCTTCATCAGTGGCGCAAGACCTCCTTCAGGCTTCGCCTTGATGCCTGAGAAGTACTCTTCTTCCGGCCTCACCTCGTCGCCATAACGCAACGTCCATAGGACGATGCCCTCGTCACGGGGTTCCAGCATCACCGCACGCTCCCGCTGGCCGAACACCAGGCGGGAAATCCCGACTACGTTCTCCGCGCGCATAGCATCCCGAATGACCGCGAAAGCGTCCTCTCCAACCTTGTCGTTCGGAACGAGATAGTGCGGCTTCTCAAGCCAGATCCACTCGACGGAGTCGCGCGGCGTAAACAGCTCGATCTCGATAGTCCGGACGCTCTCAAGCGCCACCGCATCCAGTTCTTCCTCTTCAAGAATGATGTAGTCGCCTTCACCGCGCTCGTATCCCTTGACCTGATCGTCTGGCTCGACCTCCTTGCCGGTGAGACTGTCGACGTACCGCGAGGCAACACGGTTGCCGGTGGCACGGTTCATCGTGTGAAAGCGCACCTTCTCGGTGTCACTGGTGGCGGGGGAAAGGGCCACGGGGCAGGTGACGAGCGAAAGCTTCAGGTAACCTTTCCAGTATGGTTTGACGGCGGCCATGGCTTAACCTGCCTTCTTGCGTGCAGCCGGCCGTGGGGCAAGGGCTGCGCGCGCTGCTGCGGTGCGAGGTTTAGAGGCCCGAGCTGACCCAAATCCCGCACTCATCCGCAGCGCTTCCATGAGGTTTGTCGAAGGCTCGACTTTTGGCTGCTTCGTCACCTTGACAGCACGCCCCTCGATCTTGGCCTTCACCAACTCGGCCAGAGCGGCATCATAACGATCGTCGAAGGTTCGAGGATCGAACACTCCAGCCTTCGTCTTGATGATATGCTTTGCCAGATCGAGCATCTCGCCCTCGATCTTCAGTGCCGGAATGTCCGCAAAGGCATCTTTTGCAGAGCGAACCTGGTAGTCGAAGTTGAGGGTGGTCGCGATCAAGCCGTCGCGGTGAGCCCGGATCAAAACCGTTCTGAGCCGGCGAAAGAGCACCGCCTGCGCAAGCGCGCCAACATTGGATTCGCGCATCGCATCCCTGATCAACACAAAAGTTTCCTCTCCGAGCCGATCGGGCAGGAGGTAGTAAGGCTTGTCGAAGTAGAGGTCGTCGATCTCCTGGAATGGCACGTAGGACTGGATCCTGAGCGTTTTGTCGCTCGGGGGCACGACGGCAGACAACTCGTCAGGTTCGAACAGGATGTAGCGATTATCATCGACCTCATAACCTTTGATCTGGTCCTCTTTCTCAACCACTTTCCATGTGTTGATGTCGACGTACTCTCGCCTGACGCGGTTGCCGGTCATGCGGTTGAGGGTGTTGAAGCTTACGCGCTCCGAAGTAGAGGCTGCGCTATGGAGCGCTACCGGACAGCTGATCTCGGCAAACTTCAGAAAACCCTTCCAAAGAGCACGTCCCGCCATATTGGTTTCTCCCGATGAGCGCCGATTCAACGGAGGGAGAGTACGTTTGTTCCGGCTAATACGCGAATCAATTGTGGCATTTAGCACCTTGTCTATAGTAAGGTGAACTTATCCACGAGTTTTGCGTTGCGGGATTCTATTTCGAGTAGTCCCCTGACAGGAGGGTGATGCATGAATGCGCAACTCCATATCGACGGATCGTTTCAAGCTATGCGTCAGGCGCTGGACGAGGCCAATCGTGAATTCGCCAACGGGGGCGCCGATCGTCACAGGGATGCCCTGCAACAGTTTGGTCGCGTCATGATGAACGCCATTGCCGAAATCATCGAGACAGATGGCGGGACGGACGGGTATCTTTATGACGCGGACGGCATCGCCCAGGATATTGGCGATTGCTACCAAAAGGCAGTCATGGACGAAGATGCCGCTGAGCCAGACATGACGCCCCGGCAGTCGAGCCATGGAACGCTAAATCTCCGCCAGCAAGGGGTAGGGCGATGATCACTGGAACGGATCTACTGCATATTTCGCTTGCCCGCGTGAACATGGATCGCACCGATTTGGAAGCGGCCGGCGTGATAGATCGCGGCGAAGCCGGTGACAAGGCGTGGTCGAATTTTGGGCGAGACATGGATACGTTCATCTTGAAGCTGCCAGCGGTGCGCCGGGCCGCGCTAGCGGAAGCCATACAAGAGCAGGCGCGCCGCCAATACCGCGTGTCGCATTAGTTTAGAAATCGCGGTGGGCTGTCCCAATGTCGGCCGCTAAGTATTCGCTGCACCGCCACTCGGTGACGCCACGGCGATCCTTCCCAAATGTGCCCCATTATTTGCAGCCCTCATAACCACACCAATGATCACGTCTGAGGGGCGGCGTCCGGACAATGTAAATTCTCTCATCGCTCATTGTTGGTCCGCCCGTGATTTTGGTCGCGATTAACCACTCAGTTCGGCCAGCACTCGCACCCGATTGTCCGGCAGCAACTCAATGATCTTCTTCCGACCCAACGAGATTAGTAAGTTGACGATCTCGTCTTCACTGAGGCCCTTCGCGAGCATGGGCGCGCCCACGGAGTAAAGCCCTTTGGCTTCTTCGCCAAATCCCCGTAGAATCTCGGTCAGTTCAGCCTTGCTTTCCTCAAAGCAGCCCATTTCAATCCTGTGTGATTTGCATATTCAAGATGATACGCCGGGTCTGCAGTGCATCTTCGAGGGCGCCGATGGCGTCGTGCTCGCCCATTCCCTGCGCCATTAAGCTATCGATGGCTTCTGCGATTAGTATGGATGCCGTACTCCGGCTCTCCCACTGTCGATCCACGAACTCAAGGCTGTCCGGCATGACCATTCTCCTCCACGACTCCACGCTCGTAGCTTGGCTCCCATCCACGGGTGAAACCAATGCTCATCCCACTCTGTGTAATGGCGAGCTGTTGCTTCAAGAACCTTACGTCTGCCAGCAAGGTTCCAATCGTAGCCCGCGGGTCGCCGTCGTGAAAAGCGAGGGCAGCGGCGATCTCATCAATTGGGCGGGAATATTGGATGTCATACGCGGCTGCGCTGATCGTAGGCATGGCTTTTCCTTTTCCATCGCACCGAGGCAATGGATCAAACTTGCATTGATTTTCAGATTGGCGTTCCGCATCCGCCGTGCAAGTTCTTATTATGTTCTCGTCCGAACGAGAGTCAAGCCCAATGGAAAAGATGCTGGCCTGAGTTACCGCGACAGCTGCATGATGTTTCGGATTTCGAATTAGCGATCTGCAGCGTTTTGAATCCCCCAGTTGTTCTTGCGCTTCCAGAGCCTTCAGACGCGTTGCTTGCTCGTTCATGTCGGCGTCAACCAGGCGGCGCCTTTGTCAATAGTGTCTCTGTGAAACATCTGCAGATGCCTGCATGGATCGGGCATGTGACCGAAATGCAACCATCAAGGACGGGCAGATTGTGTACAGAACCTTACATCCGAGCTATTGCGGTGTCAGCTTGCCGTCGGGATCGACATCGGACCGCTGGGTTCCCCTATAAAAGTTTGCCAGTTTGGTCGTTGTCTCGAAAGGTGCCGGATCGCGGTATGACCCGAACTTGAAATACTGCCTGAGATGAGTGCCTTCTTTTTTGAAGCCGATCCTGCCGCTGGTCTTTCCAACGCGAGCGCCATCGGCCCAGATTTCAATTAACGCCGAACCGTTGGGCGTGAGTTTGAGATGGTAGACCATCGTCGTCCATCTCCCGAATGGATCGGGAAGTCGTCCATATTGCTGGGGAATGATTCCAACTGCGCAACCTTTGTCTTTTGCGACGACGGGGCTGTCGGTCGCTGAGTCAGCCAGGAGTGTAGCCACACTTAGAGGAGGCGGTGTTTCCCTGTCGCCATGCGGCGATCCCGCGGGCTTAGATGCTAAAGATGCCTGGTCTGCGATCAGCACTCGGCAGAGATTGTCGGCGTCGCTATGCCCCGAAGCTAAATTATCTTGTTCCACTGTCACGGAGAAATTCCGGCCGTTGAAACGCTGTGCCAACAATGGCGCATCGCGACCGGATCCTTCCTCTTTCCATTGGCCGATGACGAAGCGGCCAGTCGAGGACGTAATGCTGTCGTCAACGAACATGTCAAAACGATACCAGACATTGCTACCCAGTCCGACCCATCTGTCGCTGGCTTCCCAAATTTCGGACCGTTCGTCGCCGTCCGGCGTATGGTCGTTTGTATCTTCATCGATGCAACCGGTGTGCTTCTCTCGCAGCGCATGAGTCTTGGCCAAAGGAGCCACGACCGAGGTCATCGTTGTACGGCCATCGCTCACGTAGCCGAATGAAAATTTGTTCTCCGGTCTCTTGCAAACAAACCAGTGCTTGTCCGGAGTCTTGCTCGAGAAGTCATCCTGTATCGCTGCAGCGGAAAGGTCCGGCGCGATCCTGAAACAGCTCGACAGCAACACGAGTGTCAGAATGAAGCTCATTTTTCTTTGCTTGACATCCTCATTTCATTGGGGCTTCGCGCGCGGAAGTGTCTCATCGGAAAATATGAGAATGAACATGGATACGTGAAATAAGCCAAATGACAAATGCAAGATTAAAGTGTATCTCTAGGCTGTCAAGGCGACTTAGTATTTGTGCGGGTTATTCGAAAATTTGGCAGTTCGTGTGTTCAACGTATTCGTATCATTTACCAAAGAGCATCTAGTCTCGTGAACAAGATTCTTCCTCGTAGTTGAAGCCGAGCTCACAACATCTGTGCCTGTTTCTTTTGCAATTGTTCTCTTATTTGCCAGGGGGGCCGCATGCCTTGGTGGCATGGACCTACGACAAGCACCTTGATGGATGTCTTGGGTTTGCGGTTATTCAGATCGACGGAGAGGGAAAAGAACGCACTCTTCCCGCGATCGTCCGATTCAAAGGGCAGGATAAAGACCGTCCACGGCTGTGGTTCGATCCGAACACTGCGCCGAGGTACACGAGCACGATTGAGATTGATCTTGCCAGTGTCGAACCCAGCTTGGCAGGGCCAACCCGCACGCAGGACAGGTTGCCGGTGAGCGGCACGAAAGCTGCCATCGCTTCGATGAAGAAGAATGCGATCTCCATTCCGGACCAGCCAAACGATGGCGCGGTAGCGATTGCAGCCATCACTAGCTGCGCCAACACATCCGACCCGAGGCTGGTGATCGCGGCAGGGCTACTTGCTCGAAAGGCCCGCGCCTATGGTCTGCATCCCCCCCACTGGGTTAAGTCCTCGCTTGCGCCCGGCTCGCCGACGGCGGAGCGCTATCTTCGCCGAGTGGGTCTGCTGAGGATCTGGAAGCCGTCGGTTTTGGCATCGTCGGCTACGGCTGCACGACCTGCATCGGAAATTCCGGCCCGCTGACAGAACCGGTTACCAAAGCAATGAGTGAACGTGGCATCCTCCCTGTTGCGGTTTTCTCCGGAAACCGCAACTTTCCGGGCCGGGTTCATCCCCAGCTCGAAGCCGGTTTCCTAGCATCACCTCCCATGGTGATCGCCTTTGCCCTGGCCGGGACCGTCGAGATCGATATCATGAGCGACGTCATCGGTTATTCGTCGGATGCGGAGCAGTCACGCTGGCAATGCTCTGGCCGCAAAGTGCGGAGATCGACGAGGCAGCCGCACTTGCAACCGACAGCAACGATGTCACGCCGGCCTACGCCGAAGCAGAGGCCAGCCGCATGTGGCGGGACCTCGATGCGCCCGAAACAATGCTTTTCCCCTGGGATGACAAATCGACCTACATTCGCAGGCTGCCTTTGCCAGCTTCGGCAAAGGCAGCCTGCTCGGACACTACACGGCCCACCCATTGCTCGTCCTCGGCGACGATATTACGACGGATCATATCTCTCCGGCCGGCGCGATCCCGGCCGCGAGTGAAACGGGCAGATATCTAACCGCGACGGGCGACAATCCGAAGGACCTGAATGTCTACGCCTCCGGGCGTGGCCACTGGGAAGCCATGGTCCGCGGACTGTTCACCAACCGGGCTGTGCGAAACAGGCTGGGAGATGACATTCCTCCCGGTTTCACCATCCACTGGCCATCGCAGGAAATCCTGCCCTTGTGGGATGCGGCACAGCGATATGCCGTGGAAGGCCAGCGCGTCTTCATCGTTGCAGGCAATCGATACGGAATGGGCTCTTCACGGGACTGGGCGGCCAAGAGAGTTTCGCTCCTCGGTGTCAGTGCCGTCTTGGCCCTGAGTTTCGAGCGCATTCACCGCTCTAATCTTATTGGCATGGGTATATTGCCGCTGCGGCTCGCTCCAGAGTTCGGACCATCGATGCTTGATCTTAAATCCGGAGACACTCTGGAAATCGACGCGGACATTGATCGCGTTTTCCCCCGGAGCGCGATCCGTGTGACGATCCGGCGCGTTGGCCGCGGAGTTCTCTCCTTCGTCGCAACAGCCGCAATCGAGACAATGGCAGAGGTGGAGACGCTGAAAGCCGGGGGAATACTACCTGTCATCGTACGTGATAAAATGGCTTTATCGAAGCGCAAGGCGGAACATCAACTCGACACCGTTCCATAATTACGGCGACGTCTCTGGTTTAGATATTTCCACGATTTGCCTATTTTGAAATTATGGGTCGCGCTTCAGCACCTAATTACTAACCGATCCGGTATCTGAAACGTGTCGCAGGAATTGGGCCTGTGCTGCCGTCGGCATCCAGTTTGTTCGCAAGGTCAGGCCGATTGGCCGTGCTGTGTGCTTCAAATCAAAGGCGAGAGGCTTGAGAAGGCTACGCCGGAGTTCAGCCTCTGCTTGCAGGTAGGATAAGTGACAAACTTCCACAGCGCGATAAGGGCTTTGCGCGCCAGGGCAACTATCGCGGCTTTCTTTAAGCGGTCTGCACGCTTGCCAAATCTCTGATCCGACTGGCTCCAAAGTTGCTGCTGCCGCCGTAAGGTTTGCGGAAATGGATGATGGCGGTGGACAGGATTTTCTTCCAGGCGCTCTCTCGTGAGATGACGACCGTTTTGGAGTCCCTCCAGGTCGATACCATTCTTGTTGTCGAGGATGAGCCTTTTATCGCGATCGACATCGAGGCGACACTGAAGGATGCGGGGTATGCCGTGGAGGTCCACTCATTAAAAGCTCACGCGATGGGGTGGTTAACCGTCCGAAGTCCTTCGGTCGCTGTCCTTGACGTGCATTCTTCGGGATGGGGAGGGGACGGCTATCGCCACCATTTTGCAGGTGCGACATATCCCGGTTATCTTTTGCTCGGGCGGACATCCCGCCGATCTCCCAACAGATTTTCGGGCGGCTGCCTGGGTGCGAAAACCCTTCATCGAAGGAGAGCTCGTAAGGGCCGTGAAGCACTGCCGCTTGGCGTCCTGTTGGCTAGGCTAAGGTCCGGCGAGCGCGATCACCTTGTCGCGGTATTCGATCAAAATAGCCTTGCTTGCGACGTCATAAATGATGGCGGTTGAGTTTCCAGCCATGCCTAACTCCCTTCAATGCAGCACCGTGAGAAAGCCGCAGTGAAAGCCGGTGAGCAGTTCCCAGCGTGACATACGGATAGGCCAATGCAATTGTTCCACCCGCTGCCCAAATACGCCAAGACTTCAGCCCCCGCCATTTGCGACGGGAGCCTAAAGTCCTGGGTACTCAGATGCAGGGTCTGCACCCGGCATGATTGTTATGCCACACCGATCCACGGTTGTGTGAGAAGTCGAATATTAGGGTTATGTGGCAGGGTCAATCCGAGACGATCTCGGCTTAGATTATGACTGAGATGCGCGAGCCTGATGATTGATGATCGCTGCGCTTTGCAGCAAGGTTTCATGAGAGCAGGCGGGCAGCTTTTCCACTGCGTCGCGTTGCGTTGTTGTAGTAGCCTGACGCCTGTTGCAAAGAGCGATGTCTGGACTGCTCCATCGCCTCGGGCAGGGGAACGCCGCGATTGGCGGCCTCCGTGAGATAACCCGACCGAAGACCATGCGCGGAAAATTCACTCGGATCGAGCCCGGCCATTCCGGCCCGCAGCTTGACGATATCATTGATCGCCTTCGGATCGAGCGGCCGGCGGGAGACGTTTCCCCAGCGATCGATACCGCGAAACACGCTGCCATTTTCGATCTTTGCCGCGGTAAGCCAAGCATTGAGCGCCTCGACGGGGCGACCTGTCAGATAGACGATTTCATCGTCTTCCGTCCCGCTGGTCTTGGTGCGGCCGAGATGGATCGACAGGGAGGGCAGGGGAGGATCGTCCTCGACAGAGACCGGCTGCTCGACAGTCAATTGCTCTCTCCTCAGCCCAGCAATCTCGCTCCGCCGACGGCCGCCGGATGCGAAGCCCAGCATCAGGATTGCCCGGTCGCGCAGATCACGAAGTTCGGCGCGGGCACAGGTGGCGAGCATTTTCGCGAGGACATCGCCGGTGACAGCCTTGGCGCTCTTGCGCCGTCGTTTGCGCGGCGTGGCGCGAATTGCGAGGCGGATGGCGGACTTGACGGCGGGGGAGGAAAACAGGCCGTCGAGCCCCCGCCATTTCGTCAGCGTTGACCAACTGGCCAACCGGCGCTGCACGGTCGCCGGTGCATGCGGTCCGTCGTTTCGCAAGAAGCCCTGCTCACGAAGGCTGCGTTCAACGTCCGGCGGCATGCCGTGATCCGGATTGAGCTCTCGCTGCGCCCGATCCCACAGGTGATGGGCAACGAATTTGAGCAGCAGTGCTTCCGGCGCCGGCCATGGCAGGGCATTATGGGTGGCGGCGAGCGACCAGGTCTGCAGGTAAGCCAAGTCCGAAGTCAAGGCCCTGAGTGTGTTGTCGCCCATGCCTTCGTTGACCAGATGCCGCAGCGTCTCAACATCCTGGTCGGTCAGCAGCTCCGCCAGCTCTTCACGCCGCTCGATCGGCAGCACGGCGGCGATCGTATCAAGTTTGTGAGCACGGCGATCGACAGGATTTCGTCCGGCGCTTTTCATGTCATCGACGACGCGGGATGGAGTTTCAGATCCGTCTGCCCGAAACCGTGCCCTTTGAACAAGAGCGGCGCCTTGGCGATAGTGGCGATGGCGTAAGAGTAGCAGTCGCCCATGTTGAGGCTGGCCGGATGGCGGCCCTTACCAAACTGTTCAAATGCCTTCTCAGCGGCGTGATAGTGACGCTCTCCGAACGCCACTGCGGTCACGTTTGGCAGAGCAACGAGTTGCTCAATGATTGCCGAAGGGTTGGAAAAACCTCTACCGGCGAGCACCATTCTGGTTTCCAGAAGCGTCGGCCAGCCGATAACAATTTCCTCGCGGGTGACGAGCGAATGAAAGCGCTCGGCTTCAGGTTCACGCAACGAAGTCGCCAGGATCACCGACGTATCGATGGCGATCATTTCGGCAGGCCGAATTCGTCGTAGAAATCGTCATGGGCGGATGTGGTACCTGGGGGCACGGACCGGCGGCCTTCCGCCATCAGGTCCCAGAGAGCGTCACCGGGCGTTTTCGCCAGCTCGTCGCTCAGCTCTCGTTCATAACGCTCAAGCGCCAGTTCGACGAGCCGGTTGATCGGCTGGCCGGTGCGACGGGACAGTGCGTGAGCCAGATCGCGGGCCTTGCTGCTGCGAATGGAGAGCTGCGGTTCGGACATGGTGAGCCTCATCGGATTTCTGTGTCCAAGATAGCGATCGCGTGCCGAGATGGCAAGGATTTCGACGAAGATGGCTTATTTCCGATAAGACGTAGTTATCGGTAGTGAGCGATCCCGGAGTAACATGTGGCGGACAATAAATGTGTTGCCGCATGATCGCTGCCGGAGTTGACAAGCGGATTTGAGGTCAAATTTCGCCACCCGTTCCGACACTGTATGAAACGACACTTTGATCCCGCGTTCGGCAAGCAGGTCTTCGATATCGCGAAACTCAGCGGAACTCGATAATAAAGCCAATCGGCATCGGCGATAATCGCGGCTAGAAAACGACGGCGGTGGTGACGGGTAAGCGGTTTTTCGGTCATGCTGGCCAAATATCACCTCGATCGTCGTCCAACCATCGACAGGTCGGTTATGTTGACGGTGCGGTGCAGGGCGGTTTGGAGTATTCAATTGAGAGCGGCGCAATCGATGTCAACTTTTGCATGCTGAATAATCCAGAAAAGCTTGTGACAAACCTTTTTAACAATTCACTCCCCGCAATCCGGTGATTTAAGGGACGGTGACGTAAGTTGCTAAGCTGGAGTTGCCTGCCTTACCCGAACTCGTTATTCGAAGAATGCGTGGTTAGGAGTGTGCTGGTTAATGCCAAATCAATCGGAATTTCTAGACGACGATCTAGAGAGGGCGCGTGTCGCCTGGCTCTATTTCATCGGCGGACAGACCCAGCAGGAAATCGCCCAACGCATGAACATCACGCGTTTGAAGGTCAACAAGATCATCGGCCAGGTGCGTGAGTCCGGCAGCGTGCAAGTGAGGGTTTCTCTGCCTCTGACAGACTGCATTGATCTGGCGGAAAAGGTATCCGCACGTTATGGACTCAGAGATGCCGTCGTCGTACCGGATCTGGATGATTATCTCGAGCAGAAGCGCGTTATTGGGGAAGCGGCCGGAGCGCTTGCGAGTGAACTCATCGAAGATCGAGACATGGGGGTCGGCATCGGTTCCGGGCGAACCTTGAGCTTCGCCGTTCGCGCTCTTCGCGCCCGGCCGAGGACCGAGAGCTGGGTCGTGGGGCTCACCGGCGGCGTTACCAGCGGGTCATCGACCAACACTTTCGAGGTGGCGACGGCCTTTGCTCGCGCACTCGGCATCGAATGTCACTATCTGACAGCGCCGATCTATTGCGCCAATCCCGAAAGTCGCAACGCCCTATTACTCAATGACGAGTTGACTGACGTCCTTGCGCGTACGGAGATCGCCGATGTGGGCATCGTTTCCTGTGGTTCGCTAGCGCAGGACACCTCGCTCACCCAGATCCGCGTCGTGAAGGACAATCTCGATACAGTGCTGAAACGTGGCGCAGTGGGTGAGTTCATGGGATGGTTTCTGGACGCGCGTGGTCAGGCGATCGATCATTTCCTGAATGAATCTATCATTGCGCTTCCGCCGGACAAGCTCAAACTCAAGCCGATTTCCGTGCTGGTCTCTGGCGGAATCCGCAAGATCCCGATCATCCGCGCCATTCTTCGCGCCGGCTACGTCAACCGGCTGGTTACCAATGAAGGTGTTGCGCGGGCCCTCTTGCAAGGCCCGCGCTGATATCGGTCAGACGAGTGCCTTCTCAAGCGCCGCCGACATGGCGCGCAGCGTGAGAAAGGTCGAGGCAGCACCGGGGTCAATATGGCCAACGGAGCGCTCGCCGAGCTTGGCGGAACGGCCGCGGCGTGATTCCAGCGCAGCCGTTGCCTTCATACCCGCCTCGCCGCCGTCTCTTGCCGCGACCAGCACAGCAAGGGAGGAGCCACCATTGGCGGCGGCCTTTGCCGCGGCTTCGACGGCAGGCACCCATGCATCGATCATCGTCTTGTCGCCAGGTTCGGCTCGGCCACGGTCGCGAATGCCCTGGCAGGCGGCGTTCAGCCATTCCGCCATGCCGACGCCATCGAGATTGAGACGGTTGCCGACCGCCGTGCCCGCGCGCAGGAATGCCGTGGCATATAGCGGGCCGGAGGAAGCGCCGACGGCATCCAGAAACGCTTTTGCCATACGCTTGCAGATTGATTCGATCGTCTCGTCTTCTTGGGCATCCTTCAAAGCCAGTTGCACTGCTTTCCAGCCTATTTCCATAGTAATGCCGTGGTCGCCGTCGCCGATCACGCCATCGAGTTCGGAAAGCCAGTTCTTCTCGGCGATGATTTGCTCGCCGACCGTGTGCATCATCGCTTTGAAAATCGCAGGGGTCACGTCGCCTTCGGTGATGAGGATACGCGGCTTCTCTTGGGACGGCGCTGCGCCTTCAGCAGGTTTGGCTGTCTGGCGGTTACGTGAAGGGGTACCGCGGGTCTTCTCGAAAGCGCCGACGACGAGAGCCTGGGTGTGGCAGGGATGATCCAGCAGCGCCTGCAGCGTGTCGTCAAGCTTGATGAGCGTAACCGACGCGCCGGCCATTTCCAGAGATGTCGCGTATTCGCCGACCCACGAGGCATGGATATCGACGCCATGTGCATCCAGCCGCTGCTTGACGCGGCGGAAGATGATATAGAGCTCGATTTGCGAGGTCGCACCGAGACCATTGACCAGAACCGCAACCCGTTCACCCGCCTTGACCTGAAGTTCCTTCAGAATGGCATCGACAAGCTCATCGGTGACTTCATCGGCTGTTGCGAGCTGCTGGCGGCGAATGCCAGGCTCGCCGTGGAGCCCCATGCCGATTTCCATCTCGTCGTTGCCGATCGTGAAATTGGGTTTACCTGTCTGCGGCAGCGAACAGGGGCTGAGCGCGACACCCATGGAACGGGTGGCATCGTTTGCGGCATGAGCAAGCGCCTCGACGCGCGCCAGCGGTTCACCAAGGTCGGCGGCGGCACCGGCGATCTTGAAGACGAAGAAGTCGCCGGCAATACCCCGGCGTTCGGACTTGCGGTCGATTGGAGCGGAGGCAACATCGTCGGCAACAGCCACATGACGCACGGGAATGCCGACCTGCTCTAGCTCTTCCGCTGCCATGGTAAAGTTGAGAACGTCACCGGTGTAGTTGCCGTAGAGCATCACGATACCGACGCCGCCATCCACGGCGCGAGCCGCTTCGACAATGTGCGACGGGGAGGGGGAAGCGAAGATGTTGCCGACAGCCGCGGCATCGGCAAGACCACGGCCGACGTAGCCGGCGAAGGCAGGCTCGTGGCCTGATCCGCCGCCAACGACGATACCGACCTTGCCATCACGCGGACCATCGACTGCAACGACCGCGCGGCCGGTTTCCCCCTCGACGCGCAATATGTCCGGATGGGCGCCGACCATGCCCTCGATCATCTCGGCGATGATGTTTTCCGGCGCGTTGATCAGTTTCTTGGTTTTGACTTCCTGGTTCATTCTTTTTTCTTTCGTCAGAGCGAAGCAGCCGGATGCGTCATGCGTCGCGACGGAGATAGCGGCGGGAAATGGCGTCGAAGGAAATGGCGAGTACAACGATGGCGCCCGAAACTATACCCTGCCAGTAGGGCGAGACACCGAAGAGCACGATGATGTTTTCGATGATGGCGATGATGCCAGCACCGAAGATGGCCCCGATCGGGCTGCCGATGCCACCGGTCGTGGCGACGCCGCCGATGACCGAAGCTGCGATGGGAGCCAGCACCCAGGTCTCGCCGATCGACGGTTGCGCCGTGCCGAGACGGGCGACCATCAGTACGCCGGCCAGGGCAGCGATCGCGCCGGCGACCCCGAAGACGAGTAGGCGAACTTTGTCGACCTTGATGCCGAGCATGCGGGCGCCGGCTTGGTTGTTGCCGATCGCATACATGTAGCGACCGAAGGGCGTCTTCAGCATGACGAAGGTGGCGACGGCGAGCGCGACGAGCATGATCACGAAGGGTACGGGCATGCCGAGGAAATCGCCACGGCCCAGATAATGCACGTTCTTCGGGATGCCGGTGATCGCGACGCCGCGTGTAAGAACAAGGTTGGCGCCACCGAAGATGCCGGCTGTGCCGATGGTCAGGACCAGCGAGTGAAGCCGCAGCACTGTCACCAGAAGGCCGTTGAGAAGGCCCAGAAACGCGCCGAGCAAGATGGCGAGAAACATCGCTGAATAGGGCTCAAGCCCGAGCCGCACCATAAGGATGCCGGAAATGACGCCACACAGGCCACCGATTACGCCGAGCGACAGGTCAAGTTCGCCAAGCACCATCAGCATGGACTGTGCGATTGTGATAAGGCCGACGAAGGCGAGACCGCGCGCAATAACCGAGAGGTTATAGGGCGTGAGAAAATAGGGGGAGATCAGCGCCGAGAGCGTGAAGATGACAGCGAGCGCGACGAAAACGCCGGCAAGCGGGCTGCGCGTCAGGAGGGACAGGGAATTAGTTTGCATCGGCTTTCACCTCCGTGCCGAAAATGGCGCCTACGAGTGTTTCATTGTTCGTTCCGGCGGTGTCGAATGCGCCGGTGATGCGACCGTGGTGCATCGTGATGATGCGGCTGGCGCACTTCTTGAGTTCGTCGAGTTCCGAGGAAACGAGAATGACGCCGACGCCTTCTTCGGCCAGACCCTTCATGATCCTGTAGATCTCGGTCTTGGTCCGGATGTCGATGCCCTTCGTCGGCTCGTCGAAGATCAGCACGCGCGGCCGTGTCGCCATGGCTCTGCCAATGATGGCCTTCTGCTGGTTGCCGCCGGACAACTGCGAGATGCGCTTGCCCATGCCCGACGTGCGGATGCCGTAGTCGTCGATGATCTTCTGGACGGCCTCGCGCTCCCGCCCGCCGCTGATGCCGAGGGAACCCCTGGTCAGCGACAGGATGGAAATCCCGATGTTTTCGCGCAGCGAAAGCAGCGGGAAGATGCCGTGATGCTTGCGTTCTTCCGAGAGGTAGAGCATGCCGCCATCGACCGACGAGGCCGTATCGTTGAGCGTCCAGGGCTTTCCCTCGACCATCACAGTGCCTGCCTTGGCTTTTAGGAAACCGAAAATCGTCTGCATGATTTCCGAACGGCCGGCGCCGACGAGGCCGGCAAAGCCAAGAATTTCTCCACGGCGCAACTCGAAATTGACATCCCGGAAGCGGGACCCGGAAAGGCCGCGCACCGTCATGATCGTGTCGGTGGCAACACCTTGGGGGCGGAAATGGTCGTCAAAAGCGATGTCGCGGCCGGACATGGCGCGGATCAGATCCGCTTCGGAAATATCGGCGATCTTGCCACTTTCGATCTTTTCGCCATTGCGCAGCACGGTGTAGTCGTCGCCGATGGAGAAGACTTCGTCCATCTTGTGGCTGATGAAGACGATGGCGTGGTCGCGGTCGAGCAGGCCCCGGATGACCTTGAAGACCCGGTCTACCTCGACGCGCGTCAGGGATGACGTCGGTTCGTCGAGAATAAGCACCTTCATATCCGCGTTGGTGCAGGCGCGGGCGATCTGGAGGAGTTGCTGGTCGGAGACCGAGATATTTGCCACGAGCTCGCGCGGGTCTGCCTCGATGCCGAACCGTTCAAGATAGCTGCGGGCCTCCTCGACGAGAGCACTGCGGTTTACGAGAAGCCCGCCGTGACCTGTCCGGCTGAACGGCATAAACAAGTTCTCTGCAACGCTCATCTGCGGAAAGAGATTGAGCTCCTGAGGAACGTAGGCGACATTCTTGTAAAGAGCGGGATCGTCGACAGGGTTGCGGCCATCGATCAGGATATCGCCGCGCGAAGCCCGGTCGGTGCCGGTCAGGATCTTTACGAGAGTGGATTTGCCGGCACCGTTCTCGCCCGCGAAAATGTGCGTGCGGCCAAGTTCGATCGAAAGATCGACCCCGTTGAGTGCGGTGACGCCGGGAAAATCCCGGCCAAGGCCGCGGGTTTCAAGATAAGCCATGGGGCACCTCAGCGTCGTAGTGAGATGGAAGAGGCACGGAAATCCCGTGCCTCACGGCAGGTCCGGTCTTACCGGATCACTTGCCTACGTTTTCCTTGGTGAGGAAAGCGTTGCCGGTGTCGAGGTAACCCGGCACCTTGGCACCGGTTGCCTGCGCCCAGAGCAACATGACTGACCAATAGCCCTGCAGTTCCGGCTGCGAGGCCGACGAGCTGTCAGCAACGCCGTCGCGGATCATGTCGAGCATTTCCGGCAGGTTGTCGAGCCCAACGAGAGTAACCTTGCCCTGCTTGCCGGCTTCGACGATCGCCTGGCCGATACCGATCGGGCCGGCGGCATCGGATGCGACCCAACCCTTGAGGTTCGGGTTTGATTGCATGATGGCGGCTGCCTGCTGCTGCGCCGTCTCGATGCTGTCATTGTCGATGCCTTCTGCAACAACCTTGATGCCTGGATGTTCGGCAAAGATCTGGCGGTGGCATTCGGCACGGATTGAGTGGTTCGGCGCGGTCGGAACGCCCTGCATGATGGCGACTTCGCCTTCACCGCCGAGAACCTCGACGAGGCGACGAGCGGCAATCTTCGCCTGCTCGCAGAAGTCCGAACCAATATAGGGAATAGCCATGCCTTCCGGGGGAATAGAATCGAAAATGACCAGAGGGATATTCTGGTTCTGTGCTTCTTCGAGTGAAGCGCGGTTGCCAGAGGGATCGAGCAGGTCGAGCGCCAGTCCATCGGGTTGCGTCGCAAGGGCGCTGTCAATGATCTGGTTCTGCTGAACGACGTCCGCGGACTGCGGTGCGGAATAGATGACTTCGACGCTGGAGCCGGTCTGAGCCTTGATGGCCGCGGCCGCGGCCTGCGCGCCTTCATTCACCTTGTCGAACCACGGATGCACGACCTTCGGTACGACGACAAAGCGGTATGCGTCTTTCTTGATGGTGCCTTGCGCATCCTGAGCAGACGCGGTGACAGGCAGGGCAAGCGCGGTGGCGCATGCCAGCAATATGGCGAGTTTCTTCATGCTGATCTCCCTTGAGCTAGGCGAGGTCTCCTCCCGCCTGGACGGTGCGCGAGTGCTTCGAATGGATCTGGGTCCGGAAAATTCAAAGCCTGCGAGATGCAGATACACATGTAATGCAAAAAATACAAGAGTAAAATCGAAGCCTCGCTTCAGCTTTCGCAAGGGACTGTACGTCTCATAGACACTCATCTGCACGGTCCCGCGAGCCACCGGCAATTAAATTGGTCTGCAAGTTCCCATGCGGTGGTTATCCGGCCCCATTCATTTCAAGTCTTGCCCGAGAACGGCTTTCGCAGGGCCGGCTGTTGCCTTGACGACGATGTCGGCATCCTCGCGGATAAGGCAGAGCGGGGGGCCAAAGGCCGGAATATCGCCCTGCGTCATGGCGCGACCGACGTCTCGCTTTAGTAGGGGGGCAGGGCCTGCGGGCCGATTTCCTTGATGGGGTCGAAAAAGGCGCGGTCGCCTTTCTCTGCGACGAATCCGATGGCGGCTATCAGGCCGTCGCCACGCCGCCAGGAACGGGGCGCGAACTGAGATTGGCGACGACAAAACGCGCCTGGAAACTTAGCGCGCGGTAGGTTCAATCATAGTTGCGCTCACCGCCGACATTGTCGCGCGATTGCTCATGGAGTCCAATCCGGGCCATCGACAGCAACGGATACACGGTCGAGTTCTGGCTCAGCGAGCATCGTGACCTTTCTGCGCCCAAACGCTTCTTCAAAAAAGCGTTCGCTCGGCATGGCCGACGGGAACGCATCATTATCGACGGCAGTCAGACCAACCGGGAAGCGATCATTTTCTGTCCATCAGCCACCTCCAGGATCGGTCGCGCCGCCGGCTTGAACCCGTCCGCATCCGACAAAGTTCAGTATCTGAACAACCGCATCGAGCAGGATCACCGGCGGATCAAGCGACGCGTCAGACCGATGCTCGGCTTTAAGTCTTTCAGATCCGCAGTTGCAACATTGTCTGGTATCGAGATGATCCACATGCTGCGCAAGCACCAGCTACAAGATGCTCACACTGCCAGCTTGTCGATCGCCAAACAGTTCGAAACCCTCGTCGCTTCAATCTAAGCAGCCGCAGAAATCGCCCAGCCTCGCGGATATCTCAAGTTTTGCAACAGAACCATGGATGGTCGTCCGATCGCAGGCTACCAGCGTGAGGTAGCGGGAAGCCTTGCTGGTCATGGCGATGTTTTCCATGGCTCGACGCGCGGCTGTTCGAAGAACTTTAACAGAGCGGGCGCGCAGGATCGTGGCACCACATGTGGTGCGTGCTCGCTAGTGGCGAGGATAATAAGGGCCGAAAGTTTGTATCTCATCAAGAACGTGGGCATCTCAATTTCTCTGCACGGTTCCTTCAAGCTCAGTTGAAGGACGCCATCATGGCGTCCTCTCCGACTGCCTCGACGAGGAAGTCCAGCACTGTCCTAATGCGCAAGGGGAGATTACGGCGGGACGGATACACGACACTGATCGGCAGGCGGGTAGGTGGAAAGTCGGGCAAAAGCTTCACAAGACGTCCTGCCTTCACGTCGCCTTCGACCAGAATGTGGGACAGCACTGCCAGCCCAGCGCCCGATAGCACCGCCCGATGGACGGCCATGGCATTGTTGGCAATCAGCTTTGGGGCGATCCGAACTTGAAGCTCGTCCGCGCCGTTGGAAAAGGACCAGGACCGACCGTCGCCGGCACGTCTATAGCATATACAGTCGTGGCCGGTGATGTGCTCTGGAAAGTGTGGTGGCTGACGGCTTGCGAGATAGGTGGGAGAAGCGACAAGGGATGCCGTCGTCCAGCCTATCCGCCGGCACACGAGGCTACTGTCGCCAACCGATCCGATGCGTATCTCTAGGTCGATCGCCTCGGCGATCAAATCCGAAGGTTCCTCGCGCAAGATCAATTCGATCGTCAGATCGGGATGGCAATTGAGAAGTTTGTGCAGGCGGTCGCTCATGTAGAGACCCAATGGCGCCGGCAGGCTTAATCTGACTTTTCCAGAGGCGCGACCACCTTCCACACAATTTGTTCCGCCAATTGCATCGACGGCCTCAAGGACTTTCCGCGCCCGTGGGATCATCTGTTCGCCCTCGACCGTGAGAGCAAGAGCGTTCGTCGTACGATGCAGAAGACGGGTGTTCAAATGTGTCTCGAGCGCAGAAACTTGGCGAGACACAGCCGGTTGCGTGAGCCCGAGGTCGATAGCTGCCGCCGAGAAAGAGCCAGTGTCCGCTACGCGCAGGAATGTTCTCAACGCTGAAACGATGTCCATTCAGCCCCTCCCATATTTTTCGACATAAGGCTTATGTCGCGAGCTTATGCGGGAAATACTTGCCTGTCGAGATATTAAGGATATTGTGAGTCCATAAGGACATTTATTATCCTTAATAATGGAGCCAGTTATGACACAGCGACTGAATTATGCGCAGCAATCACCCGAACTGTTCAAAAAACTCATGGACCTTAGCGCCGCCGCAAATGGCGGGGTCATCGAACAGAAAATCCACGACCTCGTTCACATCCGGGCATCGCAGATCAACGGCTGCGCCTTTTGCCTTGACATGCATGTCAAGGAAGCAAAGATCCACGGGGAGAGCGAGCTTCGCCTCTACCACGTTGCGATCTGGCGTGAATCGAACCTGTTCATTCCACGGGAGCGCGCTGCTCTGGCATGGACGGAAGCGGTTACGAAGCTCCCCGAAGGCGGCATTCCCGATGAATTTTACGAGCGGGTCCGCGGCCAGCTTTCGGAAAAAGAAATGAGCGAACTGACGTTTTCGATCATGACGATCAACGCCTGGAACCGGGCCAGCATCGCTTTCAAGGCGGTGCCCGGATCCGCGGACAAGGCCTTTGGCCTCGATAAAGCCGGCCTAAACTAAGCTTTTCACCCCGACAGATCGATCAGACAACGCGGCGCGCTGGTGTCCGCGAACGGAGAAGACATATGAAAATCGTTATCATCGGCGGAACCGGCCTCATCGGTTCGAAGACTGTCGAGCGTCTTCGCAACCGTGGCCACGATGTGATCGCCGCATCTCCGAACACGGGCGTCAATACGATCACCGGGGAGGGGCTTGCAGAAGCGCTCGGCGGCGCTGAGGTGGTGATCGATCTCGCCAATTCGCCATCCTTCGAAGACAAGGCTGTTATGGACTTCTTCGAGAGATCTGGCCGTAATTTGCTAGCCGCCGAGAAAACAGCGGGCATCAAGCATCACATCGCGCTTTCGGTCGTCGGGACGGAGCGCTTACAGGAGAGCGGTTATTTCCGCGCCAAACTTGCCCAGGAGAAGCTGATCAAGGAATCGGGTTTACCCTATACGATCGTGCATTCCACCCAGTTTTTGGAGTTCCTCAGCGGCATCGTCCAGTCCGGAACTGTTGGCGACAGTGTCCACCTGGCACCGGCTTATGTCCAACCCATCGCCTCTGACGATGTGGCCGATGCGATGACAGACGTGGCGCTTGCTGCGCCGATCAACGGCACAATCGAAATTGCCGGGCCGGAGCGTTCGAAATTGACTGATCTTGTCGCCCGCTATCTCGTCGCGATGGGCGATGCGCGCAAGGTCTTTCCGGATGCAGAGGCTCGATATTTCGGCGCCCGTCTCGACGACGGCTCACTCGTTTCCGACAACAACCCCCGCCTTGGCCGGATCACGTTCGAGCAGTGGTGCCCAACATCGGCACGCAAGTAGATCGCAACACATGCGTCGCTTTCCGCAGCGCATTATCTCTCGATAAATAGGAGTTTTCGACATGATCAGATCAGTTTTCACAGCAACGGCCATACTGGCCGGAATGATTGGTACGGCCTCGTCCCATGACAGTGCCGGTGGCAAGGCCGCGACGGTTACCGTGGTGTACGAGCACGAACTTCCGAATGTTCCAGGCAAGAGCATCAAGGGAATTCTGGTCGAGTACGATCCAGGCGGTTTCTCAGATGCGCATACCCATCCAGATAGCGCCTTTATCTATGCGACGGTTCTGGAGGGCTCGATCCGAAGCCAGGTGAACGATGAACCGGTCAAGGTCTACAAGGCGGGCGAAAACTTTTCCGAGATGCCAGGCGACCGTCACGCAGTCAGTGCGAACGGCAGCACGAGCGAAAAGGCAAAACTTCTGGCGGTCTTTGTCGTCGACACAGTTCAAAAGGAGCTGACCTTTCCGATCAAGAACTGAACCTTCCAGACCGGGCGCTGTCAGCAGCGTCCGGTTGTTTCGAATTTGGATTTGGAGAAATGGTCATGCTTGACGATCCTGCCTTTCTGTCGCTTTCAGCGATCAATCTTCTGGGCATTGCCGGGATTGTCGTATGGCAAGTTCAGGGCCGCAATCGACCCAAGGCAAGGCTGATTATCCAAATCGTCTTCTTCACGGCTATGACGGCCGTGCTGGGTTTTGGCGATATACTGCCTTATCGGGTGGGCGAGACATATGCGCATAATGTCCCGGCATTCCTTGCCACCTCAGCCAGGGTTCTCTGGTGGATCCATCTTGCGTGGTCAATGATCGGCGTCGTGCGGATCATCGTGCTTGACCGTCGACCGACGCAAGCAAGGCTGCTGCAGGATCTCATGGTCGCGGTGGTCTATATCGGGATTGCGCTATCGATCCTTGCATTCGTGTTCGACGTGCCAATCGGAACACTTGTCGCCACGTCCGGCGTCGTTGCTGTTATTTTCGGCCTTGCACTGCAAAACACGCTTGCCGACGTCTTCTCCGGCATTGCTCTCACGCTCGGGCGGCCATTCTCAATCGGTGATTGGATCCAACTTGCCGACGGAACCGAAGGTCGCGTCGTTGAAAACAACTGGCGTTCCACGCAAGTGCTGACGCCTGCCAACAATCTGGTGGTCTTGCCGAATAGTGTGCTCGCGAAAGTCGGGTTGACCAATCTGACGCGCCCCGATGAAACGCATCTAATCATCCTCACAATGCGGGTCTCATCCGAACATCGACCTGGTCTTGTGGAGGATGTCATGCAGACGGCGCTGAAGGGCTGTAGCTGCATAGTCCAGCATCCACCACCTGTCGTCGCCCTCAAGTCCATAGATGCGGTGGCAATCGAAGCCGAACTGCAGTTCCGGGTGACAAGTCCTTCCGGGCGCACACCTGCAAGGAACGAATTGATCGACACCATTCAACAGAGTTTTGAGTCAAACGAACTGGCGTTTGCTCCGCCTGCGCAAAGCTATGTCCACATTGGCAGTTCCGGCCTTCGAAAACATGCCGATCTCGCAGCAATCCGCTCAACCGGCACGCTTTAGCACCCAGTCAAAGGTGCCAGCCCAGATGGCGGGATCGACTTCTTTTGACAGGGTCATCCCGAGGTCTGCCAGCGTCACGCTACGCAAGCTGGACCGCCAGGCCTCATCGGCCTTCCACATGACCCGCGCGATGGCACATGGACTACTTTCGCAAAAGCCCTTGGGTCGGCAAGGATTGTTGGCACGGATGTTGTTGCACACAAACGTCCTGCTGCTGCCTTCCACTGCCTCAACGATATCCAGGAATGTTAGGTCGGCGGACGGCTTGGCCAATCGGTATCCACCTGAGGGACCAAGTGTCGTGTGTACGAGGCCCGCTTGCGATAGGCTTTGCAAAGCCTTTGAGAGATATTCCTTGGGCAGGCCATGAAGCTCTGCCAGCGCTTTGGTCGAAAGGTAGCGCCCTTCGGGCAGGCCGGAAAGAATAGCGCAACAGTGAAGCGCCCATTCGACTTGGCTTTTCAGGATCATGGATAGCGGCTCAGCGTGCGACGTTAACAAATAAGGATATTTTATATCCGTATTCGAGCATCGTGTAAATCCGTTTCGTCTATTCTGGCGATTGGGGGAAGCCTCGGAGGCCGTCAAGGCGAGCGGCCATATTCCCGTCTCTACCTCCCTCGACAAAATACTGGAAAGGGAAAAAGCACTTGCTGGTGGATCGACCTGAGTAGGCTCGTAACCGAGCACTTCACTCACTCTCTCTAAAGGTTCGGTGGAAGCAACGATGAAATATCCGCGAAGCGGGTTACGTCTGCTCCAAATATTAGCAAATATGTTATTATACTATTTTTACAGGCGCTCCGTAATGCCAAGTAATTTTTTTCCGGCCCTTTGGGGCAGGTGTATAAATCAATGGGATCTTGGAAACCCTTTAAACGATAGCTTCCTTCAAAATCGGTCGACGTCTCCACTGCTTCGCTAAACACCTGGGACATCAACAAAGGAAGCTTCAAATCCCCGCAAGTACCTTGGATTCGGCTCAACATGTTCACGTCGGGGCCGATCAAGGTGAAATCGAGACGTCGGACAGAGCCAACATTGCCGTAGCAGCATGCAGGACGCCCGCAATCTTATCCGCCAGGGCGGCATGCGGTCCGATCGCGACTGGCTGCAATTCGACTGCGCGCTTTCGTACGGTTTGGTCGAATACCTGCGCACACTCGACATGCTGAAGGCCCACGGCTGGTCGCCCTCGCGCTGCATTCCGCACGGTGGTCATCAGATGTCGCTCAACTTCGCAGCCGGCCTCGGCCTTGGCGGCAACGAAAGCTATCCGGACCTGTTCCAACCCTATGGTGGTTTTCCAGATGGGGTGAAGGTTGAGGACGGCCACATCATGATGCCTGACATTCCGGGCATCGGCTTCGAGGGGAAATCCGATCTCATTCGCGAGATGCACGCCCTGTCTGCATAAAAATAACCAGCGCAGCCTCTCACAACCCATGAGAGGTTGCTTTTACATGCGTAGCGGCGATCCAACGGACGTTCGCCCAAGATGATGTTTCGCCAGATAATCAGTTGCCGATTGAAGCGACGCTGAGCGTGTCGCGTGTCCTACAAGGCCCTAAACGCTTGCCTCCCTGCGTTAATCCCGTGACTTCCGGGTTCCCCTTGGAGCAGCCCTTAAAACAGGCCATCAGCGATTTTGACCAGATGGGCGACCGATGTGGCTTTCATCTTCCCCATCATGTGGCCCCTGTGAAGTTTCACCGTGGGCTCCGCAAGGTGCAGCTCTGTCGCAATTTGCTTATTCAGTTTGCCGGTGATCACCAATTTCATAATCTGCCGCTCACGCTCCGTGAGCGTGATGTATCTCGAACGAATGGCAGCTTTCGCGGTTCGCTCTTCTCGACGAGCGGCGTCATTGGCGATCGCGCGGTTGACGGCTTCCAGCAAATCCTGCTCCCGAACCGGCTTGGTGAGAACGTCAATTGCGCCTGCTTTCATTGCCCGTACCGCCATCGGCACATCGACATGGGCGCTGATGAGAACGACGGACCGAGGGAGATTACTCTTTACCAATGCCTCCTGAAATTCAAGCCCGCTTTGCCCGGGAAGGCGTATGTCAAGAACGATGCACCCAGCCTTCTCAGGATCATCTGCTTCCAGAAATTCTCTGACGGAACCATGTGTCTCAGCGATTAATCCCACGGACTCGAACAGCCCTTTAAGAGCTTCGCGGACGCTTTGGTCATCATCGATCACGATGACAGTTGGCCGCCTGTTCTTCTTGTCATCAATCAACGGCTGTCTCCTGGAAGCGAGAAAGCGTGAACCTGAACGAGCTTCCGCTAGGATGATTGGTTGTTGCCCAGATGCGCCCTCCATGAGCTTCGATGATGGAACGGCAGATAGAGAGACCAATCCCGATCCCATCGGACTTCGTGGTGAAGAAGGGTTCGAATACCCGGTCGAGCTGTTCGGGCGGTATTCCTTGCCCCGTATCGGAAACGCTGACCTCGATTTCGCCCTCGTTGCCGAGCGCGCAGCCGACCTTGATCACTGCGTCTGCGCCTCGACGCATTGCCTCGGCGCCGTTCATGATCAGATTGAGGAGAACCTGCTGAAGCTGAGTGCGATCACCAAGGACATCGACAGTTTCCGGCGTGATATCCGTTACGACCTGCAAGCCTCGGGACTGCAGCTCTTCCCGCAAAAGAAAAAGCACGTCGCCAAACGCTTTTTTGAAGTCGGTTTTCTCCATTCGTACAGGAGATCTTTGGGCCATTGCACGTATGCTGGCGACGATTTCGCCGGCGCGGTGCCCATCATTTACGACGCGCTCCGCAGCCAATCGAGCTTGATCGAGATTGATATGCCCTTCCTGCAGCCAACGCAGACATGTCCCGGCATTGGTCACGACTGCCATGAGAGGTTGATTGATCTCGTGCGCGATGGAGACCGCAAGTTCGCCGATCGTTGTAACGCGGGTGACTTGCGCGAGGTGGCTTTGGCTTTGTCGTAGGGATTCCTCGGCGCGTTTTCGGTCTTCGATGTCAACGACAACGCCGTACCACCGCACGACATTCCCCTGAGCGTCAAGCAATGGGCTTTGCTGCAGATTGAACCACCTGTACTCACCGTCGAACCGCCTGATGCGGGCGTCTACTGGATCGGGGCGTTTGGTGGCAACGATCTCCTCCCAACTTATGCGCATACGTTCGACGTCGTCAGGATGAAATACGCGATAAAAGCCAAAGCCCTGGAGCTCTTCGATAGGCAGGCCGACAAAATCGATGAAAATTTTGTTCCAATACTCCAGCTGCCCATCCGGCGTGCAGGACCAGGCCATGGCGGGGATGGTATTAATGATGAGGTTGAGCTTGTGTTCGCTTTCTCTGAGAGCTGCTTCACTCGCCCGCAGAGCATTTTCGGCGTACTGCAGATTTTCAATGTCGATGTTGACGCCGAACCAGCGAACAATGCCGTTGGCATCGGTGAGCTTGCGGCCTGAGAAATAGAACCAGCGGTATCGCCCATCTCGACCGCGAATGCGACCTTTCAGGTGAGTGTGGTCAGAATGTTCGAGGTCGCGCTTCCAGATTTCCACCATCTCCGGAATGTCGTCGGGATGGTAAAGGTCGAGAAAGCCCCATTCGAGGATACTGTCGGCCGGTAGCCCGGCATAATCCAGCCAACTCTGGTTCACGAAGTCAGCGCTCCCATCGGGGCGCGCAGACCATACGAGAACAGGAAGCGAATTGATGATGAGCCTCAGATTCTCTTCACTGGCGGCGAGTGCCGACTTGGCCTCTTTTAGCGCATTTTCGGCTTGTTTTCGGTCTTCGATATCGAGGACGACCCCATACCACTTCACGACGTTTCCCTCAGTATCGAGCCGAGGCTTCTGTCGAAGGCTACACCAGCGATAGTCGCCGTCGGCACGACGGATCCGACCTTCAACTTCCCTTCCTATCTTGGAAACCATGATGCGTCGCCACTCCGAGCCCAGGTGGCTGACATCATCGGGGTGAAAAAGCCGGTAGAAGTTTTCACCGGCAATCTCGGCAAGCGGCATGCCGATATATTCAAGAAAGTGCTGATTGGCGAAATCGAGCATACCATCAGACGTTGTCGACCATGCCATTGCAGGGATCAGGTCGATAATCGCGTCGAAGTCCCTCTGTTTTTCCAAGTCGATTCCCTCAGATATTCGCGCCGCCTGCAACTGACTGGAAACTACGCCTTTTCTCGCCGAGGCGTTAGGCGAGATTGATAGACGAAAGTCTATTTTTACAGTGCCTTCGGCTAGTTGCCTGTGACCTAGATCGCAATTGCGGACGGGCTTGAACCAACCTACCCATAGCCTGAAGCAGCGCTTGAGCGCCGGCGTATGACCGAAGAAGCGCAAAGCTGACGATATTATCAATCGATCACAAGGACGACGTCATGCCTCAGCTCTCACGCCGCGCTTTTGCCGGCGCTTTGCCTCTCGGCCTCATCGGAGGAAGTCTTTTCGGTGGAAACCTGCTAGGCAGCGCTTCCGCCCATGCCGCAACGCAGGCCGCCGCCGCTGCGCCGTTTACGGTAACTCCGTTCGCACAGATCCGCATCGGTCGCTTCACCGTCACGGCATTGACGGACGGGTATGCCGATATGCCCTTCGACTACTTTCCGGGACGCTCAGCGCCGGAGGTAGAAAAGGCCGCGAACGCGCAGTTTACCGCTCGGCCGAGTGGGGTTCGTTTCCTCTTCAACCAGTATCTGGTCGAGGATGGTCAACGCCGAGTCCTGATCGATGCCGGGGCGGCGGGTTCGATCGGGCAGACGGGGCAACTGCCCCAGGCACTCGCCGCACTTGGTTTGGAGCCTGATCAGATCGACGCGGTCATCGTGACGCATATGCACCAGGACCACATGGGCGGACTGGTTCTCGGAGGCAAAAACAACTATCCCAACGCTGAGGTCTATATCGATCGTCGCGACGTTAACCACTGGACTGATCCTGCAAAGCGCAACGGAGCGCCTGATTTTCTGCAGCCCAGCTTCAAGATGGCGGAGGAGGTCGTGCGGTTGTATCCGAGGCTGCAGGCGATCGACGGGCAGCGCGAGATATCGCCGGGCATTTCGATTGTCGACCTGACCGGCCATACGCCCGGCCATATCGGCGTGCGGATCGAAGATGGCGGCAAGAGCCTGATCATGGTTTCAGACATGATTTTCCCCGTCGTGCATCCGGCCGCAACCGATGTATTCTTCCTGTTCGAGCAGGACCAGGCCGCTGCTAAAGCTATGCGGGATCGTTTCTTTCCGCTCGCTGCGTCCGAGGGTGCGCTGATCGCCGCCACGCATATGCCTTTCCCCGGGCTGGGACGGGTCGTTGCAGATCGCGGGGAAATGCGTTGGCAGGCTGCAGACTGGGCATTGCAGGACTAATGCCCGCTTTTCGCGAATTAGAAATTTTCCTGGCATTGAGTTCGGCCAGCCCAAGATAGATCAGGCCCCGCACCGGGAGACACCGACGCGGGCCTGACGAAGCACGGAGATCAGACATGCCCTATCATTTCCTTGAGGTGGCTGTGACGCCGAGCGTCAGAGCCGCTCAGGCCGCAATGGGCGTGGACCAAATCTGGTTGGGCGCAGAGAACCGGCCTTCCGAGACCTTCACAGAAGAAGAAATCGCCTTTATTGCCTCACGTGACAGCTTCTATATCGCATCCGTCTCCGAAACCGGCTGGCCGTATGTTCAACATCGTGGAGGAAAAGCCGGCTTCCTCAAGGTCGTCGATCAGCAAACATTGGCCTTTGCTGATTACAGGGGGAATCGTCAGTATATAAGTGTCGGCAATTTCGCCACCAACGATCGGGCCTGTCTCTTTTTGATGGACTACGTGCGACGGGCCCGGCTCAAGATATATGTCCATGTTGAGCGGCTCGCTCTCGGTGTTGACGAGGGTCTCAGCGCACTCGTGTCCGATAACAGCTACAAAGGCAGGGCAGAGGCGATTTTCAGGCTTCGGCTTGAGGCGTACGATTGGAACTGCCCTCAGCACATCACCCCCCGCTACACCGAACAGGAGGTTGAACACGCAGTCGCTCCTCTTCGTGAGAGACTGCAGCGATTGGAAACTGAAAACGCGACGTTGCGAGCTCAACTGGAGGGACCTAGAAGATAACCGAAGCTCAGCGACCACCATTTCCCGTATTCACGCTCGAAAGCGCAGTCGATAAAGAAGGCTTGCCGAAGACGGATGGAACAGCCGCGACCCAGCTAGGGTTGCGGCATATAACAACTCTATGAAACATTAGGAGACGCATGATAACCAAGAGTTGCTGCTGATTGATTTCTATAGCGGATTGCCTTTTGACCTCGGCCTGTTCTCGGCATGTTTAGCGGTTTCAAGTTGTAGGAGGGGCATAGTTTGGCTGCTCCCAATGCGAGTAGCCATAGTCATCGGCTTTGCGCGAAGTTGGCCACAATGAGTTCGGCCAATATTGAAGCAGTTGTCGCGTCAGATTAACGGCAACATGATTGCGGGCTTCGCCCTGATCGCGATGCCGATACGATATAGAGAGATTGGCGTTCACACCTTTACCGTAAACGCCAACGGAACGGTCCACCAAGCTGATCTCGGAGACAAGACCGAGGAGGTGGCCGCAGGAATCCGGACATTCAATCCAGACGACAGATGGGATATCACTGAAGATTGAGCGATGCGCCAAGCATCGAGCGCCGGACACGCGGCTGCCGGAAGCACCAGAAACGCTTTAACTGAATGCTAAGCTTTTGCGCAAACTAGACCTGCTAGAGTCAGGTCCACCTATTTTTGCGGACGGCTGCGTGACCGCTCCCGGCCCCATACCCGTCGGCACTGAAAGCGGAAATTATTTCCGCTTCGCACCTGCATGTGGGTTGTTTTTACTGATAGCTCGACTTCCCGAAAGTTGACGGTCCCCTTGGCTAGCAGCTCCCTCTGGGGCGCGCTGGATTGGCAACGATCGCCTGCGGCGGCATTTGCGGCCTATCCACGCGACATCATCTTTGGTGATAGCGAGGCGGTTATCGGCATTCCGCGCGAATATGTCGCCCAAATTGCCGAGGAGTCGGTCGCGATGGAAGAGCAGGAGGAATTTCTGAAATCCGAGATCGAGTCTGGCCGGAAAGGGGGGTGAGGTCGATTGAGGATAGAGCTGCATTTGGATATTGATCGCACCGATTCACAGGTCGTTGAATTCGCATCCGATCGGCGGTTCTTGTAATCGCGGATGCCGCAGGCCGTTACAAGGTTATCGCCTGCATCAAAATTCCGGTATGTTTTCCCGGAAGATCACCTGCAGGCGTGGTGGATGGTAGTCGAATTTTCGGCCCAAAAGCGTGTTTTTCAGCATGGACAGCGCTTCTCGCGCTTCAACCCGCGGGTTCTGGTCGATGACGGCGTCTATGGTGCCGTCAAGCAGGAAACGTTTGGTGCTTTCGGTCAATTCGTGGCCGACGAAAATGACGGACTGGGCGAGCCCCGCTTCCTGTAGCGCTTGCCCGATGCCGGCATTGCCGGCTCCGATATTGTAGATTCCTGAAAGATCAGGGTGACGCTTTAACAGCGACGTCGTTTCTTCAAAGGCGCGCTTTCGGTCGTCGCGAATCTCGCGCAGTTCGACGACCTCCAGATCACGAAATTCCTCGGCGATGACATGGCGGAAACCCATCTCCCGTTCCTCATGGCCTCGATAGGAGAGGGAGCCGGCAAAGAGGGCGATCTTGCGTTTTGCTCCCCTGCCGAGAAGGCGCCCGAGCAAATAGCCCGCCAGCCGCCCGGCGGCGCGGTTGTCGATGCCGACATAGCCGAGCCTCGGGACATGCAGGATATCAGAAACGAGCGTCACGATGGGGGCGCCTGAAGCCGCTAGCCGCCGCATCGCCTCGCGCACCGTCGGATGGTCCAGCGCAATGACGCCCACGCCTTGCGTAATGCCGCTCAGGGCATCGAGTTGTCTTGCAAGGCTGTCGGGGTTGAAGCCCTCGATCGAATGCGTGTGGACATCGATACCCTCCTGCAATTCGCCCTGGCTGGCGATCTGCTCTAGCAGCTTGGCGATGAAGGTGTTCGTTCCTGCTGGCAGGACGAAATCCAGCCGAAGGGACGCATCCGCGCCGGCGGGCTGGTTTTCCGGCTCCGAAACGTAGCCCAGCTTGCGGGCTGTTTCGAGCACGACCTTGCGCGTGCGCTCGCGCACACCCTCGCGATTGTTGAGGACTCTGTCCACCGTCGCCAAGGAAACGCCGGCTTCGCGTGCAATGTCCATCAAAGTCGAACGCAAGGCATGTCCTTTCTCAAAATGATGGGAAATGATGTATTTCGATGGTGGTCAAATACAAGGGCTTGCCCGAGCTTCTTCCCTATTATCCTCAGAAAACGAACTAGGGTGGCCTAAAGCCATCAAGTTTCGTCATTTAAACGTGATTTCTGCGCTCCCAACAACAGAATGCTCAAATAGCCCGGCCAAAAGATGTAATATGACGTGTTTTGATGTTGACATAAATCAAACGTAACGTCATTACTCCTCACGTTGACGAGGTGTGGAGGCCTGTTGACGAGGGAGGATATATCAATGAGCGACACTTTTACGGTCTCGCGCCGTGGCCTGCTGGCCGCTGGTGCAAAAACCTTTGCACTGACGGCTGCAGTCGGTATTGCGCCGCAATTCATTCGACCTGGCCGGGCCTTTGCGGCCGATGCCCTGGTGCCGGGAATGATCGGAGGGCCGACCGGATTTGATGGCGCCGAGCGCTATCAGTACGGCGCGGAAACACCCGAGGGACGTGCCATCGAGGCGGCCAAGGCGCTGAAGGCGGCCGGCAAGGCGCCGGAGCGGATCGTGCTGGGCCTTTCGGATGGATCGATCGGCCAGTTAACCCAGCCTTTCCCGGCCGGTGCGCCATCGATCAAGGATCTTTGGGAAAAGGAAACCGGTATCAAGCTTGATATCGTCGGTGTCCCCAACGGCCAGGAATTCACCAAGACGATGCAGGATATCTCCACCAAGGGTGGGGCATTCGACATCTATGCCGTCGAGTGGAACCGCCTCGGTGACCTCGCTGAAACCGCAGGGATCATCAAGCTTGACGACTATGTCGCGGCTCACAAGCCGGAATGGGACGATCCCGAGCGTGGTTATGTGAACGGCGCCAAGGGCGTCTCGCTGCTGAACCAGTATCGCGGTTCGACCTATGGCGTCTCGCTCGATGGCGATTTCCAGACCTGGAATTATCGCACCGATCTCTTCAATGACGAGGCCGAGAAAAAGGCGTTTGCCGACAAGAACGGCTATGCGCTTGCGCCGCCGCGCACATGGAAAGAGCATTCCGATATCGCTGCCTTCTTCCATCGTCCGGACAAGGGCCTGTTCGGCTCCACCGACCTGCGCAACCAGGGCTGGGGTTACACCAACTGGTATCAGCGCTTCGTGTCCACGGGTTCGCCCAACCAGTTCCTGTTCGGCGACGATGGCAAGCCGCTGATCAATTCCGACGCCGGTTATCTGGCGACGCAGGAATATGTCGATAGTCTCAGCCATCATTCGCCTGATGCGATTTCCTGGGGCTGGCCGGAACAGTACGGTAACTTCGCCGCTGGTGGTGCAGCGATGACCTGCGCCTTCTCTAACCTGCCGAAGTTTCTCGATAACAAGGCGAATGAAGGCTCCAAGGTCACCGGCAAGATCGGTTCCATGCTGCCGCCCGGCCGCGAGGTCGATGGCAAGCTTGTGAGCCGTTCGGTTCTCTGGCTGAACCTTTCGGCCTGCGTCTCGGCCCAGAGCAAACACCCGGAAGCCTGCTACCTCCTGCTGCAATGGCTGGGTTCGAGCCGCATCTATTCCTGGATGACGGCGAACCCCGGCGGGTATTTCGATCCGTTCCAGCTGGCGAATTTCTCGGACCCCTTGGTGCGGCAGACTTACCACGACTACCACATGGACATCGTGCGCGAGACGGTTGCCCGTACGGTACCGACCATCAATTACCCGGGCGCGACCGCTTTCCACAACGCGCTCGACGAAAACCTGATGGCGGCGCTAACCAAGTCGAAAACGCCGGAGCAGGCCATGGCGGATACGGAACGCCAGTGGCAGCGCATCGCCCGGCGAACCGGCGAGGAAAAACTGCTCGAGGCCATCAAGACCAACAAGGAAGCCTGGCCGACGGTGCTCGATCCGCTGGCCGGCTGACGCGCCCCGCTGACATGATTGCCCGGCGGAGATCCCGCCCGGCGATCATCCTGTTTTCGAGAATGAAGTTTTCCCTGTCATGAAGCGCTCATTACCCTTTGAGGTTTTCCGTTACGCCGCCATCTTCCTGGCGCTCGCCGTAACGCTCGTCCCGACGCTCTGGATGGCCTCGATGGCCTTCAAGCCGATTGCTGAATGGTCGGCCACCGGTGCGGATCTGACGTGGTGGCCAAAAGCCCCCACGCTCGACAATTTCCGCTTCATTCTGGGGACATCTACCTCCGACCTCATCGTCGCGCTCGACCGGACCGCCGGCAAGCCGATCCTGGCGTCGTTGCTCTCGGCCGTTTTTGGCACGCTGATTGCCATGACGGCAGGCACGGCCGGCGCCTACGGCTTGTCGCGTTTCGGCTCGGGGCAGAACCTGCCGCTGGCGCTGATCCAACTCCGGCTGTTTCCTCCGATGGCGGTGATGATCCCGGTCATGATCATGTGGGCCTTCTTCGGTCTCGTCGATACCTGGTGGGGGCTGGCGCTGATCTACGGCATCGTGACGCTGCCGTTCGCATTCTGGCTGATGAAGACGTTCTTTGACGACATGCCGCGCGAAATCGAGGATGCAGCTCTGGTCGAGGGCTGCTCGCGCATGCGCGTGTTCCTCAAGATCACGCTGCCGATGATGCGCCCGGCGCTCGCAAGCTCGGCTCTCTTTGTCTTCATCCTCAACTGGTCGGATTATCTCATCGCCCTGCTTTTGACGACCCGCGAATGGGTAACGATCCCGGTTTACATGGCGTCGCTGTCGTCCTCGATGACCGGCCAGCTTTATGGCGCGAAGGCCGCCCTTGGCCTCATCGCCGCCGTGCCGCCCGTCATCATGGGTATCGCCATCCAGAAACATCTGGTTCGCGGCCTTACCTTTGGAGCGCTCAAGCAATGAGCAGCTTTGCAATCGAGGAGAAGCACTCCGTGCCCGGCGATCTTACCACGCCTGAAACACGCACCGAGGATGGCGGCCGTCGTCTCGGCTTTATGTTGACGCTGCCGGCGCAGCTTCTCGTGCTGTTCATCGCGGTCTTCCCGCTGTTGATGCAGCTCTACATCAGCCTCACCGACTGGTCGCCGCTCGAGGGCACCGGCTGGTGGCAGGCCTATGAACTGTGGAACGGCTTTGTCAACTACACCGATCTTGCCGTCGACAGCCGCTTCTGGGATGCGCTCGGACGTACAGCGCTCGTGATGCTGATCTGCGTGCCGGTCGAGTTCCTGCTGGGTCTGGGGCTTGCCATCCTGTTCATGGACAATTTCATCGGCAAGCGCGTGTTCTATTCGATCATGCTGATCCCGATGATGGTAGTGCCTGCGGTGGCCGGCTACATGTTCTTTATGCTGTTCCAGTCGGGTGGGCCGGTTAACGACATTATTTCTACGCTGATCGGCCGACCCTTCGTACTCGCGTGGCTGTCGAGCCCCGGAACCGCTCTTGTAGCGGTGATGATCGCCGATATCTGGCAGTGGACGCCGCTGATGTTCCTCATCCTGCTCGCCGGTCTCGTCGGCGTGCCGGACGACCAGATGCGCGCGGCGACCTTGCTCGGCGCCAGCTGGTGGCAGCGGTTTTACACGATCGCACTGCCGAAGATGAAGACGATCATGATCATCGCCTTGTCGATCCGCATCATCGAGAACTTCAAGATCTTCGATACGCTCTTCATCATGACTGGGGGCGGGCCGGGCGTCGCGACGGAAACCATCTCCGTCTACATTTACAAGGTAACGCAGCAGGACCTGATCTGGGGTTATGTCGCAGCCATCGCGCTGGTCATTCTCGTGGTGCTGTCCATCGTCGTGTCGCTGGCCATCAGCCGCATGAATGCAGCGAAGGAGGCCTGAGCCATAACTGCGATCCATCTTGAAAATCTGGTGAAGCGTTTTGGCGCCTTCACGGCGCTGAAGACCATGGACCTCGAAATCCGCGACGGCGAATTCATGGCGCTGCTGGGGCCATCCGGCTGCGGCAAATCGACGACCATGAACATGATCGCCGGCATGGAAAGCCCGAGCGAAGGCCGCATAACCTTTGATGGCGCCGATATGAACGGAGTTGCCATGGGAAAACGCGGCGTCGGCTTCGTGTTCCAGAACTATGCGATCTTCACCCACATGAGTGTCTATGACAATCTCGCCTACGGGCTAAAGGTACGCGGCACGCCGGCAGGCGAGCTGGATCGGCGGGTCAAGGCCATGGCCGATTTCCTGCAACTGACACCGATGCTCGACAAGCCGTCCGCCAAACTTTCGGTCAACATCCTGCAGCGGCTGGCGATCGGCCGTTCGGCGATCGTCGAACCGGCGATTTTCCTGCTAGACGAGCCGCTCTCCAATGTCGATGCCGCCTTCAGGGCAGTGATGCGCACGGAGCTGAAACATCTCCAGCGCCAGTTCAAGCAGACCATGGTCTATGTCACCCACGATCAGCTCGAGGCCATGACCATGGCCGACCGCATCGCCGTCATGGATCATGGCGTGTTGCAGCAGGTTGGAACGCCACTGGAAGTCTACAATGATCCCGTCAATCTCTTCGTGGCCGATTTTATCGGCTCGCCGGGCATGAACCTCGCGAAGGGCATGCTTGCCGACAGCGACCATGGCATAGTCGTCGATCTCGGTGTCCTTGGCATCTCCGCACCGCTGGAACCCGCCATTGCTGCCGCCGCCCGCAAGCAGGCGGCACGCGATGTCGTCTATGGCTTCCGGCCCGAGCGTGTTGCGCTGGCGGCATCGGGGGCGGGGCTGGCCATGCCGGTGACCTTTATCGAACGCATCGGGGCGCGGACCGTGGTGCACTTCGGCGATGGCGAGAAGCGGGTGAAAGCCGTTTTCGACAATGACGTTGCCATCAGCACCGGCGAAACCGCCCATATTGCCATCGAACCGGGAGCTGCGCGTCTGTTCGATGCAGTGACCGGCAATGCGATCCGGGGAGCCTGACATGGCCGGCATTTCCTTCCGCAACGTCACCAAGCGCTTCGGCAAAACCATCGCGTTGAAAAACGCGAGCTTCGACATTCAGCCGGGCGAATTCTTCTGTTTCTTCGGCCCGCCGCTGTCGGGAAAATCGACGGTCCTGAAGCTGATCCTCGGCCTGGAAACGCCGGATGAAGGCGAAGTTCTGATCGGCGGCTGGCCCGTCAATCATGTGTCGCCGGCCGATCGCAACGTGGCGATGGTGTTTCAGAACCTGGCGCTCTTTCCGCATATGACGGCGGGGGAGAATGTGCGTTTCCCACTCACCGAGCGGAAGATTGCCGAAGACAAGATCCGGGCTCGGGTCGAGGCGGTGTCCGCCAAGCTGCATATCGCCCATCTACTGCACAAGCCGCCAGCCCAGCTTTCAGGCGGCGAGCGTCAGCGCGTCGCGATTGCCCGCGCCCTCGTGCGTGACCCGGTCGCCTATCTGATGGACGATCCGATTTCGGCCCTCGATGCTCGGTTGCGCGAAGAGACGCGCGTCGAGCTCAAGCGCATCCAGCGCGACCGCGGGCAGACGCTGATCTACGTCACCCACGATCAGGAAGAGGCGATGTCCGTCGCCGATCGCATTGCCATCATGGAGCATGGCGAAATCCGCCAGGTCGGAACTCCGGGCGAGATCTACGATACGCCCGTCAGCCGATACGTCGCGCGGCTGCTGGGTGCGCCAATGATGAACATCATGTCGGCCGTTCGCGGCGACGGGGTGAAGGCAGCCGATGGTACGATCACGCTACCGATCGACGCCGTGCCGGCTGATGTCTCGGAAATCGGCGTGCGGCCGGAAGACCTGAAGGTCGAGCCATGGAGCGCGGCGCATGCGGGACGTCCGGCCAAGGTCTATGAAGTCGAACCGCTCGGCGGCTATACGGTCGTGACTGTCGATACCGGCGCGGAGAAGCTCAAAGCGCTGATGCGCGGGCAGCCGGATATCCGCATCGACAGCGCCGTGGCGCTCAGCTGCAATCCGGCGAGAGCCCATTTCTTCAACCAGGCGGGGGAGGCGCTCGGCCTGTGAACGAACAGATAAAACGGGAGGTCATTATGAGCGAAGCCAACGGTTTTGCACCGGATCCGCAGGTGAGGGTGCGGGATGTGAAAATTGGCTGCATCGGTGCCGGCATGATCATGGCGGAGTGCCATCTGGCAGCCTACAAGGAGGCGGGCTTTCCGGTCGTCGCCATCGCGTCACGCACGCGGGAAAAGGCGGCGGCCGTTGCCGAGCGCTGGGCTATTCCGACAGTACATGACACACCGGATGCGCTGATCAACGACCCGAACATCGAGATCCTCGACATCGCCTTTCCGCCGGACCAGCAGCCTGCTCTCATCCGCAAGGCGCTGGCCCAGCCGCATATCAAGGGCATTCTGGCGCAGAAGCCGCTTGCGCTGACGCTGGAAGAAGCGATCGAATTGCGGGATGCCGCCGCCAAGGCTGGCAAGGTTCTCTCCGTCAACCAGAACATGCGCTACGACCAGTCGATGCGCGTGCTGAAGCAAATCCTTGAAAAAGAGGAATTGGGCACGCCCGTTCTGGCGACTATCGAGATGCGGGCGATACCGCATTGGCAGGCGTTTCTTGAAGACTACGACCGGCTGACGCTTTCCAACATGAGCGTACATCATCTCGACGTGCTGCGCTTCCTCTTCGGCGATCCCGACACGATCACCACGCTGACGCGAAAGGATCCGCGCACGACGTTCGAGCACAAGGACGGCATCACCGTTTCCACGCTCAATTTCCCGAGCGGTGTGATGGCCGTTTCGATGGAAGACGTGTGGTCCGGCCCGCGCGAACAAGGGTTCGACAGCGACATCTATATCAAGTGGCGCGTCGAAGGCACCGATGGCGTGGCCCAGGGCACGATCGGCTGGCCGGACGGCTCGCCCTCGACGCTGTCCTACGCCTCGAAAAAAACCACGACCGGCAAGTGGGTCTCGCCGACATGGGAGACGATGTGGTTCCCCCATGCCTTCATCGGCGTGATGGAGCAGTTGCAATATGCCGTGAAGACCGGCGACGCACCGGCGCTCTCCGTTGCCGACAACGTCAAGACCGTGGCGTTGATCGAGGCCGGCTACAAGTCGATTGCTGAGGGCCGGACGGTCCGGCTTTCCGAAATTTCTATTCATTCATGAACAACGAGGGAGGATTCTCATCATGATGCAAACCGGTATTTTCACGGGCTATTTCCCGTACGCCCTTGAGGAAACGGCGCAGAAGATCCGCGCGCTTGGTTTCAACACGGTGCAGCTCGATATGCACTTCAAGGACATCGATCTCTCGGCGGGCCAGATCACCAAGGACAAGTGCGTAAAGATCCGCGAGACCTTTCGCGATCGCAATCTGCCGATTTCCTGCATTTCCGGCTACACCAACATCATCCACCCGGATAAGGCGGAGCGCGATCGCCGCGTCGGTTATCTCAAGGAAATCATCAAGCACGCCCAGTATCTCGGCACGCCCTATGTGATCTCGGAAACCGGCACCTACAACACGGAATCGGACTGGGTGCATCACCCCAAGAACAAGACCGAGGAAGGTTTTGAGGAGTGCCGCAAGGTCATCGCCGATCTCTCGCAATATGCCTATGATCACGGCGCGGTCTTCCTGCTCGAAACCTACGTCAACAACGTCGTCGGTTCCGTCGAGGAAACGGTGAAGATGTTCGCGCAGGTCGATCATCCGGGCCTCGGCCTGCTGATGGACCCGACCAATTACTTCGAGACCCACAACATCGACCGTATGGATCAGATCCTGAACCAAGTGTTTGACACGCTGTCCGACAAGATCAAGATCGGCCATGCCAAGGATGTGAAGCGGTCCGGCGACGACAAGTCGGAAAAACATGCCGACATCGGCGATGCGGATGCGCTCGAAAGCCACACGTTCCGTGGCGTCGGCGAAATCGAACTGCCGGCTCCCGGTCTCGGATCGCTGAATTACGATCTCTACCTCAAGCGTCTGGCGCAGAAGCATCCGAACATTCCGATGATCATCGAACATCTGGATGAAAGCGATGTGCCGCGCGCCAAGAAGTTCCTTGACGGAAAGCTGCGGGCGCAAGGCCTTTGACGACATCGCGGCCGGGCTCGCCTCGGCCGCTCCTTAGACAGCATGGCCTGCTTCCGGCAGGTGAGAAGGAACATGACGATGGTTGAACTTTACGGGGAAGCGAAGTCGCGGCGCGACCTCGCCGCCAGTGCAGGATCGTTTTCGCAATTTGCCGGCGTCCGGCTGATGACGCTTGGCGACGGGCTGGAGCGAGGCATTCGCCTGCTCGAGTTCAGGAGTGGCACGGGCCTGCGTTTTACGGTGCTGGTGGATCGCGCGCTCGATATCGCGGATTGCGACTATCGCGGCATGGCGATCGGCTGGCATTCCCCCTCCGGTTTCCGCCATCCGGGTCTGCATGAATATGAAAGCGAGGGCGGTCTCGGCTGGATGCGATCCTTCTCCGGCCTGATGATCACCTGCGGCCTCGACCATATCCTTTTCATGTATGACGAACCCGCCGATCACTATAACTACAAGCCGAAGCAGACTGTCAGTCACTCGATCCACGGCCGTATCGGCACCATTCCGGGCAAGCTCGATGGTTACGGGGAGCGGTGGGACGGTGACGAGTGTTATCTGTGGTGCGAAGGCACCGTCACGCAGGGCGCGGTTTTCGGCGAACACCTGGAATTGAAACGCCGCATCGAGATCAAGGTCGGCACCAATGACATCCGTCTCTCGGACAGGGTCGTCAATCGCGGTTTTTACCGCACGCCGCATATGTATTGCTATCACATCAATGTCGGGCATCCGGTTTTGAGCGAAGGGTCGCGGTATCTTGCACCGCTCCGGGACGTCGTCTGGGCCGCCCATGCAGGCAACGATTACCGGAAGCAGAATGTCGGCTACCGCACCATGCCCGCGCCACAACTCGGCTTTCACGAGCAGGTCTGGCAACACGAGATGGCGGCAGACGCGAATGGCGAAGTTCCGGTCGCGCTCGTCAACGACCGCCTGGGCCTCGGTTTTGAAGTCGTGACGCGCAAGGACCAGTTTCCCTGCATGTACGAGTGGCAGAACCTGCAGGCCGGGCAATATGCGCTCGGCATCGAGCCCTCGACCAACCATGTGCTTGGTCACGGCGCGGCGCGCGATCGCGGCGAACTGATCTGGCTGGAGCACGGGGAGGAGCGCCGCTACGACACCACATTGCGTATTCTCGGCGATGCCGCCGCCATCGCGGCCAGCGAAGCACGAATCACGGCGATCGCGCGGCAGCCGGGCGAAGAGTATCCGGCCCCGTCCGGCAATCACGTTGCCCTTGGGGGCCGCTGATGAACGTCCAGATAACTGCCGTTGCAGAAGAAGGAAAATCCGCGATGTCCGTTGCCGGCAAAGTCATTCTCTATACCGGTGCCGCAGGCGGTCTCGGTGTCGAGACGACGCTCGCGTTTCTGAGGGCTGGCGCCCGGGTCGTGGCCATCGATAACGACCCGGCAAAGAATGCCACGCTCGAAGCAGCGGCCATTACGCAGGGCTTGAACGGGCTTGTTCTGGAGGCGCTTGATCTGTCGGATCTTGCCACGCTGCGCAGTTCGCTGGAAGAGCTCGCGCGGCAAGTCGGGGGCTTCGACGTCGTTATTAACAATGCTGCGATCTACCCGTCAAAACCGTTCGAAGACTATTCGATCGAGGAAATGCAGCGTGTCCAGCGCATCAATGTCGATGCAGGGATCGTCTGCGTGCAGGTCGCCTTGCCGCATATGCGTCAAAAAGGCTGGGGGCGCATCATCAACATCGCCAGCGTCACCGCCTTTGGCGGCTGGGCAAACCTTTCGCCCTATGTCCAGTCTAAAGGGGCGCTCATCGGTCTCGCCCGCGCCTGGGCACGCGAGTTCGGCGTTTATGGTATCACCGTCAACGCCGTCGCTCCCGGCGCATTCCCGACGGATGCGGAAAAGATCCACCCCGATCCCGAAGGATACACCCGCTTCGTGCTCGATCATCAGGCGGTCAAGCGCCGCGGCAGCGCCGCCGACATCGCTAATGTGCTGATGTTTCTGGCATCCGATGCGGCCGGGTTCATCACCGGCCAGACACTCAATGTCGACGGCGGCTGGGTGATGAACTAGCGCCATCGCCGAGAATGTGCCATTCGTCCGTCTCATTCGCCAACAGGGGAGCTCCGGGTGGCTCAGCAGGTCTATCTCGCCGTCGGTTCGCTCAACAGGGAAGCACCGTATTTTCAGGGAGCGCGCGGCGAAGGGCTGACCATACTCGCGTTTGACGAAACAACCCTGGAATACGAAAGGCTCGTCACCACGAACAGCGTCGATAACCCGACATTCCTCGCGGTTGATTCAGCGTCCGGTGTGGTCTACGCCAATTCCGAAGTTTTCGGCTGGCACGAAGGCACGGTGAGTGCCTTCCTCTTCTCTCGCGAGACGAACACGCTCGCCTATCTCGACAAGCAGCCGACGCTCGGCAGCATTGCCGCCCACAATATGGTGACGCGCGACCGGCGCTTCGTGCTTGTCGCCAATTACGCCATGGGCTCGGGCGGCCCGGACAAATCGGTCGCCGTGTTTCCGATCCTCGCCGATGGTGGTCTGGGCCCTGCCGTCTCATCGCTGCGGCTAGATGGCGAACTTGGCCCGGTTGTGGACCGGCAGGAGCGTCCACATGCGCATATGGTCACGGAGACTGCGGAAGGCGGCAGCTTTCTCATCGCTGACCTTGGTCTGGACCGTGTCGCGGAATACAGGCTGGAAGAAGATGGCGTCCTGTCGTTCGTCTCGGATGTCGCACTTCCCGCCGGCGCCGGCCCTCGGCACGTAGCGCAGCATGCAGACGGGCGCTTTGTTTATGTCTCGAACGAGCTTGGTTCGAGCGTCTCCTTCATATCGAGGAAACCGGGCGTGTTGACGGTTGAGCAGACCCTGCCGACCGTCCTGCCCGGCGTCGAATCCCACACCGCGGATATCCATCTATCCCCCGATGGCCGTTTTCTCTACTGTTCCAACAGAGGTGACGATAGCATCGCCTGCTTTATCGTGGATCAGGAGACTGGCATGCTGACCCTTCAGGAGATCGTCCCATCCGGCGGCGCGACGCCGCGAAATTTCGCGCTGTCTCCGAGTGGCCGACACCTAATGGTCGCAAACCAGAATGGCGATGCGATTGCCATCTTCAGGCGCAATGAAGAAACGGGCATTCTCACCGACAGCGGCAAGCGCATCGAAATCGGCACCCCTGTCTGCGTGAGGCCCTTCATCCTGTGACATCAGAGAAACACCCTCCGCGAAAAGGCCGTCGCAAGGGTGGCGGGGTGACGATGGCGGATGTCGCCGCTGCGGCCGGTGTCTCCATGCAGACCGTATCGCGGGCGCTGCGTTTTCCCGATACGGTGACGCCTGAAAACCGCAAGACAATCGATGATGCGATCCGCAAGACGCACTACGTCCACAATCTCGCGGCAAGCCATCTGGCGTCGCACAAGAGCAATACGGTCGCCGCCGTTATCCCGACGCTTTCGGCTTCGGTTTTCGCCGAGACCATCCAGCATTTCTCCGATGTGCTTCATCGGGAAGGTTACCAGATCTTCCTTGGAAATACCGACTACCAGTCGGATCGGGAAGAGGAGGTTATCCGCAGCCTGCTCGGCCGGCGGCCGGATGGCGTGTTTCTGATCGGGGCGCATCACACGCGCACGAGCATCGCGCTTTTGAAGCGTGCCGGCATTCCTGTGGTCGAAGGCTGGGATATGACGGACAAGCCGATAGACCGGCTCGTCGGCTTCTCCAATGCGGCGGCAATAGCCGAGATGGCCCGCCATCTTGCACGCTCCGGCAGAACCAACATTGTTTTCGCCGGCGTCCTGCGAAAAGGGGATAGTCGTGCCGCAGAACGTCGGGATGGTTTCTCCGAGGCCATGCAGGAGCTTTTCCCCGGCAAGACGCCACGCATCGTCATTTCGCGGGAACTTCCGCTGACCATGGCGTCGGGTGCCGATGTTCTGCGCAAGGCCCTTGCCCGGTATCCGGAGGCGGATGCGGTCATGTTTTCGTCCGACATCATCGCTTCGGGCGCATTGCAGGAAAGCATCCGCATCGGGCTGAAAGTCCCGGAACGGCTGGCAATCACCGGCTTCGGCGATTTCGAACTTGCGCGCCACCTGATCCCGTCCCTGACAACGGTGGCGGTACCCTCGGCCGAAATCGGCCGTGAAGCCGGGCGCCTGCTGCTTGAAGGCATGCGTGGCATCGAATCCGATGAGACGCTGATCGACATGGGCTTCAAGCTGATGATCCGCGATAGTGGCTGATCAGGCTTAAAAGTCCGGCCGATGCTCGAAATCCGTTAGGATTTCGCAGCCGGTCGCGGTTACCTGAAGCATATATTCCAGCCTTACGCCGCCGACATCCGGGTCGAGAGCGGTAGGTTCAACCATGATCACCATGTCCTCCTTCAGCGTCTCCCGCTCGTAAACGACGATGCGCGGCCATTCGTGGACACCGGTGCCGATCGAATGGCCGGAATGATGCGCATAGCTGTAACCATTGCTGTTAATGACGGCTTGAAGCGCCGCGTCGAGGTCGCCGATGACCAGGCCGGGCCGGATCGTCTCGATTGCAAGGTCAAGCGCCGAGCGTGCGCTCGAAAAAAGCTTTTGGAAACCTTCCGAAGCTTGCCCGATCATGGCGGAGGCGCAACTATCGCCCCAATAGCCCGCCACACGCGGCGCAAGATCGCAGATCAGTGGGTCGCCAGTCTCGATGATGCGGTTGTCGGGCCAGCCCATGAACCGGGAGGTGCGCTCCCGCCCGGAGATCAGATCGCCGGTCATCGGTAGGCGCACGCCTGCACGGGTTTCCATCGCCAGCCGGATCGCCGCAAAAACCTCAAGCTCGCGCATGCCGGCACGGGTGCTGGCCAGAAATGCCTTCTGTCCGGCGGATGCTGTCAGGGCCGCTTCGCGCAACAGGCCGATTTCGGTTGCTGTCTTGATGGCCCGTTGCCGGCGAAATGCCGGTTCGATTGGAAGCGCGACGCTCCCGTCAAGCAGGCTGGCGATCGACGCGGGTAAAGCGTGTCGTTCGACGGCAATGCGCCCACCGACGCCGAAACGGGCGAGGAGCGCTTTCGTTTCCGTCAGGTAGTTCTCGAAGATGTCGGTCGGCTCCTGGTAGGAGAAGCCTGTGTAGGTGACGATGGTATCTGCCCAGCTTGCCGTCTCCATCTCAAGGTTGGTGATGAGCAGGGCGGTTTCGCCGCTCGTGCCGACAATGCCGAGGCTGGGGCCACCTGCAAAGGGGGAAGGCCCCGCCTCGATGCCGCAGACATGGCCCAGTGCATAGGCGATACCATCCGGGCTGGTGAAGAGGCCCCAGTCGGCTCCCGATTCCTTGATGGCAGCGATGGTCTTAGCGAGCCGTTCCTCCATTGATACCTCCTCAGATTAGGTTGCGAATATGCTGATCGCGGCCATAGGCAGCGACAAGAGCCAGGATCAGAAGACCAAGCGCCGACTGGACGAGGGCTTCGGAAAGGCCGAGGCCAATCAGCAGCGTGCGCAATTCCACCAGCACGATGGCGCCCGCAACTGTGCCGGGGAAACCGCCGCGTCCGCCAATCAGCGCCGTGCCGCCAATTACGACAGCCGAGACCGTTTGGAAGAGATAAGGCGTGCCGACGGTGGCGCTGGAGGAGCCGGTGAAACCGAGAAGTAGAATCCCGGCGAATGCCGCAAACACCGCACTGAGAGCGAAAGTCGTCATCCACATGGAGACGGGCCGTACAAGAGCGAGTTCGGCCGCCTTCAGATTGGAGCCCAGAGCATAGAGGCGACGGCCATACACCGTTCGCTGCAGCACGAAAGAGCAGCCGAGCGTCAGCATCAGCGTGAACGGGATGAGCCAGGGGAAAGGCAATGGCCCGATCGTGCCGCCTAGTGACACGAACTCGTTGACGAAGGGCGGAGCCGACCCGGTCGGCAAGCCGCGCGTCCACATCTGCACGCCGGCCTGAACCAAGGTGCCGACACCGAGCGTGACGATCAACGGATGGATTGACAAGGCGGCCGACAGACCGCCGGAGATGGCGCCGATGCAGGCGGCAAGCACGATCACGATCAGCAACGCTACGAGAGCCGGCGTGCCGCTGCCGTAAAGGCTGGCGAAAACGACATTGGCAAAGCCGATGACGAAGGGGATCGACAGGTCGATACCGCCAAGGATCATGACCAGTGTTTGGCCGAGAGCGGCAATAGCGAGCAACGACGCCAAAATAAGCATGGCACGGACGGAAAACACGCTGCCGAAACCGGGAATGATCAGCGTGCCGAGCAGAAAAACCAGCACCACGCCAAGGAAGGCGATCAGGGCGCGATTCGATGTCAGGGAGGTTTTCATCGGCTTTCCATCCAGATTTGGAACCGTGCCTTAAGTTTTTCGGAGTTCAGGCAGACGGCCAGCACGAGCACGATGCCGTAGGCTGCCTGCAGCACGAACGTGGAGACGTTGAACGATGTCAGCATGTTCTGCAGCAGGAAGATATCCGCTGCGCCGATAAACGCCGCCGCTAGTCCACCGATGCCGCCGGCAAGGCTGACGCCACCCAGAGCCGCAGCCGCAACGGCGATAAGCGTATAGCCCGGCCCGATATTGGGATCTCCCGAACCGATCAGTGCCGTCAGCGCCAAGGCCGCCATGCCGGCGATCAGGCCGCCGAAGACATATGAGAGGAAACGCACGGCCGGCACATTGACGCCGGCCGTATAGGCGGTGCGGTCGTCACTGCCCACGGCCATCAAAAGGTCATAGAGCGGCAGCCGCTTGAACAGGAGCCAGGCGACGATGATCAGGCTGACGGGAATAAAGGACAGCGGCCCTGCAAAATCCGCGAGCCACGAGGGCACGCTGCCGGAAGGCGAGGGCAGGATCGACAGGGCAAGACCACTGTAGATCAGATAGGTCGCCAGCGTCGCGACGATCGGCTGGATGCGCAGGACGGCCGCGAGAAATCCGTTGATCACGCCCGACGTAATCCCCAGCAGCAAGGCGGCAGGGATGATGACCCACGGCGAAGAAATGCCGGCATCGCCCATCAAAACCTTGATGATGATCACGTTGATGAGCCCCATCAAGGGGCCGACAGAAACATCGATCGAACCGCGCCCGGCCAGAAATGGCAAGGTGGTCGCCAGCGTCGCCAAGAGCAAAGGCGCCGCAAGCCCGAGGACCGTCAGCCAGTTGCCTGGCGAAAAGCGCACCGGATTGAGAACGACGTTGATCACGATGAGGACGACGAACAGGATCGCCGCAAGCCGCGTTTCGTTTCTCGCCCAGAAAGCAGGTTTGCTTGAGGTCTTGGGGGCGGTACTCATGGATGGCCTCCTTCCTGCCCGAACATGGCTGCCATCACGCGGTCCATCGTCATTGATGTGCGATCGAGAACGCTGCTGCACTGGAAATCCCGAAAGATCGAAACGGTGTGGCAGAGCTGGAGGATTTCCTCGATCTCGCTCGACAGGATGACGAGCGCGATACCGTTTTCCGCAACCAGCTTGCGAAATGCTTCGTAAAACTTGAGGCGCGTGTTGAGATCAACCCCTCGGGTGGGGTCGTTGAGCAGCATCACGCGGGGTTTCAGGGCAAGCAGCCGGGCAAGCAAGACCTTCTGCTGGTTGCCGCCGCTCAGCGCCGAGATCGAAGCATCTGCCGAGGGGTAACGGATCGACAGGAAGTCGGTGTAAGACGAAAGCTCCTGTTTCAGGCGTTTGCGATCGAGAATGCCCGCAAACGAGAACCGCGGCATGGACGGGATCGCGAAATTGTCGAGGACGGATAGCACCGGAAAGATGCCGGTGGCCCGCCGGTCGCGCGGCAGGTAGACAACGCCGTTGCGCGCAGCCTCGTAATGGTCTTTGTACCTGGCTGAACCTGCCGTGCCGCCTTCGACGGTGACAGAGCCATCGCGTGAGCGGCCGAGACCTGCCAAAGCCAGCAGGAACTGTTCCTGACCATGGCCTTCGAGGCCTGCAACGCCGGCGATCTCGCCTGCGCGGATAACGCCGGATAGCGGCTTTCTGCCGGCCGAGAGCACAAGATTGTCGTAGCGCAGAACGATGTTCTCATCCGACATGCAGTGCGGCCTCCGGAGCCATGAGTTTGAGGAGGCGCGGAGCAGTGATGTCGTCACGTTCGAGCGTCTCGATAACCTTTCCGCTGCGAAGGACCGTGACGCGGTTCGACAGGCGGCGGACCTCTTCGAGGCGATGGGAAATGAAGATGACGATGTTGCCGGCGCCGGCATAATCCTCGATGGCATCGAAGACGAGATCTCGGTCGGCGTAGTCGAGCGCCGCCGTTGCTTCATCGAGCAGCAGGATCGACGGCAGGCGCAAAAACGCACGCGCCAGCACGACGAGCTGCTGGCTCGCGAGCGGCAACTCACCAGCGGCTGCGTAAAGCGGGATGGGGAAACGTGAAATCTGCGCCAGCAGGGCTTCGGCAAGGGCCGCGCGCTTCGCCTTCGGAATGCGCCAGATCAGAGGGCCATCATAGCCGAGAAAGATGTTTTCCAGCACGGTGCGGTGCGGTGCGATCAGCACCTCCTGGAACACTGTGGAAAGACCGAGATCGTGCATGTCGCGCGGGCTGTGGGGCGTGACCGGGCGATCGTTCAGCAACACGCTACCCTCGGTCTGCGTGACCACGCCGGACAGGATTTTCAGCATAGTGCTCTTGCCGGAGCCGTTTTCGCCGAGAATGGTGTGAATTCCCGGACGGAAATCGACGGAGGCATCGCTGAGAGCCAGTGTTTCGCCGTATCGCTTGGTCAGGCCAACGGTCTTCAGTCCGACCGGTTCTGTCCGCAGCGGAGGAAATGCGCCACTGTTGTCTATCACGACGCGATGGATGCGCGACGGGCCAGCCGTCTTTTCACCCTGCGTCTTTGTCATCTCATGCATTCATGTCAGCCTTCTGGCGGGCGCATCGATCGATGAGCCGCTGCCGAAGATCGGCAGCGGTCGTTTCCGTTCGGGTTACTTGGTGCAGGACGCCGGAACCTTGGAGAAGTCATAAAGCGGAGTTGCTTCGCCGTTGGTGAAGTAGGCGTTCAACAGGTCTTCCTGGAACGGATCCTGCGGCGGGATCGGGAAGATCGCGGCGGAGTCCGGCTTCATGCAGTCCTTGTACCATGTCGGCAGATCGGCCTGCGTAATGGTCGGCATCGGAGCGATGATTGTGTTGACGATCGGCTTCTGGCCGCTGACGACGCGAAGAGCGACACGGAAGGCATTCTGTGCGGCGACGTGAGGCGAAACTTCGCCGCCGTAGAACTTGAACGCCTCCTGGTTCTCGTGCCAGTAGCCCAGCGCATCGCCGGAGATGGAGGCTGCGATCAGCGGCAGAGGCCTGCCAGCCTGCTGGAACGCTTCGGCAATGAAGCGGGCTTCCGAGCCGGTTGACCATACGGCATCGATCTGCTGCGGCGTCGTGGCGAGCGCCTGCAGAACAGCCGATTTCGTCGTGGTGCCCGTCCATTCGCCGCTGACCTTGCGGGCGACCGTCAGGTTGCCGCTTTCGGCAACGGCCTTCTCCAGTCCGGCATTTTCCTGCTGGACCAGCGGATGGCCGGAGATGCCTTCGACCTGCAGGATGGTGCCGCCGTTGGGCAGTGCCTGCGCGATGCCCTTGCCCATCTGGTATCCCCAAAGGTTCTGGTTATGCATCACGTTGATGGCGGTCGGGGTCGTGACCGCGCCGGCTGACGTGATGACCGGAATGCCGGCCTTGTAGGCATCCTCGATGACGGTATTGAGCGCTGTCGAGGAGCCCGCGATGGTCGTGATGACCGAGCAACCCGTTTCGATAAACGAGCGGATCTGCGAGATCTGTTGCGTGGTATCGCCGTTGGAGTCTGAAACGATGAATTCCGAGACGTCGCCGGCTTCCTTGGCGTCGTTGACGAGACGGGCGAGTTCGTCGTTGAAGGTCACGCGCCACGGATTGCCCATGTAGGATTCCGAATGGCACCAGCGCCATGGCTTGGCCGGCGCCTTGAAGTCGGCAAACTGCGCGGGGCCGACATCGACGGCTTCCGTATAAAGGGCGCGCGCATTCTCCGGCAGCGCCTGCATCGCGTCGGAACGGGCGTCTGCATAGGCCGGAAACGCGGTAGATGAAAGCAGGGCAGCCGCAAGCAGGGTCAGGCCGGGGCCGGATTCAAGTCTGTTCATGGATTTTCTCCTCCGCGGCCTCCCGTGCCGCTCTGGTTTACCAGTGAATTTCTTATTCATCAGGATCGCGATGGTCAACGTAAAAGTTAGCGCTAACCCATAAATCACGTGAATCACGCCAAAAGGCTTCATGGTGCCGCAATGCAGCAACAGAATGGTTAGCGCTCACTCTGGACAAATCGAATTTTGTCGATATGTTCGCGGCCAACGTGAACGGACATTCGAAGGGCGATTTCTATGGGTATCTTGTCGGGTATCAGGGTGTTGGACTGCTCAATTGCCATGGCCGGCCCCTTTGCAGCCCAAAGGCTCGGGGATCTCGGCGCAGACGTGATTAAGGTCGAGCCGACAACCGGAGAATGGCAGCGCCATGTCGCGGCCGGCGGTGCAACAGGCAATCGCGTGAACGTCTCCTTCCTCTCGCTGAACCGGAACAAGCGCTCCCTTGCCGTCGATCTGAAATCCGAGGGCGGCAAGCAAGTCCTGCTCGATCTGGTGAAATCGGCCGACGTCTTCCTGCAGAATTACCGTCCCGGCGTCGCAAAGCGTCTTGGCGTCGATTACGAAAGCCTCTCAAAGATCAACCCGCGTCTGATCTACGTGTCCATGTCCGGTTACGGCGAGGATGGTCCGTATGTAAACCGTCCGGGACAGGATCTCGTGCTGCAGGGCCTGTCCGGCGCGATGCTGTCGGCGGGACGCGAGGGTGAGGCGCCAACGGCTGCGGGCCAGTACCTGGTTGATGCCATCACGGCATACACCGCCTTCGAAGGCGCGCTTGCCGCCCTGTTCCACCGTGAGCGTACCGGCGAAGGACAGCTCGTGCAGGTCAACATGCTGGATGCGATCACCACGATCCAGATGCAGGAACTCTCGGTCTTCACGGTCGGCAAGAAGCTGCAGCAGCGCTCTGCCGAGCCGCATGCCCATGTCTACATCCGCGCGCCTTACGGGGCATTCGCGACCAGCGACGGCTTCATCACCGTCGCGTTCCCGAAGCTGAAGACGCTCGGCGAGGTTATCGGCGAAGACAGCTTCCTGACGATGGACGACGAGATCGATACCTGGAAGCGGCGCGATGAAATCTTCGCCAAGACCCGCGACAGGCTGAAGGTCAAGACATCGGCCGAATGGCTGGAATTGCTGCGGGCAGCCGATATCTGGTGCGGCCCGGTCTATGGTTACGCCGACCTCGTTGAAGACGAGCAGGTGAGACACAACGGCACCTTCGTCGAATACGAGCATCCGACGGAAGGCAAGGTGAAGACGCCCGGTTTCCCGATCAAGTTCTCAAAGACGCCTTCCACCGTCGAGCGCGGTGCGCCTGTCACTGGCCAGCACACGGAAGAGGTGTTGCGGGAGGCCGGTTACGACGAAGCGACGATTTCATCGCTGATCGCAGCCGGCGCCATCGCCAAGGGAAGTCTCTGATCATGACGACGATCAAGGCACTGACCTGGGACCACCCGCGCGGCTACACCGCGCTTGCCGCCGCTGCAAGGCGCGAGGATGTGATCGCCGCCGGTCTGGATATCCAGTGGGACAAGCAGCCGCTCGAAGGTTTCGAATCCCATCCGATCGCCGATCTTTGTGCCCGCTACGACCTCGTCGTGCTCGACCATCCGCATGTCGGCGAAGCCGTCGGCGGCGATTGCCTGCGCTCGCTCGAAAGCGTTTTCGGCGAGGATGTCTTGCAGACGCTCAGTGTCGACAGCATCGGGCCGTCGCTGTCGAGCTATCGGTACGCCGGACAACATTGGGCGCTTCCGCTCGATGCCGCGACCCAGGTTATGGCGCTGCGCGCCGATCATGTTGAGGGTGGCGCACCGGAAACCTGGGATGCCGTACTCGATCTTTCGCGCCAGACCGGCAAGGTGGCGCTGTCGCTGGCCGGGCCGCATGCGGCGCTGAGCTTCCTGTCGATCGCCGCCGCTTTCGGCGAGCCACCGGCCGAGGCCGATCCGGACGTGCTGGTTTCCGCAGACACGGGCCGGGCTGTCTATGCGCTCATGGCCGAGCTTGCGTCCCATAGCCCTCGCTCGGTCCTTGCCAAAAATCCGATCGGTATTCTCGGGCATATGGCGCAGGAGAGCGATGTCGTTCTTTGCCCGCTCGTCTACGGGTACGTGAATTATGCGGCGCCGGTGGAAGGACAGGCCATCACGTTTGCAAATGCGCCGCGCCGCATCGCAGGCGGCCGTCCGGGCTCGACGCTCGGCGGAACCGGCATCGGCATCTCCAGGCGTTGCGAGCCGACGCCGGAACTGAAGGCGCATCTGCTCTGGCTGATGGGCCGAGAAGCGCAGATCGGGTTCATTCCCGCTCATGAGGGGCAGCCGTCACGCCGCGAAGCGTGGCACGATGTCGGCGTGAATGCCCGCTGGGGCAGCTTTTACGAAAACACCGCCGTCACCCTGGAGCAGGCGTATGTGCGGCCGCGCCATGATGGCTACATCGCCTTTCAAAGCAAGGCGTCGGCGCTTTTACGCGAGGCGTTCGAAACCCGGGCCGATGCGTCCAGCGTGCTGAACCGCCTGCAGGACCTCTATCAGGCCCACCGTCGGGCCGGCGAAGAGCGATAGGAGAAGATCATGACGGAAGAGATCACATTCGAGGTGGATGGCGCGATCGCGACGATCACCTTGAACCGCCCGGCCAAGCTTAATGCTGTGACGCCGGAGATGGCGGATGCCATCGTCGCGGCAGTCAAGGAATGTAACGACAGCGACACGATCCGCTGCGTCATTCTGACGGGAGCAGGGGAGCGCGCGTTTTGCGCCGGCTCCGATATCCGCGAACTCGATACCTATGAGACGCCGTGGCAATTTCGCAATCGGCCGGACTATTGCGACGCTTTTCATGCCTTGCTGAAGCCGACGATCGCCGCCGTGAACGGCTACGCATTTGGCGGAGGCCTTGAAACGGCCATGGCCTGCGATATCCGCCTCGCCTCTGAAAACGCGCAGTTCGCGGCCCCGGAGATCAAGCTCGGCTGGATCGGCGGCGGCGGCATGGCGGCGGGGCTCGCCCACTCTATCGGCATGTCAAATGCCGCGATGATGATCATGACCGGGGATCCGATCTCTGCCGAAAAGGCGCTGCAGTGGGGCCTCGTCAGCGAAGTCGTGGGGATTGAGGAGCTTCTGCCGCGCGCCCGTGCCATCGCCGAGACGATTGCCGCCCGGGCGCCTATCGCAGCGGAAACAGCCAAGCTCAATCTTAAAGCCGCCGTCTCGATGCCGCATGACAAGGCCGTCGAATACGAACGGGATCTCCAGACGATATGCTTTGCGACCGCGGATGCGAGGGAGGGTCGCCAGGCCTTCAAGGAAAAGCGTCCACCAGTCTTCCTTCGACGTTAAGCGTGAGCATGACCGCGAGGATCGACCTGTTGGTACGCTCGACCGCGAAGACATGACCCAAGACAAGATATTGATACCGGCTTTCAGGGAGAATTGATGAAGATGAGCGGAATTTCGAGTTTTGAGACGGGGACTTTCGTCGGACGCGTATGGTCTGCGGAGGCAAAGGGCCCGGTCGTAGTTACGATCCGCGATGGCCGTGTCTATGACATTACCTCCCAGGAAAACGCGACGATGCGTGATCTGCTCGAGCGTGAAAATCCCGCATTCTTTGTACGCGGCATGCAAGGTGCGGATATCGGTTCGCTCGAAGAGATGCTGGCCATCCGCGAAGCAGACCTTTCCCAATCGCATCTTCTTGCTCCCATCGATCTTCAGGCGATCAAGGCTTGTGGCGTTACTTTCGCCCGGTCGATGATCGAGCGCGTGATCGAAGAGCGCGCCGCTGGAAGTCCGCAGCGGGCTGCGGAAATCCGGGGAAAGGTCTCGCAGATCATTGGTGCGAGCCTTCGCGACCTGAAAGCGGGTTCCGAAGCTGCCCAGAAGGTCAAGGCAGCCCTGATCGAGGAAGGATTGTGGTCGCAGTACCTTGAAGTCGGTATCGGCCCGGACGCTGAGGTCTTCACCAAGTCGCAGGTGATGTCGTCGGTCGGAGTCGGTGCTGCAGTCGGGCTTCACCCTATTTCTAAATGGAACAATCCCGAGCCGGAGATCGTACTTGCGGTTGACAGCCAAGGCCAGGTAAAGGGCGCGACGCTCGGCAACGATGTTAATCTTCGCGACGTGGAAGGACGCTCTGCGCTTCTACTGGGCAAAGCCAAGGACAACAATGCGTCCTGCTCGATCGGCCCCTTCATACGTCTGTTCGACGACACGTATTCGATCAATGACGTTCGCAATGCAGAACTCGACCTCGTCGTCGAGGGCGAGGATGGGTTCGTGCTGCGTGGCAAGAGCTCGATGAAGGAAATCAGCCGCGATCCTCTCGATCTGGTGGCGCAGACGCGTGGCCGGCATCATCAATATCCGGATGGCTTCGTGCTTTTCCTGGGCACGCTTTTCGCCCCGGTTGAAGACCGCAATGCTCTTGGGCAGGGGTTTACGCATAACGTGGGCGACGTGGTGACGATCTCGAACAGCCAGTTAGGTGCTCTCGTCAATCAGGTCAAACTTTCCACCGAATGCCCGCCGTGGGTTTTTGGAGCATCACATCTGATGCGAAACTTGGCGGTTCGTCGGTTGATTTAAATTTTCCGATGCAGCGACGGTTGGAAATGAGCGGGGGTAGCTCTGCCGCAGTGAAGTATTCGGGCGCGAATACCCAGTCGAGTTCCATAATTCTGTTATGTCGACCGTTTAACGATGTTAACGCTTTACCCGGAAGCAGGGGTCGTGAGTTCGTATCCCTTCACACCAGGATTTTTGTCAATTGTTCATTCAAGTGGCATCGAATTTCTCCTTTGTAGGCGGATCCAAGGTCTGAGCCCATAGCAATTACCGGCCCGGTTCTCGGGCCTATACAACCTCACATCCGGTCGCCGCTCTCACGCGGCTGCACCATTATCCCGCTTTCGACCGGCACGGGCTCATGAGAACGGGACCAAACTCAAGGTCGGCGTTGAAAGCCAAAAGGATTCCCGGTCCGTTCACCTGAATCCGTCAGGGCTGATCAGGCCCTGGGGATTAGAAACTGTGTTTCGCAGCAGTTTGTCTTTCAGGCGGTTTTCATGATTGCACCTTCGATGACGCCGCCCGAGCTCACATACTTCCAAAGGGCCACGAGCAGTTTACGCGCGAGCGCAACGATCATCGGCGTCTTTAAGCGGCCGGCGTTCCGCGCGATGCGTTCCTTCAACCATAGCGTTAAAGTCGATCTCGGTTGGTGGCGCAGCCATAGCCAGGCGAGGTTGGACCATCGTTGCCCGCAATCGCGGATTTCCCGCTTTCCAGACCCCTTGTTCGCAATTGACGTTGCCGCTTTGTCAAGGGGAGGGCGCAAGGCCGGCATAGGATGCGATTTGCCGCCGATTGTCGAAGTGTCGGAACAAGCCTTCCGTGTAAAGTATCGCAGCGAACTCTGGGCTTATTCCTTTGATGCCTAAAAGCGCGGTCGCCTCTTTCGGCGTTTCCGGCGTCTCCTGAACGATCAAGGCATCTCGCTCGGCTTCAACAGCCTTGATTGTGTGAGCAACAATTCGAGGCGATCGAGTTCTCTGCAGATTTCCCCTTTCAAATGCTTTGAGAGTGGCCGACCAACGCCAGTCCGAAGTTCTTCCAGACGTTGGCGGCGATCTCGATTGACAGGTTGGTAATTCCGAATTCCTTGCGTGAAGAGCAGCCCCTTTATGCGGTTGATGTGGAAGACACGTTCCGCAATCAGAGTTTTTCGCTCCCGTCTAATCCGTCGATTGTCGTCTTCCTCGGGTGAGAGAAGTTTGACCATTGAGCACGCGCGAGGCTCGCCACGTTTGCATGCCATCAATGCGCCGATCAGCGTTTCGCCGTCGATGCGGTCGGTCTTCGCCCGGCGATGCCGGCGCGGCATGGCAATTGATGCGGCTTCTACAATGTGGCTCTCGATCCAAGCTTCCTTGCAGAGCACTCGTCCCAGCCAGAAGGCATCCAGCCCGGCCTCCTGGATCACTACCAGTGGGTAAAGTATGTTCTTTCGCCGAGTGGCTTTCTGACGAAGCGCTGCAAAGCATGCGAACAAGCCGGCAATCTCCCTTCCGGTAAAGGAGTGGCGGGACATTCTTTCGCTGCCAGGTGACAGAGCTGTCACCAGCCACGTCGATTCACTCAATTCCAACGAAACGAATATTGCGCCAAGATCGACGGGGGTAGTGGTCTGCGCTTGAGTTTGATCTGCTGTTATCGGCGTGATTGGCCTCCAGAGAGTTTTCTAGCGACCTCACTCTGCCACGGTGCAGGCCGCTACTCACCCCTGATGGGATCTCAAGAGCATACCTATTCAGATGGGCCTGACACCCGTTCATCAGGAGAGACCGTACCAGGCACCGCGACCGGCACCGTGCAGAACGAGGTGCCCTTGATCCACGAGTGCCTTAAAATGATCCTTGATAGTATGACGGCTTGCATGGGTGACCCGGGCAGCCTCCGCGACCGTGATCCGCCCGTGCTCGCGCGCCAACTCGAGCAATGCGGCGGATAATTCCGGCATGTCGGCGAGGATAATACGCTCGCGCTCCATTTTCTTCTCAAGCCGGGCCTTCTGCCGATGCAGGGCTCTTAAAAAAGAATTCGATCCAGGGATTCCAATCAGGCTCGTCGCTGCGGATCGTTCCCTGCGTACGGCGAAGCGAGATGTAATAACTCTCCTTGCTTTGTTCGATGATGCTTTCGAGCGAGCTATAAGGGACGTAAGCATAACCGGCCCGCAGGAGCAGCAAGGTAGTTAGAATACGTGATAGGCGGCCATTACCATCCTGAAATGGGTGGATTTCTAGGAAAAACACAACGAAGATGGCGACGACCAAAAGTCGATGGAGCCGTTTTTCACGCCCTGCTCATCCAGCCAGGCGATCAGTTCTTCCATTCGACGCGGCGTATCGAACGGCGATGCCGTTTCGAAACCGATGCCGAGGCTATCGCCGTGCTCGTTAAACGCTTCCACGTTGTTGGAGAGGGTTTTGTAGGCGCCGCGATGCCTCTCATCCCTTATCGAATGCGCAAGAAGGTCGCGGTGAAGCTGACGGATATGATTCTCGGTGAACGAGATAGCTTCGTAAGCACTGAAGATGGTCTCCATCACCTCCGTATAGCCGGCGACCTCTTGCTCGTCGCGTGTTGTAAACGACCCCGGGCGAATGTTTGCCAGCAGCTTTTCGACCTCTCGGTGGAGGAACCGATGCTTTCGATCGTGGCGACACGCTTCAGGCTGGACAACCGCTCAGGCGCGATCCGGCCGATCGCTCGCCAGGCACCTTTGAATTCGTCAATTTCGGCGATCAGCGACAGGATTTCGGGCGTGATCCGGATGGCCTCCGTGTTTAGAAATTCGATTCTTTCATCCATTCCCATCCAATTCCTGAAGCGCTGTTTTGCGCCATTTATTCATCCGTTTCCATCCAATTTCCACCAGCGAGAAGATTTGCGAGGAAAGATTTCAAAAACTCGAGACGGTCTCCTCATGTGGTTGGCGAGGCATTCGCGAACGAGATCGAGGACTGTGATTTCTAAGTCTCTGACGTTCCGGAAAGTCCGGATGAGATCGACGCGAAACAATAGCGCGGTCGTAGGTTCGACTCCGGTCAAGGCGATAGAGCCAGCATTCCATCTTGCTGATTACCGTCTCGATGGTTATACTGTTTTTCAAAAACAGTATAACGCCGGAGTCGAGCTTATGAAGTCAATCGACCTCATGTATCAGACGATGCTGGCCGAGCTAGGCCAGCGCTCGCTCGACGCCGCTTGGACTGCTGATTTTCCCTCGGAGGGTCGGTTTACTCCGGCGAACATCAAGGGGCGCAAGTACTGGTACTTCGACATCCCGGATGGACATGGTGGTACGAAACGCCGTTACGTCGGTCCTGCTGACGATCCGGATATTGCGCAGCGCGTAGCTGATCATAAGCGGGACAAGGACGATCTACGCGCCCGCAGGCGCATGGTCAACACGCTGACCCGCGAAGGCGGGATGGTCGCTTCCGATGCCATGTCGGGCGACATCGTTGAGGCTCTTGCCGACGGCGGTCTTTTCCGGCTCCGGGGCGTTCTTATCGGCACGGTGGCCTTTCAGTGCTATTCAGGACTGCTGGGCGTCCGCCTTCCCATGGCTGCAATCTTGACCGGCGATGCGGACATTGCCCAGGACTATGCCATCAGTCGGGAGGTAGAAGACAGCCTGCCTTCGATTGTTGAGCTGCTGCAGAGCGTCGACGCCAGCTTCCGGCCAGTTCCACATCGATCTGGCTCCGCAACTTCGTCGGCGTTTCAGAATGCCGACGGCTACAGGGTTGAATTCCTGACGTCGTACCGTGGTTCGGACGACTACATCGACCAGCCGGCGAAGATGCCCGCCCTCGGCGGCGCCAGCGCGGATCCCCTACGCTTTCTCGATTTCCTCATCAGGGAGCCCGTCAGGACAATGCTGCTCCACCGAAGTGGTGTCCCAGTCGTCGTCCCTGATCCGTCCCGCTATGCGATCCACAAGCTCATAGTCGCCAGCCGTCGGCACACTGACGGGCAGGGGCCAGCGAAGCGAGAGAAGGACGTTCGTCAAGCTGCGCTGCTCTTTGAAGCCCTGCAGCTGACGAGGCGGTCTGCCGACTTGGCACTCGTCTACAACGAAGCGTGGGAGCGCGGGCCTGCTTGGCAGGAAGCCGTTCGAACCGGGGCAGGAATGCTGCCGGTACAAGATGCCGAGCGGTTCAAGACGGTCCTGGTCGAGGGAGCAAAGAAAAACCGCGAAGCCATTGAGCTCCCGTTTTGAGTATAGGCTGCCTCCGCTTCGAAAGCCAAGTAGCTGATTTGAATCAAACTCGCGAAGACAAACAGGGTGCCGAGAGTTCGATTCCATTCAAGAGCTGAGATGAGCAAAGCCATGGCAGATTCGCGCCCTCATTCCGGCCGTAACAGGAGACTTTGCACCCGCCCGAAAGCAGACATTATTTGGTATCACGGAAATGGCATGTTTGTGCCGCCGATAGCGGAAGTAAGCGACGTTGCCGCTTTGTCTCATCGAAGCTGCTTGAATGTTTCACAAAACATGGTCTTTCTTCTGATGAAGGGTTCAGCACTACCATGATGCGTGGCCGTGCAGCGGAAAGTCATGCGAGACTCCGGCTGAATGACGCGTTTTGTCGCACTGCGATCCGCACCGCCGTTCACGTGTAGCGCATGTCTCTCGATCAAGTCCTCGAACGCGTCGGGATTGTCTCCGCCCGCTGTCACATCTCCGGAAGGCCAGCCTTTCGGAAGCCGTCGACAAAGTGGTCCCGTACAGATGCATCACGCAGCGGCTGGGAGCTGAGCCAATGGCCGATCGTGAAATGAGGGTGAGCGATCAGAAACAATTCCGCCTCTCGCCGTGCCTCCTCACGGTGCCCTCCCTGCGCAAGCGCAGCGGCCAGGAATTTGCGTGAGTTGGTACGATACGTGTCTTCCCTGCGGAGGGTCTCGGTTGCCGCCTTATAGTCACCTGCGGCGTATTGCGCCTGCCCAAGATGACAAAGATACCAGCAGGCTGGATAGGGATTGAGCCGTAGAGCTTTTTCGATCTGCGCCAGTCCGTCGGCAACCCTGCCATCCAGCACGGACATGTCCGACATGGCCGCCCAGGTATCGGCGTGGTTGGGATCTAGTTCCAGGGACTTGGCGAAGGCGGCTTCCGATTCCCCCCATCGCCGCTCATAAGCCAAAATGGTGCCCAGGACGTAACGGCAGCCGGCATCGTTTGGATCCAGCCCGACCGACTTCTGCGCGAACGTCACCGCCATCCGACGATGGGGATCTTCGGGCTCTCCGAAATGAGTCCAGGCGAGCCAACGGTTATAGGCGAGCAGACCGAGTGCCTCGGCATATGATGGCTCGAGCTGAACCGCGCGTTGGAGCAAGATGTAGGCCTCACGGCCGGTTTGCGGCGACTCTTCTGTCAGGAGACGAGCACGCACACACAGATCGTAAGCCTCGATGTTCTTCGGCCGATTGCGATGCGTCGGGACGATCAGCCGGCCGACGAGGGCTTCAACAATCTTGGCGTTAACTTCGTCTTGCAGTTCGAAAACATCTTCCACCGTCCTGTCGAACCGGTCGGCCCACAAGTGCTGGCCGCCAAGCGCGTCGATCAATTGGGCATTGATGCGGACCCGGCCCGTTGCGCGTCTGGCGCTTCCCTCGAGGACATAGCGGACACCGAGTTCCTGGGCGACCAGCCGTATGTCGAGCGGCTTGTCCTTGTAGCCGGACACGGAATTGCGCGCGATGACAAAGAGGCCAGCCGTGCGGGAAAGGTCTGTGATTAGGTCCTCGGTCAAGCCGTCGACAAAAGGGGCATCCGCTTCATCCCCGCTCATATTCGTGAACGGCAACACAGCGATCGAGGGACATTCGGGCAGCGGCAATGTGCTCTGCAGTGCATCCGGCCAATGCCACACGTGGACCGGGCGCGTGAGGTTCTTCAGGTAGCGTTCGCCTGCATCGAAGAACCGGTCGCCGATCTTGCCGACGATCTCGCTGTGAACTTTGTCTGAAATGCAGATGCCGCCCGGTGCGGCCTGAGTTTCGAGGCGCGCCGCGACATTGACGCCGTCGCCGAGGACGTCCAAACCGTCGTCAATGACATCTCCCAGATTGACGCCGACCCGCAAAAGCAGGCGCCGGTCTCCGGAAGTTTCAACAGCGCTGATGGCCCGTTGCATTTCCAACGATGCTACGACCGCGTCCACCGCGCTGCCGAATTCGACTAGAAATCCGTCGCCCACGACCTTGAAGATACGACCGTTGTGGCGCTTCACAGCCGGCTCGATAACGCCGGAACGGAGTTCCTTGAGATTCGCCAGCGTTGTGAACTCATCTGCCTCCATTAGACGCGCATATCCCACCACATCGATCACGACGATGGCGGCAAGGCGACGATGAAGAGATCGGTCCGTCATATGAGGATAAGCCTAACGACTGAATTAGAAAATTATTATTCAACCTCGGGTAAGTCAACCAGTGCTAAGTGGAATGCCCAAGCGACCTCCACCTCGCGACGGGCAATCTTCGTGTGATCCAGATTCTGTTCGGACACACGAAGATCGAGAAACACAGTCCGGTATCTTGGGTGGACATAGAGGATGCCCTGGAACTTGCAGTGCTCTCGGTACAATCTTCGCCACTAACAAAAGAATTCAGGAAGGTAGGAGGTAGCGAAAGTGATCTATCCTGACTATCGCAAATTATTGCGACCGCGCATTTCGAAAATTTCCAACGATTATTGTACGAATTGATCTCTTCCGGAGCCGGTTTCGAAGGGTGGCCAATTTGATTGGAGAAGTAGAATGAAACGTTTGCAAAGTCTCATAAGCGCGAGTGGACAATGGTCCTCTCCCGGCGTTGCCGTGCGAACCGCGATGCTAGCAGCTACACTTGCTGCTGCGACGTTCCTCAGCCCACTGAAAACTTCGGCCCAGGACGGTGCGGCAACTCCCGCCGACCAGCCAAATATCCTCGTGATGTTTGGCGATGACATCGGGCAGACGAATATCAGTGCCTATTCCATGGGTATACTTGCTATTAGACCCCCAATATTGATCGCATGGCGAAGGAAGGCATGATCTTTACAGATTACTATGCCGAGAATTTCTGCACGGCGGGACGTTCCACCTTCATAACGGGTCAGGTTTGCTTGCGCACCGGTATGTGCAAGGTCGGGATACCTGGTGCGACCGTCGGCCTCCAGGCGCGCGACATAACGATCGCTCAGGCATTTAAACCCTTGGGGTATGCCACGGGACAGTTCGGCAAAAACCATCTTGGCGACCGTGATGAGTTCCTGCCGACCAATCACGGCTTCGACGAATTTTACGGAAATCTCTATCACCTCAATGCCGAGGAAGAACCGGAGCGTCCATACTACCCTAAGGACGACGCGGAGTTTGTCCGCACCAACGCCCCGCGCGGTGTGCTCAAGGCATCGGCTGACGGCAAGATCGAAGACACCGGTGCTCTGAACAAGAAGCGCATGGAAACCATCGACGATGAGGCCACTGCCGCCGCGATAGATTTCATCCAACGGCAATCGAAGGCCGGAAAACCCTTCTTCACCTTCGATCTCCCTCTTCTTGCCGTCGCCGAGAAAGGTTTCGATCGCGGATACCGTCGCCTGAGGTTGCTCCTCCATCATGTTCATCAGGGATCGTTTCCCGAAAGAACGGTCTCCGTTGTCGATCATTGGCAGCGGCCCAAGGCAAACCTGCTCAGCGCCTTCGACACAATCATCTTCACAGTCCCGCAATCCGCTCTGAATGAGGTCGCCCGAGGAGCAAGGCGTTCGACGTGTCGAAACGCTTGTCTGCGAAAACCAGGGACGTCTGGACGACACGATCTGGAGCCTTGCCCATTCCCTTCTCCCGGCTCTCGATCGGCCCGACGAGGTGGACTCGATATATGCCGAGCGCGTGCTCCTGGCCAGCACTGCTTACTTCGCTCACGTTTTCGGCGGCATGCGTGCTCCATCAGGAGGCGGGCATGGGTTATCCGCGAAGCAGGTCAACTGGGCAATTGACCTGATGCACAGCCAGTACCACACGGATAGTTCATTGTCGGTTCTGGCATCCGAGATGAACATGACGGCAAGTCGGTTTGCCGGGGCCTTCAGGCGATCGACGGGCAGGAGCCCCGATTCGTGGATGCGCCTTCACCGCATCGAGCAGGCCAAGGCTATGATGCGCTACAGCTCAATGCCTATTTCGCATATTGCTGCGGTATGCGGATTTAGCAGCACCCAACATTTTGCAAGGGTATTCGCTTCAATTGTAGGTGTAGCTCCAATCGAGTGGCGGAAACAAGTTCGCAACTAATCCCGCACTCGTCAAATTAAAGGAAGGTGGTCCAGGTCCTCCAATGGGCTACCGTTCTGTCCAAAGGTTAAGCTCCGTGGCCGAATTGCGCCCTTATATCGGTCATAGTGGCTGTTATCGTGCCTGCCCAAAAGCTGACGTCAGTTTCGCGGCCTCTTCACGTCGGGTAATCCAGCAGAGCGGCCTTAGTTTCAGCGACGCTATACTGCCGAGCGTTTGGTCGGACAGCGTGAGCCAGAGTTTTGAATGGGACCGGCAACATTCAGGTTACCGTCAGTTTGACCGTCTAACGGATAGGCACCTCAATCGCGAAAAGGTGATTTTTTACATGACATGCATCCGGAACTTGCTCGCCGCTGTAGCCATTGTTTGCATTAGCACTCCCGCCCTCGCCGGGAGCATCATTAAAGTCATCGAGAGCGGCGAGGGCGGCGGGTCCATGACACTGAGAACAGACCAGTCGACAATCAAAGCAGGTGAGACGACGTTCATGGTTCACAATGATGCTGTGACCGAAGAGCACGAAATGGTTCTGGTCAAACTGAAGTCAGCCGACCAGTCGATCGTCGTCGATACAACAAAACACCGTATCAACGAAAAGAAGCTGAAGAGCCTCGGCGAAGTGGCCGAACTGAAACCCGGCAACGACGGCGAGTTGAAAACCGAGCTCACACCGGGCTCATACATCCTGTTGTGCAATATCAAAGGCCACTACGCGGCGGGCATGCACGCGATGCTGACTGTCACGAAATAACGCTCACCGCGAGAAATAGCCTATCGATCTCGGGGGCGGGCACCCTGCTGTTTCCGGGATCGGCAACGTCACATTTCAAGGTCGATGCCGCCAATGCCAACTCCAGGCTCGTTTTCCTTGTCGCAGCGTGTTCTTCACTGGCTGACGGCAGGACTAGTTTTCTTCAACCTCCTTCTTCCCGACGGCATGGAAGAGTGGAACCGAAGCGTCAAGCGGACGGGTTCGGCCACAACCGATCAGGTGGCCAGTGCGAATATCCATGCCTATGTCGGGATGGCGATCCTTCTTCTGGTTATCTTCCGGCTTGCTCTTCGGGCTACCCGAGGCGTGCCAGCGTCTCCTCCTCGAGAGCCCACGTTCTTCAGTCTCGTAGCCAAGGCGACACACATGCTTCTGTATATCCTTCTTGTTGCGATGCCTTTGACAGGGATGGCTGCCTACTATTTCGGCTACGGGACCGCCGGCGACATCCATGCCGACATTTTAAAGGTCGTGTTTTGGGCCCTGATCGCCGGTCACGTGGTCGGAGCACTGGCTCACCAGTTCTATTGGAAGACCAACGTCGTCCGCCGCATGACATCGGGCTGACTGCTGTTTTCGTACCCCATCTGGCAGACCTACGGCTGGAATCCGGGGCAAAGGTGAGGCGTTGAAACACAGCACCGCGGATGCTCAGCGCAGAATGCGCATCTGGACCGCTTGAATGTCGACGACCCCGCTCCACCTCTAAAGCGTATCGAGTGGAAACTGCATGATCAAGATTACGACCCTGTCCGAACTGACGATCGACGGGAAACTGTCTTTAGGGCCAAAGGCATCCAGCAAAGATCTGTTCGATTTTTACGGCGACGACCTGCGTAGCTGGTTCCACGCGCAGAGGGCATCGAATGATGCAATCATGGTCGGCTCCGGAACCGTCGTCGCGGATGATCCCGAACTGACCGTGCGCCATGCACCCGGTCCAAATCCCTTGCGCGTCATCCCATCGTCAAGAGGCAAGGTGCCTCTGGATGCTAAGCTTCTCAACGACGGATTGCCGACGATCGTTGCCGTTTCCCGCATGGCGGAGCCGGCCGACGTGGCCGCCTTGGCGGCTAAACCCAATGTCGAAGTGCTCGCGTGCGGCGAGCACTTCGTCGATCTGGCGGCGCTCATGAGTATTCTTGAGGATCGTGGCGTAAAGAGCATGATTGTCGAAGGCGGTAGCCGTCTGCTCCACAGCTTGCATCAGGTTGGGTTGGTGAACCGTATCATCATAAAACATATCCCGGTGATCACTGGATCAATGCAGGCTCCGAGCTATATGTACCCCTATGAACCGGGAGGTGCGTTCGACTTGACCAGATGGCGGCTCGTCGACTGCTTTAGCAAGAGTGGTGTGGCCGTGACGATCTACGAGCCGATGACGGTGAGAGCATGAACGTAATTTCGCGCCAGATGCTGTCGGATATTGGAGAACGTCTTTCGGCGCGCGCAGGCGCAGCCCCTCCTTTGGTCTACGACGTGAGGACGGACGCAGCTTCGCTCGTGACGAGTGATAACGCGGAGCTTCAAAAATATGTTCAACATCAGACGTTGATGCGAAGCTATCAGGGCCGCTATGTTCTTCTGCCGAGCGCCGCGCCGAGCGAGTCAATTGTGGCGCGCCTGCACCGCCACTACGACCCGCGGGAGATTTCGCGTGTCGATGTCATGCGAGCTGATCTTGAAGATTTTCTAATCGTCCCATTGGTCGAAAGCGCACGTAAGATCGCGGCTGGGCAGGACTGCGCCGCTTATGTGAGCAATCTGGTACCGGCACTTAAGGAAAGTCTGCCGAGTGCATTCCTGGCATTTCTGGAGCAATCGCAGTCGCGCACGCACCATTATCGTAATTTCCTCATCCAATCGTCGGTTGATCTGCTGGCGGAGGCGTCCGCCTCCGCACTCGGCGTGATCGGCGAATACGGCGAGCCTCAATCTGCTCTGTTTCGAATTCTCATCGATGAGTTCGGATACGGCACCCACGGCAAGAAGCACAGCGTGCTTTTTAGATCGACAATGCGTGGCTTCGATCTGAGCGAGGAATACAACACCTATTGGGCGCTGTTCGATACGCCGACATTGGAGCTGCACAATGTCATCCATTTCATGTTCCAGAGCCCCCGCAATCTTTTTCTTCAGATTGGTTTCCTGCTCTACGCAGAAGCGAGCTACCAGCGATCGACGGAGGAGCACTTTCGATACTTGAAGCGTTTTCATCCCGGTGTCGATGCTCACTACTTCGGGGAACATGCCCATATCGACATTCATCATTCGGCAATGGTGGCGGATGAAGTTGTTACCCCCTTGGTCTCGAAATTCGGGCCAGAGGTCGGAACAGAAATCGTTGTGGGAGCAGAATTGACGCGGATGGCATTCGAGCGCTCCGGACAACACATGCTTGATGTAACGACGGCATTTGAAGAAGCGTTGCGCGACGGAGTAGCAGAGTTCGGAATGCGCGCCGACCTGACCGCGACGGGCGGCTGCACGGTACCAACCGAAGCCGTCATAGCGCGACGAGCGCTTCAGATCGGTGGGATCGGCATCATCACCGACCCAGCCGCGTTCAAGCGTTTTCCTCTTTCAAGCGTTGCGCGCGAGGTTTGAAAGATGGGCGAGAACACAAGCTGGATCGGCCAGGACCTTCCACCCATTGTCAGGAGCGGTGTTGAGTACTTTCTGCTTTCGCATCGTGACCAACTCTACCTCGTTCCCAACACGTGCCCCCATCGCGGCGGCCCTTTGAAGTTCGGCTACATCAACGAAAAGGAGCAGATCGTCTGCCCGATGCATCATAACGCCTACTCGATCGAGCGGCTGATTGCACGCGATACCACGTTGAGACTTTGCGTGGACCGGTCATGAGTGTTCCTTACAGCCAGATCGTCCTGGAAGAAGGGTCGTTGAAGCTCGCCAATGTCGTGACGGTCAGTCGTGGCCTGTTGATCGTGCCGATCCTTCTGCTGGAAAGTTACCGCTACCTCGGTTTCGCCATCTTGCTTTATCTGGCCGCATCGCTGACCGACCTGATGGATGGGTGGCTGGCGCGGCGGTCTGGACGAGCATCGGAATACGGCGCTCGCCTCGACGCCATTGTCGACAACATTTTTTCCGTCGCCATCCTGCTTTTCCTGTTCCTCTCCTTTCCTGAGATCGCTTTACGCCATTCGATAGCGTTGGCAGTTCTGTTCGGCGGCCCGCTCTTGTATCTCATCGCCTCCTGGTTTCTCACCGGCAAGCTGATGATGTTCCATTTCTGGTCAGCCAAGGCAGGGGCGCTTCTCCTTTTCGCTTTGTGGCCAGTTCTTTATCTGACCGGTTGGGAAGACATGATCGGACTGGCCGCAGCCGTCGTTGGCATCAGCAGGATAGAGCAAATTGCCTTCATTCTGCGTGGAGGAACGAATCTCGACGCGCCCCACATATTTGCAACGGTCAGCGCGCCATGAGAAATCACAGTCCCATTGCCAACACCATCTCGGCAAGGCACGAAACAAAGGCGCATGCGGCTGAACGACTGTTTCCGCCGATCGACCTCAACTGGAACGCAGCGTCGCCTCAAGAACGGGGCCCGATCCTTGCGGGCTCACAGCCAGGACGAAACGCCATTGGAGTTCATGCCGGGGCGTTTTCCGCCTACAGGGCCATCGCGACGGCATCGGGAGCGTTGTCTGCGTCTCACGCTCCAGACTTTGGCAATACGACGCCATTCGTACCCATCGGGCCGTTCCCCCAATGGTCCGATCCCGGCAAGATCGTCACACTTGATCCTTGGGGGCACCGGGTTGCCGGCGATTTTGCCGCTGAAATCGCATCCGGACGCAAGGTCCAGCCGACGATCGCGGTGACTGACGGCCGGCTGATAATGCCAGAGATCGCCGATGCTCTGCGGGCTGGAAGACTTGCGGCGGATGGGCGCATTGTCGATAGCCTCGGAGGGGTTCGGGTAACGAAGATAGCTATCGAGCCTGTGTGGTGGCTGCCTGGCATCGCCGACCGCCTCAACATGCCGGAAACCGCCCTACGACGTGCATTGGTTGATGCCAGTGGAGGGATGTATCCTGATCTGGTTGCTCGGCCTGAATTCAAGGCATTTCTCCCGCCCATTGGCGGGACAAGCGTCTATCTGTTTGGTGACCCTTCGTTGCTTGGAAAAGCGGATGCCAAGATCGCATGCCGCGTCCATGACGAATGCAACGGGTCCGATGTCTTCGGATCGGACATGTGCACGTGTCGATCGTATCTCGGTTTTGCCGCGGAGGAATGCGTTCGCACTGCGCAGCAGGAGGGGTTAGGCATCATCGCCTATAATCGCAAGGAAGGGCGCGCGTTGGGCGAGGTCGTCAAATATCTGGTCTACAATGCGCGGCGCAACGCCCGATCAGGTGACAGAGCCGACGACTATTTTTCGCGGACGGAGGAAGTGGCGGGAGTGCGCGACATGCGATATCAGGAACTTGCCGTCGACGTGCTGCATTGGCTGGGCGTCACGCGGATCGACACCTGGTTGTCAATGAGCAACGAGAAGCGAGATGCCGTCGTTTGTGCAGGGATCGATATAGTGAAGCAGGTGGAGCTTCCCACCCGTCTGATCGGATCTGGAGCGGCAGTAGAGATATCTGCCAAAAAAGCGGCCGGCTATTTCACTGAGACAGAAGACTGAGGCTATTTCCGTTTGAACGAAAACCGTGAGGTTGTCCGGATCTTGCCCTCGACCTTGTCGATGACCGTTTGCTCGAAGCTGTCCTCGCCCGTCCGCGTGATCACCATCTGAGCGACACGATCTCCGTTAACTGGAGCACCCCAAGTGACATTGAGAATGAGTTTATCGCCGCGCATAGTTCCACTTAACTGGGCGGGTCCGGTCCTGGCACCAGTATACGTTCCTGTCACGCGGTTATTGGCAACCTTCACCAACGTCAGGCCGAGAGATTGACGGAACAGCAGGAATCGGCAACTTCCATTCATTGCCGCATTCTTGGACGAGCCGCTGACCGAGACCGAGCATCCAGCCGTCACGTCTCCTAGTCTTTTTAGATATGCCTGGCCCGATCCAGCCCATTTACCAGAGAGATCGGTAAAGAACTCGCGCGGGAAGGCTTCCGAAGTATATGCAAGAGGCAGCAGAAGCAGAATGGCAATGTGGTGGACGCGCATGGTTATCCTCCCAAATGTGCTTTCAAAACTTTTAGGCTAGTCAATTGTTCCTTCCATGGGGCCTGCAGAGGTGACGTGGATAGCGGCTGGATATTAACCCGGTCCTCGAAGCCATTTTCTAACATTTCACCTATGAAGTCGGCTTCGGCGATGTCCACTACCGCCTTATTCAGGAGTTAAAGCTGACAGCTACTCCCGGCCCCGTAATCGCCGGTAGGCGAGAGCGGAAATTATTTCTGCTTCGCGCCTTCATTTCAGTCGTCCACACCCCTCGCCAGAGTTTCTGGAAACAGTCGGTCTGCTTCGCCAGTCGCCGCGTCGCCTAAAGACCCTGGCCAATCCAACCGGGGCTGAAAGCAGGAATCTTTAGACATGACAACAGAATCCATTCAAGCAGTCGCTGGCAAAGCCGACGTCTTCCGCAGACCGACGGCGCTCCCTGGGACCGACAATCTGTCGACCGGGCAACCGGCGACCTCGAAGAACTGCCCCTGATCTCCTACCGCTGTAGAATCGAGGCTGACGCGCAACGACGGGAGGATAGCCGGAAGACGAGGCCTCTTATCAGGGCAATCGACCAACGTTCATTCCTACGCAAGGTAGCCGAAAGTTGTGTTCTTCCCCTGCTGGAGAAGCGACGCATCGCGGCAACCTTGCGTAAAAGAGGGAAATCCTTCGCCTCCTATGAGATCCGTTTCACACCGGGCGGCTGCCATGTTCCTTCGCCCGCCGGCAAGATCGAAGGCTGCGTGGGCTTCGGCCAATAGAGGCGCATTACGAGATAGATTTTGTCATCTGGGGCTGGAAGCCAGTTTGCTTCCTTGTCCGCACCGGGACTGTCTTTCTGGATGTACAGCGTCAGCGAGCCATCCGCGTTCTTTTTCATCGCCGGTAACATCGGAGAGTTGATGAGGTAGCGATCGATCGGGTTCTTGACCAGAAACTGGCTCTTGCCGTCATACATCGTAACGGACCAAAACGCGTTCACTGGCGGCAACTGGCCGGGAGCGAAGGTGATGGTGTACTTGTGCTTGCTGCCGTCGAGCGGCTGACCGGTCGAGTCTGTTCGGGTATAGGGGTACATGGCTTCTATGGAGTCGTTGCCAAGGAGACCGCCTTTGGCAGATCCGGCCCGCATCACCCAATCGCCGTTGTAGAAGGCCTCGTCGCCAAAGAACGAACCGACATTCCAGCCGTTAATGTCCTTGTTTCCGCCGGCCAGCCATTTGTCGACTTTGCTGTTGCCTTGCTTCATGGCCATCAGGATTTCGGCTTTGTGCTCGAACGACAGATCCTTGAACGCGAAGGTCTTGCCAGGACCGATGCCAAGCTTGGCAAGTTTCGCGCGAATTTCCTTGTCCCTTGCCGTCTCGGGGACGAATTGCAGGGCTGCGTCGAGGTACTGGAAGAAGTTGTCCTTGATCCCGGCAGTGGTGGCAGGAAGGAACTCGATCGAGGGCGCAGCAGACGGAGCGGCTTGTTTGAGGTACGCAGAAAGCATCTGCCCCTTGTAGCCGGCCTGAACTTTTTCGACGTTCGGCATGTCGCCGGGGTTAAAGAGTTGTGTGCGGAAAATCGCGAGCGGAAATGGTGTCGTCGATTGGAAGACCTGCTTGATCCCGGTGGGCGTTTCCCCTTTCCAATCGGGACCAACCACCAGATAGTCGCCCGGCTCGTTGCCCGTGGCGCGTGCTCCAATATAGCCGAAATTGTAGGTGTTTCCGTCGATCAACTGAACCGAGTAGTAGCGGTCCTTTTCGACCGCCGGCACCGAGATAACTATCGGCTCAGCGCGCAGATCCATCCAGATGAACGAGTAAGGGGTGTCGCTGTTCGGGGTGATGATTGCCGTATCCGCCGGGGTGGCGACATGGTGCTGGTTTTCGACTTCGTTGAACGGTGCCTTGAACTGCCCTGAGTTCCTGTCAACGGCGAACTCTTGCATGACCGCATAATACATCACGAGCGGCAGGCCGTAGATGAAGCCTTCTTCGGCGATGTCCTTGGCCTCCAACAGGCTCGGCCATTCGGTATTGTTTTGCTCAATGACCAGAGGGGAGAGCGGGTCGGCCTTTGCCGTCGTGGCGACAAGTGCCACCATCGCAACAGAGCGAAGCAGATCGCGTTTCGTCAGCATTTGAACTTCCTTTCGGTTCGCAGCGTGTGATGCATAGGTAGCACGAGAAGGGTATGCGTCTGCGGACATCGATCGAACTGCGCCGATCGAGTTCCGGTTATGAGTATGTGCCGTAGATGTCTCTTCACGGTTCTTTGCGCCTACTTCGGAAACAGGAACGTCAGACCGAGCCGGACGCCAAGCCCTTCGGGACCGTTGTCCGGAGCTGCCGCCCAGTATCGAAGCCCGGCCGTCAGGCTGATCGGCTGTTCGTTCACCTTCACCAGCTTGGAGACGGTCAGATTGATAGGCACCGACCATTCATTCGCCTTCCAGTCGTAGGTGGATTCCGTGTTCAGCGCGAACGTCCAGGCGTCCGGGGTGGTGTAGGATACGAACGGCTGCATGAAAGTGCTGCTGATGTCATTCCGCTCGTCGCTGCCCGCGAAGGACCAAATGTGGTTTGCAAGCACGCCGACCGTCCAGGGGCCGTCCTGTTTGAGGGCGACGATCGTCGGGCCTGCTCCCCACTTTTCCCCGCCGAGCAGATCGTCCGTCGCGGTGGGGATCAGGAACACCGGACCCGCACCCCAGATGATGCCGCTGTCGGTCGGTTTTGCCGGAGACAGGAAGAAGCTTTGGACGGTGTCGCCGAGACCGAACTGCGTTCCGGATGGGCCTGCGATGTCGTCTTGCCAGGTCACAGGCAGGATCGTGCGAGAGATAAGGTTCCAGTTCTCGTTTAAAGAGATTGGGATGACCGGTTGAATGTTGAGCGTCGTCTTGTCGCCGTCGAGCGGCCCGTAGCCGTGGTCGTAGTTGAACTGGAACGGCACGCTGATCAGCGACGCGATCGGGTTCGACAGCTTCTTTGCCAGGTCGGAACTGGACTCCTGCGCTTTCAGCGGACTTGCGATTCCAAGCAGCATCAGTAAGCCGAAGACTTTCCTGGATACGGATAGTGTCATGGTCGAACCCCCAAGGTTTGTGCGAAGGCGCTAGAACTTTATCGAGACGCCGAGGATCGGACCCTGCTGCACGGCGTCGAAGAGGAATCCGTCATCGCTATAGTCGACGCCAAGGGCGCGGTATCCGGCGATCGCCGATATCCGGTCATTAAAGTCATATCCCAGGCCTAGCGCGACATCCCAGTCGAGGTCGGCCCCGCCCGCGCCGATCAGACCCCAGCCCGTCAGGTAGATTTCCGGCGTAAGCGAATATTTTCCTCGCAGCCCGACCATCCCGTCCACCCATGTTGCGCTGTCCTCGCGCTCGATGCCTCCGAGAATGCCGCCGTTGAACGAAAGCGTCGTATCGACTGACCAGACCTTCACGCCGCCGACTACGTCGAGGTGCCCTTCGGGACCGTCCAGGACGGCGTAACCCAAACCAAGTAGACCGGAAAAACTCGATGTCGTCACATCGACATCGTCTGCCAAGACCCCGAAAGGCGTTTCGCCATTGGCGGATAGCTTCGTGTAGATGACATCGCCGATGACACTGAAGCTGCCATTTCGCACTTCTCCTGCGGCCATGAACGCGAAATCGAGGTTGCTCAGGATGTCACCGAAATCGGAGTCCATGTGAACTGTGGGTAGACCGAACTGCGAGGTATCGCCGGAGAGCCCCGCCATCCAGAAGTACGGCGCAACATTGAATTCCCAGCCAGTCTCGGTCACGGCCGTCTGAGGCTCCTGTGTCAACAGGGGAGAGACGTCCGCCGCATGAGCGCCGCCACACACGATCGCCCCGACTGCCACGGAGAGCGCGAGTGTCCTGTAGTTTGTCATTGCCTGCTCCTTTTCGTTTCGCGGGCGCCGACGCCCGACCGCCCCCTTATTGCCGCGGCTCACGGCACGGCGCCGTTGCAAGCGCCGTGCCGTTCATACCACATGTTCGATTCGTTGCTTGTTTTGTCCCGGTCAGGTTGCCTAGATGATGGCCTAAGTGATCGCGCGTATGCGGATCGATGACGGCCACCGGGGCGGCGAGGATGAGGCCCGCCGCACTGCCGGCAGCCGCGGCAACTCCCGTGGTCCCAGCGATCAAATGGTCACCGAGGCCCATTCGGCTGTCGGTCAGCGACTGACCTTCCGAGATGCGCGCACCGATGAGCTGGACGACCTGGGGAGATTCGGCAAACTTGCTGTGATGGAGCCCATCGCCGGCCTTCACCTTTGTTAGGTCGATGACGGTAATCTTGTTCGTCACCATCTCTTCCTTGTAGGGCGTCAGCTCTGGATCGATCGATCCGAGCCGAGGGATGTCACCCCAGATTCGACGGGAGAAGGCCAGCGCCCGGTCGTCGGCAGATACGAACAGGGTGAACCGCGGTCGACGTTCGCCCATGTCCTCGATCTGCGAGCGGAAAACGTCAACGTCGACATCTGGGGCTGCAAGCATGACGTTTTTGAATTTCGCGGGCAGACCGCCGTTGCGGATCGCCATCTGCCGAAGGCCTTCGAGTGCAAGCCAATTGCCCATCGAATGGGCGAGGATGGAGACTTCTTTCACCTCGGGATCCGCGGCGAGATATTGGAAGATCGCCTCAAGCGTATTGCGGGTGTAATTGGTGCTTTCCCGGTCGTATCCATAAGCAAGCAGGCTGCCGCGCGACGGCCACGTCACCAGGACGGGTGCGCTCTTCACCCCCGAGTCGTGTACGATCTGCGCAAAGCGATAGACCGAATCTTCGAAACGATTGTTGAACCCATGAATGAAGACGAGGACGCTGCGGTCGGGGCTCTTCATGACAGTGGCGTTCAACCACGACTTGGCGGCATCCTTCGTGAGTGGCTCTGCATTCAGGGTGGCAAAGTCGGTCGCCGGATTGGAAGGCAGCTTTTTGGGCCATGCGACGTCCCCCACCTTGCGTTCAGCCGGGATCGACACCGTCATATCCACAAACGCAGGAGCGCGGGCTCTTTCCCCTGTGAACATTTCCCCGGCATCCTGAGACCGACCGCGCGTCGTCGCGACAAGCATCGTAACACGGTTGCTCGTGGGAACCGTGTCCGCGACTGGCGTCAGTACGTTCTTCGGATGACCGCCGCAGGCTGTGACGAAGATCAGTGTGGCGCAAACTATGAAGCCTCGCGCCACTCGTGATTGGGTGTTGCCAATGGGGATTTTCCGGTCGCTCATTTGCTGTCCTGACTTGCGGCTTGCAGTTGCCGCACGAGTTCTGCGACCTGTTGGTTATCTGGCTGCAGACCAGCCAGCGCGGTTGCAAAGATCAGCGTCTCCGGATAGCGCCGAAGTTTCAGACCCATTTGAATGGCTGCGCCGAGCGAGCTGGCGTCGGTTGCAGCGGCTGCCTGCGCAGGATCGAACAACGCAAACGCTTGTTCCGTTTTTCCGACCGAGTCCAGCGCGACGGCGGCCGTCATCCGGTATCGCGTGTTGGTGGGGTCTAGTCGCATGGCCGCTTCCAACTCGCCTATTGCCGCGTCCATTGCCTTCTGGCGAACGAGAGACAAACCATGGCCAAAGCGTAGGTCCGCCCGGTCGGGGATGGCGGCGACGGCCTCAGCGTAGCTTTGTTCTGATTTTCCACCGTCGCCGATGGCGCGATAGAGTTCGGCAAGGTTGATGCGCGCGCCGGGCAGGGTAGGGTCAAGGACGATTGCTTGCCGGAGCGCCTTCTCCGCTTCCTCAGGCTTTCCCTGTTCCAGAAGGAAGGTGCCGTGGGTGCTCTGGATTTCGGCCACGTCCGCATTGGCGTCGACATACGCCTTCAAGTTCGCCACCGCCCGTTCGAAGTCGCCGCGCTGATCGCCGAGGAAGTCGAGCGACTGCGTTCTTCCAAGCGCCTTGGCTGCGGCCACCCGAACCGCGCGCGTCTCGTCGCCCAGGAGTATGCCGACAGCGTCGAGCCGGACCTCGGACGGCAGATTTACAGCGGCCTCTGCCGCTCCCAACCGAACGAGCGGATCCTCGCTCTGGGTGGCTGCCTTCACGTCTGCAGCGACATCCGCTCCAGCGATCCTGCTCAACTCGGTGACCGCGCTCCCTCTGACGATCCCTGACTGTTTCCCGTCTTTGATAAGCGCACGCAAAGCCTCCAACGATGTGGCGTCGCCATTAGCCGCGCCGCCGAACGCATGGGCAATCGTTGAACGGTCGCGCCAGCTAGTTCCAAACCATGTGTCGAGGTTCTGCGAAGCCCAGACATTGGTTTTGCCGTCGTGACACGAGGTGCAGGCATTCGGCGTTCCATATTGGTCTGAAAGGTCCGGACGGGGAATGACGAAGGAGTGGTCGCGGCGGGGATCGACCTTCATATAGGCTCGTTCAGGCATATGGCAGTTTGCGCAGAGAGCGCCGCTCGAACCCTCCGGATGATGGGTGTGCGCGGGCGTGTCAAATTGCCCGCTCGGATCGTTTGCTGTGAAGCGCTCTTGCTTCTCCGGCATGTGACATTGGGTGCAGAGCGCGTTTCCGACAACCTTGACACTGCCTTCGTGCGGGCGATGGCAGTCGAAACAAGTCACGCCCGCGCGCGCCATCTTGCTCTGCTGGAACGAACCGTACTCGAAGACCTCGTCAAGGATCTGGCCGTCGGGGAAGTAGAGGTCGCCGCGCAGCATCGCTGGGGAGAAGTTGTCGAGGAACGCCCCTCCCGGCTGGTAGTCGCCGACGAGCCGTGTCCGCCGCGAGTGACAGGCAAGACAGGTATCCATGCCGACTTCTGACAATCCCGCTCGTGGTAGGGACGTCTTTGCGGATGCCTGGGCTTGCGGTGTCGCCCATTCGACATGTTTTGCGCCGCCGCCGTGACAGGACTGGCACCCGATGCTTGTCGCGACATACGACGATTCATACGTGTTCGTCTGCGGCCGGAAATTGGTCTGCGGATCGGTGGAATGGCAGGCGATGCAGGTGCGGTTCCACCGGTAGAAGGGACCTGTCCAGTGAAACGTCGATCCGGGTTTTGCTGCCGATCCCGCACCAAGCCAGAACCACGCGTGCTTTTTCGTATCCCAGGCGATGTCGAGCACCTGCAGTTTGCCGGCGCCGAGATCGATCAGGTATTGTTGCAGCGGCTCGTAGGCGAAGGTATATTTGACCTCGAAGTCTGCCTGCGTGCCATCCGCTCCTTCGGTGCGGACGAAGAACTGTCGATTCTTGCGGAAGAACGTCGCCTCCACGCCGTGTCCCTCGAAGCTGGCGTTATTGAAATCGCCCCGCACCGTGGTGTCGCTGGCAACGGCCATCGCTTGCGCATGATGGGATGTCGCGAACGCCACCGTCTGACCGGCGTGGCACGAAGAACAGATTTTCTCATCGACGTAGCCAGGGTGGGTGGTGATCTGTGGGTCGGGAACGTCGGACTTCACACCTTCGGCTGCGGCGGTCGCAGGTGCGAGCGCGAGCATAGCCCAGATCAGCAGGGCGGCCCAAACCATTGCTATTGGAGAGAGATGCACTCGCAATCAGGCGCTCCTGCTATGCGTACCTCGCATCCACATCAGTAGCACGGCGGAAGGGGATAGTATCCGCACTGCGGCTGGTCGTAGTACGAATTCGCAGCCGCCGCTCCGATTACGGCACCCGCCGCCACGCCTGCCGCTACAGGCGCGCCGTACCAAGCCCCGTGATAGGCTGGCGCGTGATAATAACCTCCTCCGACATGGGCGACACTGACGTCGCCGACGCGCGCATAGCCACCGTGAAAACCACCGCCGCCAAAGCCACCACCACCGAAGCCGCCCCCTCGGAAGTTATCGATAAAGAGCGCGGCCGGCCCCGACGATCCGGCAAGACTTCCTTCCAGAACCGCGATGTCGAAGGTGAGTGTGGTTCCTTCGAGCTTCGGCGACTTCAGCGTGACGACGGCATCGTTAACGTCCGATCCATCGCCGCCGAGCACGGACACAGTGGCGTTCGGTGGGTCGACGGCGAAGCTGTCTTTGCCCTCGTCCCACTGCATGATGAACTGCTCGGTAGAGACGTGGCCCGCCGCCCGCACAGGTCGATCCGCGAAGACGATCGAGCTTGCTGCCACCCCGGTCAGAATCAGCTTGTCGCCTTCGATCTTCGCGCCCGCCGCGTTGATGACGGCAAGCGAAGGAACCGGACCGGTCTGTTTTACAGCGCCGATCGTCTTTTCCAGCGGAACGTGCGGTTTCTTAGTGACATCTTGAGCAAGCGCTCCAGTGGCCACTACCGCGACGCCGAGAGCCAATGTCATCAATCCAATGCGTGCGTTGGTCATCGTGATTTCCTTGCCGTTGGGCATTCATTCATTTGCCAGGAAAAATCTGCTTCCAGTCAGCCTTCATGTCGACCACGGTCCAGCCGTTGTCTGCGGCAACGTCGAGCGCCTTGTCGAGCTTGCCGAACGGTGTGTCGCGATCGTATGCGTATTCGCGTTCGGCATCCGTGTGGTGCACGATCAGACCGAAGCGCGGCATGGTGCCCCCCATTGTCGTCCACTGAAGCATCTCCAGGTCGCCGTCCGAGTTGCCGAAGGCGGCGATCGGGCGACGACCGATGTGCTGGTTGATCCCCACAGGCTTACCCACCTTGTCATCGATGAAGTTGACTTCGGGCAGTCGCAACAAGGTAGGGACGTCGTCCCGCATCACGAACTGTGTCTTGATCGACGAGCCGATGACCTGTTCCGGCGGGATGCCATAGACCTTCTCGGCCCAGGGCCGCATGAACTCGACGCCGCCGCCGGAGACGATGAATGTCTTGAAGCCGTTGGCGCGTAGATAGGCCAGGAGTTCGAGCATCGGCTGGTAAACGAGTTCGGTATAGGGTTTCTTGAACTTCGGATCACGGGCGCTGGCGATCCAGTCGTTGGCGATCTTCGCAAACTCATCGCTTGTCATTGCCGAATGGGTCGCCATGATCAGCTCGATCAGTCCCTTTTCGCCTGCAGCAGCCAGCGCCTTCATGTCATTGTCGAGGACGGCCTTGAAGGGTTGCGTGTCTTTCCATTCCGGGTGCTCCGGGGCCATTGTCTTGACACGGTCGAGCGCGAAGGCGAGCTGCACATACATCGGATGCTCGGCCCAAAGGGTGCCGTCATTATCGAAGACGGCGATACGCTCTAGTTCGGGTACGAAGTCGGGCGTGTTCTCCTTGGTCACCTTCTCGACGAAAGCGACAATAGCCGTCTTCGAAGCGGTGTCGTTCCACGATGGGAGCGGATCTGTCTGAGCGAATGCGGGCACTGCAAAAACCAGGCAGGCAAGAAGTGCCAGCATTGCTTCTCGGTTTGCCTTCACTGGATTGAACATCGAAATCATGGCAGGCCTCCGGCTAAGGGTTTGCACAGCGCGTGGAAGCGGACGGCTCCGGTTGTCCGAAGCCGTCCGCAAGTCGTCAATTGCCTGTTGGCATAGGGATGCTTATGCCTTCTTTTGAAAGGCTATCCCTAACCCATTGGTATTTCTCATAGTTTGAGAGGGTGAGCGGGCCTGTGTAAGTAAGGCTCTGTTGCTTGCGCGGGGGGTACTTCACATATGTCGCCATGATCGTCTTCAGCTCTTCGCCCATGACGACGCCCATCCACGTCCGCTCGGTGAAGTTGTTCATGAAGATGTCGTAGCGTTCCTGCGGGTCCTGCCACAGATCGAACACCTGCGGTACAGTCGCTACGTATTTTTCTGGGCCCTTCCACCCGAGGTTGGCATCTACTGCCAGTCCACCAGTGTGTGCCCCGTCGTCACCACGAATGTTGAAGGCGAACTTGTAGTTGTTGACGCGGATCGCGCCCGGCGAAAGCTCGTTCTCGGTAAAGTAAAACCAACTTGTGCGGTCTGATTTTCCTGTGCCAAGCAGGACTGGTGTCATGTCATAGCTGTCGAAGATGATCGGCTTGTCTTCGCGGTCATTGGTTGGTAGCGGAACACCGCCTGTTGCAGCGAACGTCGCCATCAAATCGAGACCGCCGACGATGTCGTGGTTTTTGCTGCGAGGCTTGATCTTGCCCGGCCAGACGGCGATGGCTGGAACGCGGTTGCCGCCTTCGCGCAACGTGCCCTTGGTGCCGCGGAACGGGGTGTAACCTGCATCCGGATAGACGTCCTGCCAGGCACCGTTGTCCGTCGTGTAGAACACGAGAGTGTTCTTGTCCTGGCCTGTTTCACGCAGCTTGTCCATGATCCGGCCGATGCGTGTGTCGAGTTCCACCACCGAGTCGGCATACTTGCTCTTCGACAGGGATTTGTGCTCGAACTCGGGTGCCGGAAGGTTCGGCTGATGCACCTTCATGAAGTTGACATTGATGAAAAAAGGCTCATCGGGCTTCTTTGCGGCCTCGTCGAGGAACTCGATCGCTGCTTTCTCGACATAACCGTCAAAGAACGGTATGCCGACGACACCTTCCTTGCCGTCGATCACCGGAGTATCGACGTACTGGCCGTTGATTTTGAAGTCTTCCTTGACTTCGCCACCGGCCTTGCCGGACAGCGAGCCTTTCGTCACCTTCTGGAACATGGCTCGCAACTTCGGGTCCATGTCCGGGAACCAGGTCGGGTCGGCGTAGGTGTAGGCATTGAGATGGTAGAGGCCGACATGTTTCATCTCGTCATAGCCCTGCGCGATCGGCAGCGCATAGTCTGCCTCGCCCAGATGCCATTTGCCGGTGAAATACGTGTGGTAGCCACCGCGTTTCAACACCGAGGCCAGCGTCCACTCGGCAGCGGGCAGACCGCCGCCCTGGCCCTGGAAGGCCACGGTGGTCATGCCGCTGCGGTTGGGAATGCGACCCGTCTGCATCGCAGCGCGTCCGGGTGTGCAGCTCGGCTGTGCATAGAACGAGAAGAAGGTCATGCCTTCATCGGCCAGCTTGTCGATGCTCGGCGTCGGCATGCCGCGGCCTTCGCCACCGCCATATGGCCCAAGATCCCCGTAGCCGGTGTCGTCGGAGACGATGAACAGTATGTTGGGCTTGGATGTGGACTGTGCCAGCGCGGGGGACATGGCCCCCACGAGAAACGTCGAAGCCGCCAAGGCCCCAAACGTGTAGACGAGACGAAAATTCATCCTGAAATCCTCCAGTGAGGTTTGGGGCCAGAGCCACCAAGCGCGCGAAACGCTTCCGGTACGTGCCCGTTTTTTTCAATTCACTAAAACAATAAATCTGCACGCCAATACGGTGACGCTCTTCGGGGGTCTCAGGCGTCACTGGTGAGCAGCCGGATTGGCCTGCCCACTCAGGCGGGGAAGGTATCCGAGGTCTCGCACCAGCGATATTGTCCTTTTGGGCAGAATCATCATTTTTCGACAGAGTCGAAACTTAAAGCGCTGGTTGTATTAGTGATTGCCGCTTGCTAGGTTGCGCTACCTTTTCGGGGGAAAAGTGATGGGCGTTCTGCGTAACTCGACCTGCCTGCGGCAGTGGCTCACAAGCGTCGGCCGACTCTGCCTCCTCCTGTTCGTGATATATGTCCCGGCGGCGGGCGGTCAGGCATTGACCGAAAACCGCTCTCCACGCGTTTTGGTCCTTTACCCCTATGATGAGCGGATTGCAGCTACGACCGTGGCCGGCGAGGCGATCCGCGCGCGGCTGCTGGATGCGACGGGCGGCAAGATCGATCTTTTCTCCGAATTCCTCGATCTCGCGCGCTTTCCCGAAGGCGAATACGTCGAGCGCATGGCGCAGTTCCTGGGCGAAAAATATGTGCGCCACCGCCCCGATGTCGTGGTCGCCCTTGGCGAGCAGTCGGCAAAATTCATCGTTGAGCATCGTGCCGCCCTTGCCCGAGACGCGAAGATCATCGTCGCGGGTTTCAACAAATCGACTGCGCTGAAGATGAAAATGCCGCCCGATGTAATCGGTGCGTTCACCGAGTTCAACATAATCAAGACGGCGGCACTCGCCCGGCGTCTTCACCCAAGCGCCCGACATCTCTTCGTGCTGGGCGGGTCATCGGAGTTCGATCGATGGTGGTTGGAAACGGCGAAAGCCGAGCTTGCCGAGTTTTCGAAGAACTACGACACTACTTATCTCGAGGACCTGACCATCGAGGAATTTGTCGCTAAGGCCGCTGCGTTCCCGGCGGACAGCATCGTTCTGGCACTGACGATCTTCCAGGACCGCAGCGGGCGAAACTTTATCCCGCGCGACGCTGTCAAGCAGATCACCGCCACGGCAAGCGCGCCCGTCTTCGGCCCGTACTCGACTTATATCGACTACGGATCGGTTGGCGGAAACGTCGTGACATTCGAGGCGCTGGGAGAGAGTGTCGCGGATCTGACCCTTGACGCCCTCGACGGAAAGCCCATCACCCACGTCCAGGCTCCGCACTTCGATGTCGTCGATGCCCGGCAGTTGAAACGCTGGGGACTGTCCGAACAAAATCTGCCGCCCGGTACCTTCCAGATGTATCGACAACCGACTTTTCTGGAACAGTATTGGTTGACGGTCCTCGTGGTTTCGGTAGTGATCACTCTGCAGAGCGTCTTCATCATCATCCTTCTATTTGAACGACGGCGGCGTCGCACGGCGGAGGTGGAATCCCGGCATCGCCTGCTCGAAGTCATTCACCTCAATCAATCGGCCACGGCCGGCGCGCTTTCGGCATCCATCGCGCACGAACTCAATCAGCCGCTCGGTGCGATCCGCAGCAACGCGGAGGCCGCTTCGATTGTCCTGAGGTCCGCGTGTCCCGACCTGAAGCTGATCGAACAGATTCTGACGGACATACAGGACGACGATCAGCGCGCTCACGACATCATTTCCCGCATGAGAGGCCTTCTCAAGAAAAGAGCGGAAATCGAATGGCAAGAATTCGATCTCAGCGAACTAACCGCAACGGCGATCAAGATCCTGAAAGGGGAGGCGGTTCGCAGGGGCATCGAGGTGCGCTCGAAGCCCGCTAGAGAGCCGTTGCTCGTCCGCGCGGACAAGATCCATGTGCAACAGGTGGTTCTCAACATCGCCATCAATGCGATGGATGCAATGACGAAAGCGGGTAACCAAAGAAAGCTCACCCTTGAGACGCGGTTAACGAAAGACGCCAAAGCGGAGCTTTCGATCTCGGATTCCGGCGACGGCATCCCCGACGACAAGTTCGCCACGATCTTCGAGCCATTTTACACGACGAAGGCCTCTGGGACGGGTCTCGGTCTCTCAATCGCCCGCACGATCGTGGAGACCTATGGGGGAAGGATAATGGCCTCCAACGGAGGCGACGGCGGCGCCGTGTTCCGCGTGGTATTACCGTTAGCAAGAGCGGAGACCAGATGAACCCGATCATCCACATTGTCGACGACGATTATTCATTCAGGACTGCCGTGGGGCGGCTCTTGTCAGCGTCCGGATATGGGACCGCTCTGTACGGGTCGGGCGAGGAGCTTCTTGCACGCATCCACGACATCGTGCCCGATTGTTGCATTTTGCTCGACCTTGATATGCCGGGTTTGGACGGGTTGGCGCTGCAGGAACAGCTTATGCAGCAAGCACCGCTCCTCCCTGTCGTATTTCTGAGCGGACATGGGGACATCAAAGCGAGCGTCCACGCGATGAAGGCGGGTGCCGTCGATTTCCTGGAAAAGCCTCTGAATGGCGTGGTCTTGCTCGAGGCCATTCGTCGGTCCTTGCAGCGCGCCGTCGCACGACGAGAGGAATTCGAACGGAACCACGCCGCCAGAACAAGATTAGCCAGCCTGACGCGACGTGAAGTCGAAGTTCTACAACTGCTCGTCCGTGGAACACTCAACAAGCAGATCGCTCACGTTCTCGGCACGTCGGAACGGACGATCAAGGCGTATCGACACAATCTCATAGAAAAAATGGGGGCGAGGAATATCGCCGAAGCGGTTTCCATTGCCGAGAGGCATGGGCTTATCGCGGCTGCCGAGGAACGCTCGCAGCTTTGAGCTTCCCCAAAGGACAATAGCGGCAGCTTCACACTCGTCATAGGATAGCTGAAGAAACGGGGCCGGCTCAGTGTCGATTTGACCCCCGGAAAGGCATGCCTTTGGAAACTTCACCCCGTGTCGTGGCTGTGGTCGACGACGACCCCAGCATGCTCAGGAGCGTCCAACGCCTCCTCAATGCCAATGGTTTCTCAACGGAGGGCTACCCTTCCGCAGAGACCTTCCTCGCCCAGGCTCCACTGCAAAACCTGGGCTGCACGATTTTCGACATCCAGCTTGGCGGCATGTCGGGCGTCGAACTTTGGCAGCATCTGAAAGAGAGCGGGAGGGACCTTCCGGTGATCTTCATCACGGCACTGGAAGACGAAACGCTGGAGCGCGCTGCGCTCGAAGCCGGGTGCGTCGCCTATCTCCGCAAACCATTCGCGGCAAAATCATTGGTCGCGGCGGTCAACACCGCGCTTATTATCTTGCCTCGGGGCTGACCGCAAATGCGAGAAATGTGCCCCGACTTCCCCAAAGGACAATAGACGAGACTTCGATCTTGGCTCACACATCAGCACAGCGCGGACGTTTCGTCCGGCAGAGGAATGCACTCGACCCACTCAATTCGGATCGGATACCAGCCTATGTCCACTCGTCTTTCATTCGTGGCTGGAGCCACACTTCTGGCTCTTCTTTCCTTCGCCTCAACAAGTCGCGCAGAAACCATCAGCTTTGCAGACGCTGTCACCACTCTCGCAACCGATTGCGGCAACGACATCAAGAAGCACTGCAAAGGGCTCAATCTCGGAGGTGGAAAGATTCAGGCCTGCCTCGAGAAAAACGCTGGGAAGGTCTCGCCGACCTGCACCGCGACACTCGCGAACGTCACCGCCTCCATCAAGCAGAGACTTGCGGCCCAATCGTCGTTTGCAAAGGTGTGCGAGCATGACGCCGCGCAATACTGCAGCGGCTTAAAGGGGGAGGGCAACCTGCTTTCCTGCCTCGTGAAAGCCAAGCGCGTGAACGAGCGCCAGTGCGGCCAGGTCATCACAGACGCCGGTTGGCGTTGAGCGTCCAGACGAAGGGAACGTCCACATGAATAAAATCCGTATCACCGCGATGCTCTCCGCAGGCCTGTTGTTGATGGCAGGCCAGTCGTTGGCCCAGGATCTGGGCGACAAGCAGCTTGTACGCACGCTAGGCCGTGTCGAAGGCGCGGCGCCGGCAATCGACGTCGCCATCCTCGTGGAGGAAGCATCCGCCAGCGCAGGCAAGGGCGCCGCCAGCCTTCCGCATTGGCAGGAGCTGTCAAAGCTGTCGCAGATGATTGTCGAGATCAATTTCGAAAACGATTCCGTCGCCATCGAGCCGAAATCTTATAGGACGGTAGGACTGATCGCTGACGCCCTCCATCATCCGAACCTGCGACGCTACAAGTTCCTGATCATTGGCCACTCAAGCTCGACGGGCGATGCCCAGCATAACCTGACGCTCAGCCAAAAGCGGGCAGACGCGATCACCCAGGCGCTGTCCACCACGTTCGCCATCGCGCCAGATCGCCTCTACGCTGTCGGCGTCGGGCAGGAATGGCCGCTCGATCCCAACAATCCGGAAGCTGCCGATAATCGTCGTGTTCAACTCATCAATCTGGGGCTCGTGCGCTAGAACGCGGTTTAGATCCTGATCCCATAGGAGGAAGCAATGGCTTCGAAATCCGTAATGACGTTCATACTGATCGCGTTCGCCGTGCTCACAGGGTGCGCGAGCACGGCGTCTGACAATACCACCTACGCGCAATCGCAGGGCCTCGGCCCCGACGCCACTGTCGGCGGCGACCGCAGTTCGGGCCTGGATCCAGGACCGGATCAGATTGACTGAGAGTAGAATCCACAGGCTGACGAAGGTGGCGCTCGGACTATTTACGAGAGAAGATTTCAACGCGGCTAATGGAAGGAAATCCCTTTGGTGGCACGCATGCCGTTTTGGACCTGGGCGGCGCCCGCAGCGGCGTGGCTTGTTCTTCTCTTGCCGGCATCGTTGACAGGAAGCGGCGTTCACGCGACGGCAGCCGGGCTGGCACTGATCGCCACGGTCTTTGCCGCCGTCTACCACGCCGAAGTCGTCGCTCATCGCACGGGCGAGCCGTTCGGTACCTTGGTTCTGGCCGTAGCGGTCACGGTGATCGATGTGGCGCTGATCGTCTCGGTCATGATCTCCGCTCCGACGGAAAAGATGGGACTTGCGCGCGATACCGTGTTCGCAGCCGTGATGATCGTGATGAACGGCATCGTTGGGCTTTGCCTGCTTCTCGGCGGCATTCGTCATCACCAGCAGGGGTTTCAGGCTCACGGAGCAAACGCCGGACTGGCGGTGCTCGCGGCCCTTACCACGTTGACGCTTGTCCTGCCTAATCTTGTCGCCACAGCTTCCGGGCCGATGTTCAATACATCTCAGCTCGTCTTTGCGGGGTTTGTGTCGCTGGTCTTGTATTGTGCCTATGTCTTCGTGCAGACCGTGAGCCACCGCGACGATTTCCTCACCCCTGAAACCGGTGACCAGCACCAACATGCGGCATCTCCATCGAACAGGGCGGCAGTGATAAGCGGCTGCTTGCTGGTTGTCGCCCTCGTCGCGGTCGTAGGGTTGGCGAAATCCCTGACGCCGGCGGTGGAGGGGGCGATACGTTGGTTCGGGCTCCCGGAAGCCGTCGTCGGTATCGTCATAGCAGCAGTCGTGCTTCTGCCTGAATGCGTCGCGGCTCTTCGGGCGGCGAACGCCAATCGATTGCAGACCAGCCTCAACCTGGCTCTGGGCTCCGTCCTCGCAGCGATGGCCTGACGATCCCGGTCGTGGCGCTCGTGTCTATCGTGATAGGCCAACCACTTGCGCTGGGATTGGACGACAAGGATCAGGCCCTGCTTATGCTGACGCTGTTCATCAGCGTCATTACACTTGGAACTGGCCGGACGACGATGTTACAGGGCATCGTCCATCTTGTCGTTTTCGTCGTATTTCTGTTTTTTGCGATCGCTCCTTAAGAAATGACGTCGTCCTTTGACATGCGGTTCTTCCATCGCTCGACCAAGCCTATCCAGCTCCAGTGAGACACAGAACAGACCGAACAAGACTGCGACCACGTACAGGGCCTTGGCGACCGCCTGCCAAAGCGGCGGGAAGACTTCCAGTTCAGGAAAGTGCCGGAAGAACACCGCCGAGAACAAAGCTCCGCCGAAGAAGAAAGTGACCCGGCTGGCGAACAGGAACGGGTGCGCAAGCAGGATGTTATGGCACGGGGGGACGATCTCGACCCAGGCCAGTCGAGACCAGTGAAGCAATGGAGCAGCATGGAAACGAATACGATCAGAATTTGATCGGCGATCCGAATGTCCTGACGCTCGCCGAGATGGGTCACAAGGAAGTAGAATATCGGAAACACGAGCCAGACAAGCATCAGTGCACATAGGATCTGCCCGAGTAGCAAGATGGCGTAGCAGTATCCGCTGTTAATCTTGCCCCGACCGCTCATTCGTCTATTGCCTTCCAAGGTGCGCCAGCGCTTCACGGAGCGGAGCATCCAACACGTGAACCCCCGATGTACGGATGTGCCATGTCAATGACAAGGAAGACCGCTTCAGCAACCGATAACGAACAGACTAGCATGACGCCGATGACCGTCGGATTGGCTGGGGCCTGCAGGCCAAACGTCGCGAACAGCCATGCGAGGCAGAAGACGAGTATGACAAGGAAAGCGGTAGGTAGCCCTTCCGACCTGCTTTCCACAAGCATCCATCGAGCTTCGGCAAGTTGGCGGCTCACTTCAAGCGCACGCGCCTGAAGGAGCCGCTGGGGATCGGTTCCTGGGACAAGATCGCGAAGTTCTGCCTGCACAGGCTCGATGCTCTGGGATGGTCGTAGGGATCGGCGCCGGCTTCTCCCGAGGGCGAATCCCATCCCTGTTCGACCCTGTTTCCGACGATACGATTGAGATGGTCTCGGGCCAGTTTTGTCTCGGGGCCATAGTGGGCCATGACTCTGTCGAGGAGGAGCACGCGCGCGACAGAGGTGCGAAGCTCGGTTTCCGCGTTGTCGAACACGTTTTTGGCCGATGATATGAGGAGCCCCAAGGCCAGTGCCGAAAGCGTTCCCACGACGGCGGTGGACAACCTTATAACCTCCTTGCTGTCGATATCGAGGTGGTAGGATGGGATGCGACTGCGGATGAGGATGCCCACGAGGGTGGCGCCGAACAGACAAACAAAAGACGATTGCATCAAGCGTTAATGATCCCAAAGTGTGGCCTCCGATTTTTTATGCGCTTGATGTAAAGCGCAAAAGATCACGATGCACTTTCACAGCGCGACAGACACCCGACAATGGAAATTTTGGCGGATTAAAGGATGCCGCGCTGAAGCTACACTTGAGCAGTCGGAGAAGTTTTGACTGCTAGGTGACCTGCCGCGTTGATCGCTAAGTCGAGATCGGTCTGGTCGCAGTAGCGGCCGAGCCACTCGCTTGATGCCATCGTTGAGTGAGTGGCCGTTACCCTTTATGATTCACCAGCTCGCAGCATCCTGCAAGTTTAGGAACGTGGACGTCTGCTTTCCGCATTGAGCGTATGGCAGCCGACAGGCCGCATGCGGCCCCTTACCGGCCGCTCCGAAGAGCAAGCTGTTGCCCGGATTGGAAATTATTTTGAATGTGAGCCGCTGAACGACAGGTCGAGGGTTCAACCCCCCTCAAGAGCCTAGGTGGGTTCAGTTTTACGACTCGAGGTTCACGTTGGGATGTCTCTACTTCTTAGCAAACAACCCTTTTATGCAGCGCTATCCGCATGATGACAGGCTGTGAATAGACTAGGCGATGCTGTTCTTTCGATGAGCTGCGGCTCTTGCTCGGCACAGATCGACGTCGCCTTCCAGCATCGGGTGCGAAACCGGCAGCCACTCGGCGGATTGGCCGGGCTTGGCAGGTCGCCTTGCAGGACAATACGCTTGCGCACGCCGCGCAGTTTCGGGTCCGGCGTCGGAACAGCAGAGAGCAAGGCCTGCGTATAGGGATGGGCCGGCGCGTTGAAGATCGCGTCCTTCGATCCGGTCTCAATGATCTTGCCGAGATACATGACCATCACCCGGTCGGACACGTGCCGGACGACGGCGAGGTCGTGGGCGACGAACAGCATTGCTAGATTTCGTTCACGCCGCAATTTCGCGAGAAGGTTCACCACCTGCGCCTGAACCGATACGTCGAGCGCGGAGACGGGCTCGTCGCAGACGAGCAAGGTCGGATTGAGAGCAAGGGCGCGCGCAATGCCGAGGCGTTGCCTCTGCCCGCCTGAAAACTCCGAAGGATAGCGCTCGGCATGTTCGGCCCGCAGGCCGACGGATTCCAGAAGGTTGATGGTCTCGTCGCGCCAGCGGGACTTCGGCAGAACATCCGGGTGAAGCGCCCAAGGCTCCGAGATCAGGCGATCAACCCGCATGCGGGGATTGAGCGATTGGTACGGATCCTGGAACACGACCTGCATCTTTCGGCGCAGGGCATGAAGCTGTTTTCCGCTCGCGGTCGTTATGTCAACGTCATCCAGAAGCGCGCGGCCGCTCGTTGCCGGACCGAGTTTCAGAAGTGTGCGGACGAGCGATGTCTTGCCGCAGCCGCTTTCGCCGACAAGGCCCAGCGTTTCACCGCAAGCGATTTCGAAGCTGACATCCTCGACGGCGCGAACCGGTGCCTGCGAACTGCCGAAATGGCGAGAGAGATTTTCGACCTTGAGAAGCGGCTTGTTCATGCGGGTACAACCGGAAAATGGCACGCGACCTGCCGGCCGGGACCCATGGATTGAAGGGCGGGAACTATTTCGGCGCAGATATCCGCCGATCTGGGACAGCGCGTCCTGAAGGCGCAGCCCGAGGGAAGGGCGGCCGGATTGGGGGCTGAACCCGGGATGGGCAGGAGTTCGGCCTCCTCGCTGTCCATGCGCGGTTGCGACGCCAGCAATCCATTGCTGTAGGGATGGCGCGGGTCTTCGAACAGTTCGAAGACATCAGCCGTTTCAACGATGCGACCCGCATACATCACTGCGACGCGATCGGCGAGTTCGGCAACGACGCCAAGATCATGGGTGATGAAGATCATGCCGGCATCGCTACGCTTGCGCACACGGTCGAGAAGATCGACGATCTGCGCCTGGATGGTCACGTCGAGCGCCGTTGTCGGCTCGTCCGCGATGATGATGTCGGGCTCGAGCGCCACCGCCATGGCAATCATGATCCGCTGGCGCATGCCACCGGAAAATTCGTGCGGATATTGCTTGGCACGCCGTGCCGGATCCGGAATGCCGACCGCGGTCAGCAGATCAAGGACGGCCTTGTCGATGCCTGCCTCCGGCGTGCGGCCGTGGATTCGGAACATCTCTGCGATCTGCCATCCAACGGGATAGACGGGATTGAGGGCGGCAAGCGCATCCTGAAAGATCAGGGCGATGCGGCTTCCGCAAAGATCCCGGCGTTTGTTTTGGGCGAGCCGGAGAATATCGGCGCCGTCGAAATGGATGCTGCCTTCATTGATTGCACCCGGCGGATCGGGGATGAGGTCCATGATCGCGGCGGCGGTCACGGATTTTCCCGACCCGCTTTCGCCGAGCAGCGCCAGAACCTCACCGCGCTCCAGTGAGAAGGAGACGCCGTTGAGAGCGAGGATGCGCCCCGCCGCAGTATCGAAACTGACCTGAAGGTCCTTGATTTCCAGAAGCGCCATTATCGTCTCCGGCTCACGAGACGCCAATGCTGCGAGGGGTCGTTGACGATCCGGAACCAGTTGGCGAGGAGATTGAAGGACATGGTGGTGAGCATGACGGCAAGACCGGGGAAGAAGCCGAGCCACCAGGCGGAGGAGAGATAACCCTGGCCCTGCGCCACCATCAGACCCCAGCTCACCGCCGGAGGCTGGATGCCGAGGCCGAGATAGCTGAGACCGGATTCGAACAGCATGACCATGGCGAGATTGACGGATGCTAACGTCAGCATGGTCGGCGCGACGCTCGGGAGAATGTGCACGCGCAGAATCCAGAGCGATCCGCCACCAAACACCCTGGCCGCATCGACGAACAGGCGCTCGCGAGCCTCCAGCGTTTCGGCTCGGGCCACGCGGATGTAGGCCGGCATGCGCGTGATCGCCAGAACCAAGATGAGATTGAGCACACTCGGTCCGAACAGGTAGAGGCCGAAAAGCGCAACGAGCAGAGTCGGAAAGCCGAGGATGATATCGGAAATGCGCATAATGACATTGCCGATGAACCCACCGAAATAGCCGGCGATAACGCCAAGCAGGGTGCCGCCGACGAGACTGGTCAGCACGGTGAGAAGGGCAATCCCGATCGTCGTCGAGGCCGCCTGTATCAGCCGCACGAGAAGCGGCCGCCCGAGTGCATCGGCGCCGAGCCAGAGTGTCCAGGCCTGGCTGAAATCGAATGGCGGCATGTTGCGCGCCTTCAGCGAGATACGGTTTTCACCCAGCAGGGAGAGCGCATCCGCCAGAATGGCGAGAACCACGATCATTAGCCAGATGGTGGCCGCGACCGCCATGGGGTCTCCGCGAAGGGCACGGAGGAACCACGCGAAGCGTCCGCTTGCCGCCTTGCGTTCGTCAAGCAATTCTGAAAGCGCCTCGGTCATTCCACCCTCACGCGCGGGTCGATCCACGCGTAGAGCATGTCGACAAGGATATTGATGATGAAGATCACGACGGCGACCGCGAAGATCGATGCCTGCACGATGGCAAAATCACGCTTGAGAATACCGTCGATCAGCAGCTTGCCGATACCGGGAAAGCCGAAGACGACTTCGACCACACCGCCACCACCGGCAAATTGCGCGGCGAGGTCTCCGGTCACGGTCACCGCTGGCAGGAGTGCGTTTCGCAGCGCATGCACGAAGATCACGCGCTTGCTGCGAGCCCCTTTCGCACGCGCCGTGCGAACGAAGGTGGCATTCAGCGCCTCGATCATCGATCCCCGCACGATCTGAACTAAAGTTCCGAACGGCCGGGCGAAAAGACAGGCAATCGGTAGGACCCAATAGACAGGACCGCCGAAGCCGGATGTCGGAAGCAGGCGGAACGTGACGGCAAAGAGCAGCACGCCCATGAGACCGAGCCAGAAATCCGGCACGCTGGCAGCAGCTTGGGACAGCACATTGATGCCGCGATCGATCCAGCTGCCGGCGTTGACGGCGGCGATCGAGCCGGCAACGATTGCCGCAAGGAAGGCAAGCGTCAAGGCAATGGCGCCGAGCGCAAGCGTGTTCGGCAGAGCTTCGAGCACCACGTCCATTGCCGGCCGGTTGTGCCAGAGGGACATGCCGAAATCGAGGCGGAGCATGTCTCCGGCCCAGTCGAGGAACTGGGCCAGAAGGGATCGATCGAGCCCGAGGCGCGCCCGCATGGCCTCACGTGCCGCATCGGACGCATCGACCGGCAAATAGAGGTTCACAGGATCTCCGGTGAGCCGCACGAGGATGAAGGCGGAGGTCATCAACGCCGCAAGCGCAAGCGCGGCGAAGATCGTCCGTCTGACGAAATAGGCGAGTGACATCCGTTCTCCTCGGGTACCGAGCGGAGGAAGGATCAGCGATAGCTGATCGTCTTCAGTTTGATCTCGTTACCGGCCTGAACATCCGGTGTGTAGTTCACATCCGGTGCGACGCGCGCGATCGTGACCATATGGAACAGCGGCACGATGTTGATCGCGTCGACGGCGAGATATTTGAACGCTTCCTGGAACAGGCGCTTGCGTTCACCACCGGTTGCCTTGGACGCATCGGAGATCAATGTATCAAGCTTCGGGTCGGCGATCGAAGATGTATTGCCATCGCTGGTAAAGCGGTTTGGAAGCGTGAAGACCGCGTCGCCTTCGGTATTGTCGATCTGTGTCTGCAGGATAGACGGCTGGCGGCCGGCATCCCAGGGCTTAAGGAGTTTCTTCAGCCAGGGGCTGGTTTCCAGCATTTCGAGACGAACATTGAAGCCGGCGTCAGCGAGCATAGCCTGGATCGCCTCAAGGCTTTCGGACGAATTCGGATAGATGCCGATGCGTCCATAGATGACGATTTCCGTATCGACGGGGACACCGTCGGCGCGTGCTGCTTCCAGCAGGCTGCGGGCTTTTTCCGGATCGTAGGTCCAGACCGGGATATCGGGGTTGTAGCCGAAAACCGAGGGCAGGACGACCTGCATCGCCTTCTGGGCCTGCGCATGGAAGATCGTGCCGATCAACCCGTCACGATCGATTGCAAGGTTCAGCGCCTCGCGGACGCGTTTGTCGTTGAGGGGCGCGATCTCCTGATCGATACGCAGCAGGGAGGTTTCGGCATTGGGGAATGCGTGGTCGTTTGCTGTCGTGCCGTCCTGCGGCGCGATCTCGTAAGAGATCTGAGCCTCTCCGGTATCGACCATAGCAGCGCGAACTGCCGATTCCGCCCGCCAGAGAACGGTCGCGTTCTGGATGGCGGGCTTGTCACCCCAGTATTTATCGAAAGCCGTCAGCGTGATCGACTGGCCCGGTCTCCAGGCTGCGAGCTTATAGGGGCCGGTGCCGATCGGTTCACGCGACTTGGCGTCGGCAGGCGTATCAGGCGATCCGATGTCGAGGGCAGCCAGTTTGCTGGGCAGGATGGGCTCGACGATATCGGTGCGAATGATGAGCGTCTTCGCATCGGCGGCTTCCGGGGTCAGGACAAGCGCTTTCAGCGTGGCAAGGCCGACTTCGCAGGCAAGCGCGGGATTTTGCGCGCGTGTCAGGGCTGCGGCGACTGCGGCTGCATCGAAGGGCTTGCCGTCGTGGAAGGTCACCCCTTCGCGCAGTGTGAATTTCCAGGTGAGGTCATCTACCTGCTCCCAAGCGGTGGCGAGGCTGGGCTGGACCGAGCCGTCTGCGGGGCTCAGGTTGACCAGCGTTTCGGTGATGTTGTTGCGCAGGACGCGGGCATTGCCAGAGAGGTCCGTGTCGCAAGGGTCAAGAGACTTCGGCTCGTCAGTAACGACGACCGTCAACGTGTCGGGTGCAGCATGGCCGGGCATGGCCACGCCGGCAGCCAGATACAGCGCAAGAAGGCCGATGTTTGCCGATCTGCCGATAGAAATGGTTGTCACGATATCCTCCTCCCGCAAGGCCGCGCCATTGCTGTGTTGTATCAGGTAGACCTTGCCGTGAAAGCTGCTGGTTCTTCGCGTTGGGCATAACCGAGCCGCTTTACTTCCTCCCGCAAGCGCGTAGTGTCATATGTGACATTCGCTGGGCAAAAATGCGCATACCGACGACAAATGTCAACATAGATATTTCAAATAAGGAATAATTGGTTCATGAATGAACTCAAGCATGGTTCGCCGATAGTCGAAAAGACCGCGCATCTTCTGGAGGCGGTTGCGGATGCGCGGACAGGGATTTCGCTTGCGGCTCTCGTCGAGCAGCTGGGTGTGCCGCGGTCGACGGTGTACCGGATCTTGAATTCACTGAGTGCGCATGGGCTTGTTGCACGTGTTAACGGCGGCTCGATTTACGAGCTCGGGCCGAAATTTGTCGAGCTGGCGCGTCGCATTTCTCCTGGCGCCGACAAGGCTTTCTTGGTTGAGGCGGCAAAGCCGATCTTGACGGCTGCTGCCGACAAAATTCTGGAATCCTTCAAGCTTGCTGCACCCGAAGGTCATGAAATGATGACCATATTTGCTGCTCCAAGCCCGGGCGACTATTCGCTTTTCATCAAGGTCGGCGGGCGTTCCCGCAAGCATGTCGGGGCGGGCGGCAAGCTTGCGCTTGCGTTTTCCGACTATAGCGAGGTCGAAGCATATTGTGCTGCCGGTTTGGAGTCGAGCACCCCGTACACAATCACCGATGCGGACGCGCTGAAGGAGGCGCTCGCCGACATCCGGCGCAACGGATATGCGGAGGATAACCAGGAATCCAACTTGGGTGTGCGGGCAATTGCGACGCCGGTTTTCGACGCCGGCAGCCAGCTTGTCGCAACCGTTAGCGTTCCATTCATCGGTGAGGCAACGCCGGATCGAGCGCGGTCAATCCGGCGTGAAGCGCTCGATTGCGCAGCCCTTTTAACCAAGACGATTGACGGCCGCCACCCTTTGTTCAAATAAGAAATTCTAATTTCTATATTGAACATGTTTATTTTGCCTGTTAGATGCTCCTTCGACACGCAATGGAGGAGCTTCATGACAACCTTGGATTCTTCGGTTCTGGCAAAGCTTGCACGGACAAATTCCGCAAGCCTAAGCACACTGCTTTTGAAGCGGGGCTTGCGCAACACGGCGATCCGCGGTGTGCGTCCGCTTTCAAATCTGGACAAGCCGATGATCGGACCGGCCGTAACCGTGCGCTACATTCCTGCGCGCGAGGATATTGACGGGTCAACTTACAGCTCTGATCCTTCGAACCATCAGCGCAAGGCTATCGATACCATTCCGAATGGCCATGTCCTGGTTTTCGATTGCAGGGCCCTTGCCGAAGTCGCCGGGATCGGCGCCATGCTTGCGCGGCGTCTCGTCTACCGCAACGCCGCCGGCATGGTTTTGGATGGCGGCGTGCGCGATACCGCAGATATCGCCTCTCTCGGCTTCCCGACTTATTGCCTCGGGCCGGCTGCGCCCGCCAACCTGGTTGCACATCATGCGTCCGATATGAACCAGCCGATCGCCTGCGGGGGCGTCGCCGTGTATCCGGGCGACATCATTTTCGGCGATAGCGAGGCCGTCATCGTCATTCCGCGGGAATATGTTGAAGAGATCGCCGACGAAGCGGTTGCCATGGAGGAGCAAGAGGAGTTTCTGAAGGTTGAAATCGAATCCGGGCGCTCGACGCTCGGGGTTTATCCACCGAATGAAGAAACACTTGCCCGCTACGCGGAATGGCGCAAAGCTAGGACCGCCGTGGGCTGATCGTGAGAAATCTGAGCGCCGGGCGATTTCGCCCGGGCTCGCTTGTTGGTGATGTTCGTTTGGCGCTTGCTACCGATATTCGAGAGGCTGCCAATGAAGGGCCCCAAGCTTTAGGTCGGCTTTATTCTCCATGTACTGATGGCCGGTCGTTTCGAGATCCAATGGTCTTATCCCTGACAATGGCATCCTCGTCACTCCGGGTATCGAGCTGGACATTCAGACCGAGTACAAGCCTTATCGCTTGGACTCTCTCGTGAACAAATGGCTTGTCGTCGAGGTAGATGGAGCAGCTTGGCATTCATCCCCGGAGGCTGCTGAGCGCGATGGAATACGTGACGAATTCTTTGTCGCAAAGGGATTCCGTGTCCTGCGTATCCCGGCGAAGGTCGTCTTCAACACGCCGGCCAAGGCAGTCGAAATGGTTTGTGCCGCTGTCGCCCGCTGCAGACCGCCGGCGCCGAAGGTTGTGACGAAGTCGCCGCCGATATCGGTCGCCAAGACCTTCACGAATTCGATGAACTTTGTCGATGAATTTCTGGATCATATGGACGCTCACGTCACCAAAGAGCGTGCCATTCAAGAGGCCCTAGGGCCGTCGAAGCAGACATTCGATACCGAAAAGATGGTGATCGCCTCCGCGTTGGAAAATGCCAAGAAGTCGATAGCCCTCGAAGAGCAGCTATCGGCGAATGCCAATCTTCGGAAGCACTATGATGCGGCGCATGCTGAACTCGACCGGCTTATGCGAAGCACTCGGTCTAATCATGGCAGAAGCGATGCGACGACAATCACGATCTCGCCGATGTCGTGGCCACCGGTACATCCGGATCCTGACATCAACGCCGCGATCCTGGCCAAGAGTTTCAATCTGCACGGCAACCGCACGCACTACTTCGACGGTGTTAGGCAGCAGCTATCAAAGGATCGGCGTCTGTCTCCCCACGTCCAGAGTAATCTTGAAAGGCTAGGATGCCACGCGGTGTGGATGAGATCTCGAGGAAAAAGAGCCTTTCCCGCTTGGAGCGTTTGTGAAAGAGCTGGAAGCCAAGGGCAAAGGCGGCCCTTAAACGAAGCCCGCTGTCGAGGGGTAAGCCGGGCGGCGGTCGTGTGAGGCAAATACGGACGTCATGCCACGCGATGAGTTCTCGAAGAGCTTCCAACAGGGATTCGTCGCGATCAACCATCGGCGTCTTGCCGCCGACCGTGATGTCGATGCGAACCTTTCCGTCGGCGGTAGCCCGTGTGTCGATACCTGCCGTGACTCATTCATCGGCAGTGGTGATCTCGAAGGGGTTGGAGTCCGGCTCATAATCCTCCGGCAGCGTGGTCCATGTGCAAGGCTGGATGCCCTCGGCGGTGACTTTGTCGGCGACATGCTGACAAGCCCGGTGATAGAAGGCTGCGTCTTCGAGCTTCTGACAAACCTGGCCACAAGCATTCTCGGCATCGACCTCCACCAGATCGGCACACATCGCTTCAACGACGTCTTCTCGGCTGAGATTACCGGCCTCGACGGCAGCTACAGCGGCCTCCATGGTCATCTTCGGGCGAAGCCGTCCATATTCGTTATGAAAACAACTGCGGCGACCCCGATCTTTCTGCGGAGAGCCAGGCGAGCTCCACCATGATCCTTCTGGCTGCATTGTTCGTCAGGCAAATCCTGCCGTCCTCTAGGAATTACGTGAAGCCATCCCAGCGCTTGAGCATGTAGTCGATCGCCTCTGCGACCGGAGAACTGCGCGACAGCTTTGCCCGCTCGATTTGAAGCCAAACCTGCAGACCATCGACGAGTGGCAGGCTCACTTTCCGGCGACGCTCCAGGCGTTGGTCGGCGGTGTGGAATGCAACTCCGGGGACAGTCGGTCCCGATTTCCGCCGTTTCGGCGGTGCTATGCTAAATCTCCTGCGGCTGCCCCAGGAACCGGAGTTGCATGCGCGAATTCCCGAACCGTGGCTTTGCCACCGCTATGCTCGGTTCTCCGATATGCTCTTTGCCCGTTGGCCAATGTTCGCTCATGGCGAAACTAGGCTTCATTGTCTTTCGCCAAGGTTTGAAGCCTGCGGATTTCATCTGCGCATTCAAAAAGCAGGTGCGCGGCAACAAGATCCGGGCCGTTGTTGAGCTCTTTCGTGATTCGCTTGATCTGCGCGAGAAATGCGATCGGCGATCGTTTCAAGGGCACGTTCAATCAATCTGCGGCGCTCAGACGGTGGCAGCTTAGCCACCGGGTTTGCAGCAGCATAAAGTTCACTGAGAAAACTTGTACCTGACGACATCCCTTATCGTGAGGGCTTGCGGAAGCGACGTCAATGATGCTGGTGCGTATCCGGGCCCGGCTTTGGATGGCACGCAGTGACCTTCAGCATATTTCTGGCGGAGCCGGACTATCAATGCGGGCGCGAAAACGCGTTCATGTGGTAGCAGCGGCTATCAAGTAAAGGCGATGCCGCGGTAGACAGGAGCCATGGCAGCACAGATCGACATGTTTTCGAATGAACCGGATGATATCCCGGCGGCACCGGATCGCGATCCCAAACCGAAGAAAGCCACTTACGCAGTAATCAACGAGGCTGAGATAGTGCAGCATCTGATCGACACCGGCCGCTATCGTGTTGTGACCAAACTCAGGCACCGTCGCCCGCAATTTGGCCTGAAAGGGGTAATCATCGACACGGAAACGACGGGACTCAACTGTGCCTCATCATAAATGAGAAATCTGAGAGCGAATTTCTCAAAAAAACCGCCATCCGTTTCCAGATGGCGGCGCAAATCCGGTTAAATTATGCACACCTCAAATATAAACTGCATTAGACAATGCATTTTCGTCAGCGCTTATATACCAACAGATTTTTTGGGGGTCTTTCAATGCACATTGTTGGCCGAATTGTTCGCTTGTATAACAATGCGTGATCGAAGCCTGCTGCCGCGTCCGTCAGCCGGATACCGCTGTGCCTCATTCGAGGATGTCCGCATCGAGGCAAGCCGTGATGAAATGCGCACGGGATAGTGCCGTTCCGACATGCCCGCGCAGAGCGTCCTGGCAGGATTTGCGGGCTATCTTGTAGGACGGCCCTTTAAGCCCTCTCCAGCGCGTCACGAGAAAAGCCAGCGCATCTCCAGGACCAACGATGGTGTCTATCCGCTCATCGGCTGCGATCACCCGTACGGGATCCTCCCATCTTGTTCGAAGATTGATGCGAATGATCTCTGTCATTGGCTATGTAACGAGGATGTCGGCTTCCACGCATGCCGCAATGAAGTCGTCGCGAATTGCCGCGGCTGAGATCCGCCTACCAAGTGTTGCCATGCAGAGCTTTCGTGCGCGCTCGAAGTGTTCGCCGCGTTCCTTCGGCCATCGTTGCGTCATGGTGTTCAAAGCCGATTGCGGGCCGCCTATGTCGATGGAGACGCCATGTCCGATACGGACCCGCACGGGCTCCGCCCAGCTGATGTTGCTGCAGTTCATTTCTGTTTCGATAATCATTTCGGGGCTCCTCCCAGAGCTGCTCGAATAACTCAAAATGCTAATGTTTGTTCCGTCGTTCTGCGTCGAGATAACTGGGAACCAATCGGCCTGCTGTGTGTTTAGAGCCGCCGGACAGTTGGTTCCTCTGCTGCCGGCCCCATTCACTTTCAGGAGTTTTTTTATGAATCTTCGTCCGATCGCTGCCGGCCTTGTTTTTTCTCTCCTCGCAGGCGCCGCTGTCGCGCAGACTGCCGCAGCATCCGGAGCTGACGCCGCGCTCACGGGCCCTGGCATAACGATGGGCACTGCCGCCACCATTCCGCTCAAGTACGTGAACATTCAGGATACCGACCTGATGACCTCGCGTTTGATCGGCATCGACATCTACAACAAGCAGAATGAGACGATTGGTGAGATCTCAGATGTCGTTATCGGCGACGGAAAGTCGGTCATCGGTATCGTTGCCAGTGTCGGTGGCTTCCTCAGCATCGGCGAGAGCTATGTGGTCCTCGATCCGGCATCCGTTGCCCTTGCCGAAGTCGAGGGAACCTGGAAAGCCTTTGTCGACACCACGAAGGACGATCTCTCGAATGCCCCCAAGCTCGATTATTCGAAATTGAAGAAGTAACGATCGTGGCTGGTTGGGGCGCGCTTTCGGGCTCGCCCCAGCCTGCTTTTCTGGCCTCGTTTTCCCTGCAGCGATCCGCACCGCCCGGCAAGCCCGTTTCATGTGCAAGCCGGACACGTGCATCCATCGATGGAATAGCCAATGATCGACCAGATTTCTGCCATCGGCCAGTCATTCAACGTGCTGCCGCATCTCGGTGCGCTCGTTGTTGCCTATCTCCTCGCGCTGCCGATCGGATGGGATCGCGAAAAGAGCGAACGGAGCGCCGGTTTGCGTACCTTCCCTCTCGTTGCGATCGCCAGCTGCGGCTTCATCCAGGCGACGGAAAACCTGACGGCAGGCAATCCTGAGGCGACCGCCCGTATCGTCGAAGGATTGATCACGGGCATGGGCTTCATCGGCGGTGGTGCGATCCTGGTGGTGAGCAAAAGTGTCCGGGGAACCGCGACGGCTGCCAGTCTTTGGGCTACGGGCGCAATTGGAACAGCTGTTGGATTGGGCGCCTACGATATCGCGCTCGTCCTGTCGATCATGACTTTCCTGACGTTGCGGATGACGGCGAGTTTCAAACCATCGGACGACGCGGCTGGCCAACCTGCATCAAGTCCTGGCGATGCCACCAAAACAAGGAATTCCGATCCCGTCTGATCGTTTCCTGTCTTCGGTCGTCCGTGGCGTGGCTCTCCCGATAGACCTACCGCGACAGCCGGATATCGCTTGTGACGATTGGGCGGCCGGTCTTTGGGTCCTTGTCGATCGTTTTCAATCTTAGGCCCCTGGCGCCGATCTTTTCGATGGTCATGTGCGCCGTTCGGTCGCCATTGATCACCCGGCTCCAACGCACGGTGAAGTTGATTGCGTTGCCGTTGCGCGAGCCCGTCAATTGGGATGGCCGGCCCGACGGTCCGACATAGGTGCCACTGTATCTCGTGCCGCTGGCCTTGATGTCGGCGGAGACGGCCCGCCTGGCCACCACCAATCCACGGCACTGACCAGACATGGCAAGAGACGTGCCACGCGCCCTGCTGTCGAACGTGCATTTGACGTTGAGCGGCCGTGAGCCGATTGCGGTCGTCACCAAGCCATTGCCGGACCAGTTCCCACTGATCGACTTCAGAAATCCTGTTTCGTCGGCCAGAGCGGAATCGAAAGTGAGGAATAGCGCCAGCCCGAAGGCAATGATCGCGGAAAGTTTCATTTGGTCGCCTCCGGGCCTTGGAAGCCATCTCCAAACAGCTCTTGCCCACAACGCGCCGCCAGCCGCCCGGTTCCCGTGCGTTCGTGGGGGACGTCACCGGACAAGCTATTTGGCCGTGAAGAACGTCAGGAGCACTTTTCCCTTTTCCCCGACGAGGCAGACGAAACGATCGGCCTTTCCGGCAGCGCCCTTCCGCTCGATATAGGCTTCCCCCAGAATGACCGTTTTGACAGCAACGTCCTCGACCTTGGTGTCAGCTGCGCTGATTGCAATACTTTCGGCGTCGAAAACCAGGCCGGTAATCTCTGATGACTGTGCTTGCAGGGCGACAAGACCGGTCGACCTGCAAGCGGTCACTGCCGGACCTTCAACGGTCTGAGCCGGCGCTGGACCGGTCAACAAAAGAGACGACATCGCTGCCCCCAGGTATCGCTTGAATGCCATTGGGTTTCCCTTCGCTGCCAAAAGAGTACCGGCGGGGCAGGTCCGCGGCACCAAACGCATCCGGCGCCACACTGTTCCCTCGTCGATACGGGCAACAGAACAATTTGGGCAGGTCCCATGCCGACGTTTGTTCCCAGGGGCCCGCTAAGGTCGCCAACATCCCATGGCCAAGGGCGTGGAGATTTTCAGAAATTACCCGCTCCCAACAGATAGCCATCATTGCGAGCCGCGCTATCTGGAATAAGGGAATAGGACAGAGCATGGAGTAAACCGGGATTATGCCATCAGCGTCGGACGTCGAAAAGAACAAACCTGGCCGTGGCCGCGATGCCGAAACCCCCAATGAAATTCCGGCGAGGGGACTTCGGGATGTTTTCTGGCGCGTATCCACTGAAGTCTTGGAAGACCGTGTAACCCTTATTGCCGCCGGAGTGACGTTTTACATCTTGCTGTCTCTTTTCCCCGCACTTGGCGCCCTGGTGTCGCTTTATGGCTTCATCGCCGATCCCGGCACGATGGCCAAGCATATCACCTTCGTTGCTGACATCCTGCCTCCCGGGGCCTTCGACATCATCCTCACGCAGCTCAACATTCTCGTTCAAGCCAAAACGTCCACATTGAGCGTAAGTTTCCTTGCCGGCCTGGCGATCGCCATCTGGAGCGCCAACAGTGCAATCAAGGCATTGTTCGACGCGATGAACATCGCCTACGGCGAAGTGGAAAAGCGCGGTATCGTTCGCCTCAACCTGATCTCGCTTGCCTTTACGGGGATCGGCCTGGTGCTCGCCGCTTTCTTTATCGCGGCGCTGGGCGGGGTTCCCGCCGCACTTTCGTATGTCTGGCTCGATCGCTGGCAGGAAACTCTGATCAGCGTTCTTCGCTGGCCGGTCGTCCTTGTCGTCATCGCCGGTGCCGTTGCATTGGTCTATCATTTCGGGCCAAGCCGCGAGCCTGCAAAGGCCCGTTGGCTAACGTGGGGAGCCGTGTTCAGCACGCTCCTCTGGCTCCTGGCTTCGATCCTCTTCTCCTATTATCTGACGACATTCGCCAACTATGACGCAACCTATGGCGCGCTCGGCGCGCTGATCGGCTTCATGATCTGGGCGTGGATTTCCGTAATCATCGTCATTGTCGGGGCCGAATTGAATGCGGAACTCGAGCACCAGACCGCCCGCGATACGACGACTGGCCCCCCAATGCCGATGGGAAGCCGGGGTGCATATGTCGCCGATACTGTCGGCGCTTCTCTGGATTGATGGCACCGGCTACCTGTTCGGGCTCTTGGAGAAACGGCACGGCGGGAACATTGCGGACCGTTGCGGGTTTTCAGTCAGGATCATTCATCCCAAGACATCGGGGCCGTGTTGAAGATCGCCACGTACAATGTGAACGGCGTCAACCGGCCGTCTCGACGTCCTCCTGCGCTGGCTTGAGGAGGCGGCACCGGATGTCTCTTGTCTGCAGGCGCTGAAAGCACCCGATGAAAAATTCCCCGCAAAAGAGCTTGAAAGAGCCGGGTATGGAGCGGTCTGGCAGGGGCAAAAATCATGGAATGGCGTCGCCATCCTGTGCAAGGACAGGGAGCCGCTTTTGACCCGGTAGGGACTTCCCGGCGGCGCCGATGACGCGCAAAGCCGCTACATTGAGGCGGCGATAAGCCGTATGGCGATCGGGTGCATCTATGCGCCGAAGGCAATCCGGCGCCAGGCCCGAAGTTCGACTACAAGCTTGGCTGGCTTGACCGGTTGAGCCGTTATGCCGGCGAACTGTTCGCACTGGATGTACCTGTCATCCTTGCAGGGGATTATAACATCATCCCGACGGACCTGGAAGTCTATAAGCCGGAGCGCTGGCGAGACGACGCCCTCTTCAGGGTCGAGGTGCGCCAAGCCTTTCACAAACTCGGTGCAATGGGCTGGACTGATGCGTTGCGCCACCTTCATCCTTCAGAACGGATCTACACGTTCTGGGACTATTTCCGTAACGCCTATGGGCGCAATGCCGGTCTTCGGCTCGATCATTTTCTTATCAGCCCCGATGTGGCGAAAAGACTGAGTGCTGCAGGCACCGACAAGCATGTTCGCGGCTGGGCGCACACGAGCGACCATGCGCCCGCGTGGATCGACCTCGAAGACGGTTAGGATCGTCCGCAAAAGTGCAGACAGATATGGCCCAGGATTTGCGCAAGCATATCGGCCAGTCTTGGCATCGGCTTTGCCCGCAATGGACGAAGGAGTTTGCCAACCGAAACTTAGCTTCTAAAGGTGAGGGGAGTGGACTTCAGGATCGGCAGGAGGGTCGCGTGGAAGATGGCGGATCCAACGGCATCGCGAGATGGTATGGTCAGGCCGTTGAAGAATGGTGCGGCGGAGCGTGTCCATCCCCGGATTGCTATCGAGGACGACTGCCAATCTCCTGCTGTCCCTAACGTTTACTTGTTGATCTCAACCCAGACGTCGTAGCCACAGTGAGAGCAACAATCGGTGGGAACCTCCGTCACCATTCCACACTGCTTACACCCAACAGACCCTTCAAGGGTCGTGCCCCGTTTAACAAATTTCGGCGGATCAATTTCCCAAGGCGGAACGATGGGTAGTCCCGGTTTGGGATTCTTTGCCAAGAAGATGCTTAAACCGCCATTGGTTTCGACATAGGCGCGGGCGACCTCACCGAGGTTTTCTACGCCCTGCCTGCGTAGCTGCTGGAAAAGCTCGCTTTGACTAAACGTCGTGCTCGCGATAAACGCCTTGCAAACCACACCATCACGGATGGCCTCCTCTGGCACGCCATCGATCACAATTTCGGCCCGCGCGCTCTTCGCGATGAACAGATCCAGCGCTTTATTCGCCAAGACCACCATCGTGATGACAAGCAATGCGTGAAGAAGCGGGACGTCCGGGTAAAACATCGAGTCGCCCACCGCCGATCCCAATGCGATAACCAGCAGGAATTCAATAGTTGAAAGTTGACCGATCGTACGACTGCCCAGCCAGCGCAGAAGGGCAAGGCAGTAAACGTAGATAATGATGGTTCGAAATGCGATTTCAAATAAGAACTCGAGCGGAGCGTCGCCCACCAGCATCCGGTTCCAATCAAACGCCTGAATCGCTTCTTCCATGTCTTCCCCCAATGGTGGAGGCGAAACGTTCAAAGTCTATATGTGTTCCTTCTGCTCTGTTAGTTATGTGCGTGAGGTCGCAGGATCGGGTGCTGTGCGATCACGGTAGCGTATTTGTGGGGTAGCAGCTCTCTGCTTTTGCCTGGTGGGAATGGCACGATTCGTCCTCCTACCCTGACACGACGTCTGGAACGCCGACCGGGAAGTCACAGCCACGCGCGTTCGATCTTCCGATACGCAGCTAATTCGGCTCTGCAGCGGGCGCGATTTCTGTTTGAGCCGGTTGCGGCAAAGGTGCAGCCTGTCGCCCGTCATCTGATGGTGTCGAAGACGAAGTGGTATCTCCGTTTGCGGGGCCTTGTGTCATCGTGCCAGCGCCGGCCATTTGATCGGTCCCGACGGGTTGAGGCGTCACCGCGCCATCTGCAGCTGTAACCCGCCAGACGGTGTTGCCGGCATCGTCTGCGATAAGCAATGCGCCAGTGCCGTCTATACCCAGGCCGACGGGACGACCCCTGGCCTGATCACCCTTGATGAAACCGGTGACGACATCTTGCGTCTTGCCGGCCGGTTTGCCGTTTTCGAAGGGAATGAAAGTGACCCTGTAGCCGTTGAAGACGTGACGGTTCCAGCTGCCATGTTCGCCGACAAAAGCACCGTTGGCGTAAGGCGCGGGCAGGGCGGAGTTCAGGGAGAAGGTGAGGCCCAGCGCGGCAACATGGCTTGAGAGCGCATAGTCTGGCTTGGTTGCCTTCTCAACCATGTCGGGCCGCGGCGGGTGAACGCGGGCATCGACATGATTTCCGTAATAGCTCCACGGCCAGCCATAAAACCCGCCCTCCTTGACCGAAGTCGCATAGTCAGGGACGAGATTAGGCCCGAGCTCGTCACGCTCGTTGATGACCGCCCAAAGCTGCCCGCTTTCGGGGTTGAAGGCAAGCCCGTTCGGATTGCGCAGGCCTGAGGCAAACACGCGGGCAGCACCCGTCTGGCGATCCACCTGCCAGATCGCGGCGCGGCCTTTTTCCGCCTCCAGGCCGTTCTCGACGATATTGGAGTTCGAACCGACCGACGCGTAGAGAAATCGGCCGTCCGGGCTCAAGGCAAGATCCTTGGTCCAGTGATGGTTGATCGGGCCGCCCGGCAGTGGGGCAAGCACTTTCGGCGCGGCGGTGATGGCGGTTTCGCCAAGCTTGTAAGGATAGGCAAGAATTGCGTCGCTCGCTGCAATGTAGAGCGTGTCATCGATCCAGGCGAGACCGAAGGGTGAGTTGAGCGCTTTCAGCAGATCATAGCGTTCATCGACCGCACCATCCCGATTGATATCGCGCAGCAGCGTGACAATGTTGCTTTCCTTCTGTTCACCGCCACCGCCATGGGCCATCGCCATGATCCAGCCGCGGATGAAATCCTTAGGTCGTGATTGAATTTCACCCTGCGGCGCGCGAGATTGAACGATTAGCACGTCGCCGTTCGGCAAAGTGTGAACCGCCCGCGGATTGGCGAAATCCTTCGCATAGGCTGTAATTTTCAGACCGGCTGGTACCGTTGGCGTCTCGTCTTGCCTCCAGCCGATGACCTCGGCCACTTTCATATCCGGTAAAAGCTCGGAAGACGGCTCGGGAAGAACGGGATCGGCACCGATTTGCTGGGCGGTATCGAACGCCTCGGGAGCCTGGTTGCAGGCAGAAAGTGCCATTGTCGAAGCGGCTAGGAGAAGGATCGATGAACGGAGCGAAAGGTGGGTCATGGCATTCTCCAGTTCAAAGCGCGTTCCGATCGGGCCGCGAAGACAAGCGTCAGCAAGATGATGAGAAACGTTGCGGCCGAGAGCGCCAGACCGTTCGGCACGACGGCCGTCCAACCGTCGCCGGCATGGACGAGACTGTTGAGAACGGCCAGCGCGAGAATAACCAGAAAACCGAGTGTCTCCGGTAAGCGCGGCCGCAGCAGGCGGGTCGAGGGACGCAGGAGATCGATGAGGCCCGCGATGATCCCAATCGCCCCACCGATCAGCCCCGCAAACAGCAGCCACGCGGAAAAGTTCTGCCACATGAGATTAACCGTTTGCCAGAACAGGATATCGGTCGCGAGTGCCAGCGCGAAACTGACCAAGGGGATGGGAACGAACAATCGCTGAAGCGGATAGCCTCTGGAGTATGTCTGCGAGCTTTGCATGGATATCCCCCGCTCATTCGGAACCGATCCAGCCATACGGTTGAGAAGCCGATTTGTTCCAAGGGGATGCGTTAATTCCGGCTGGCGCCGTAATAGGCTGCGAGCGCCCGGATATCCTCGCCACTCAGGCCCGCCACCGCCTTTGTCATGACGTCAGCGAAGGGACCGCCGCCGCGGATTCCAGCTTTAAAGAGGCTGAGCTGGTTTTCGAGATAGGCTGCGGGCTGCCCGGCAAGACGGGGGTAGGCGGGATTGATGTCGGCTCTGTCGTGACAGGCACCACAGGCGGCAATACCCCGGGTCTTATCTCCTACTTCCGCAAGCGTTCTGCCGCGATCGATTGTCCCGGAAAATGGTCCGGACCGTTCCGGCGTGGTGTGGCGGGCAAAATAGGCAGCCAGGTTTCGACGGTCCTCATCCGATGTCTGCGACAGCGCGGCCTGCATGACCCCACTTGGCCGTTTTCGTGAGACAAATGCCGTGAGGCTGTCGCGAAGATAGCTTTCAGATTGACCGGTAAGCTGCGGGATAAGACTGGTCTGGTCGAGCCGTTCGGATGAATGACAGCCCTCACAGGTTTTCAAGAGATGTGCAAAGTCTCGAGACTGGGTGGCGGAGAAGGCGGCAAGGCGGCGATAGGTAGTCGTGTTCATCTGTGGGTAGGCCCGCACGAAGGCCACCATCGCCCAGACCTCATCTTCCCGCACCACTGCCGGCCAGGCGGGCATGCCGGTATAGCGTACGCCATGCCGGACAATCTCGAATAGCTCTGCATCGCTCCAGCTTCCGGCGACGTCTTTCAGGTCTGGTGGCGGTGGTAGCATGTTTTCAGCCGCGGCCGGGCGCGGCATGGCGGGGGAGCCGTGACAGCCGGCGCAGCCGATCTCGTAATGACCGGCGGCAAGCGGCAACATGGCCGGCGTGAAGGCGGGAGGCTCCGTTCCAAGCGAGGCAGTGCGTACCGATGATCGCATGACCCAGTGCAGGAACCAGTCCGTGACCCGCCAATGCCCGGTGCTGGCGCGAATATCGAGAAGGCCGGACCATGCGAAGAGCATGCCGGCTGCGGCCAGTGCCAGAATTGCGGCGGTGATCCGCTTCCAATCCAAAATCATCGGCAGTGCTCCGAGGATGTGGGCTTCAGGATATCGGCAAGCAGGATGACGGCTCCGAGCAGATAGGCGGCGGCGCCGACCATCAGCATGATCACGCCGCCGAGTTGCTGATCGGCTTCCCGGCTGAGCATGATCCCCAGACAAATGACATCGCCTGCGCCATAGAGGGGGCGAGGCGCAAGTGTCAAAAGGACGCCAAGCAATGTCATATGGATCGAGGTGAACAGCAGACCGACAATGCCCGCGAGCCGCCGAGGCCCCTCAGCTTGCAGCCGGAAACACGCGGCCCAGAGCAGAATACCGGCGAGGAGGAAACTGGCCTGCTCCGCAATCATGGCATCAGCGCCGGTTTCCGCCAGTTTTCTCATGGCTGGCACATGCCAAACCCAGACCACCACCAGCTCGATTAGCGAAGCGAGGATCGGTCCGGAACGACCGAGATGTGGGGTCGGATCAAACCGGGTGGCCCTGATCGCCACGGCCAGGAATGGCGCTGCTATGGTAACGGTCGTCATGTGCACGATCATGTGGGCGACCAGCGAGCCGCTGCTCCAGCTCAGTGCAAGAAGCACAAGGGCGAGCAACAGGGCGGTTATGCCTGCTGTGAGAGGCGCTGTTTTCATCGGGCGCAAACCTCGATGAACAGCAGCGGAACCGAAACGAAGATGACCGCAATGAAACTGAGGCCGGAGAGCAACAGCGTTGCAAAACCCTGAAACAGCAATCGGTCGTGGCGTGTGGGCGCGTCATGGGGCGGATCACCACTGCCAAAGCCCCATTGCCGCCACGAAAGCCAGGCTGCGGCGAGAATGGCGACCAGTGCCACGACCGTTATGGCAAACAGGCTCAGGCGAAGCCCGTCAAAGGAGAAAGGAGCCTCTGATGCCTTCGCGCAATAAATTGCCGCTGCTGCATAACAGGCCAGGAAATGCAGCGCCCAGACGACCGGCCCGGTAAACAGCGTCCACAGCGTTTCTACTTCCCTGGGGATCAGGCGCATCACCGCACCTCCGGAAACAGGCCAAGCACCCCAAAGGATATCATTGCCGTGATCATGAGGAAGTGCCAGTAGAGCATGACATTGCGCAGATCGGCATCGTAGCTCGCCGTCAGCCGCCCGGCAAAGCTCCCGGCCAGGCAGTAAAGTTGCATGATGATGGCGACGAGGCCGTGCAGAACGGTCCACAGGGAAATGACCCAGACGATTGCGGGATAGACATGGACGGTCGGCTGCATGTCATGCAGGTAGGGCCCGGCCAGCCCGGCGAGACAGGCCGCAAGCGTGATAGGGACAGAACCGAGAAGCGATAGTCGCGCCATCCACACCCGATCGTTCGCATTGGCATGACGGGCAAGCAGCATGGCGAGCCAGGCAACGGCGAAGAGCGCGACCGCCACGATCGGCCAGCCCGCACCCGGGCCGGGCAGACCTGCGGTGAAATCCGGATGGATCGTCCAGTAGAAGAAATAGCCGAACATCAGGCTGGCAAAGGCCGTGCCATCCCCGGCCATGGTGATGAACATCGCCCACCAGCCGACGGAGGCCGGGCCGGAAACATAAAGCGGCAAGGTGACACCGAGCCCTATATCTCTCTCGTTCCGTTTGGGGATTTCGCTTGTTCCCGTCCACAGCCATATCAAGATTGCGCCAAGTGTCACGATTCCACACAGCACTGTCAGCAGCCACCAGTGAAACGTGAGCGCGATGAAGACGCCTCCAAGCGAGAGCGCCGAGATTATCGTGAGGTAGGATGTGCCGCCAACGCGCAGGCATTGCACTGGCTCGGCATCGAGCACGGATGTCACAAGCGTTTCGCGCCGGCCATCCTGCGTCTCCGGAAGATAGAAGCGGCCCTTGTTGACGTCGTCGATCAGTCCCGGCTGGTCCCAGAGCGGGTAGCGGCTCCTGATAATCGGGATGGAGCGGACGCCCCAGTTTTCCTCCGGCTCGCTGATCCATTCCAGCGTTCCGGCATTCCACGGGTTCATCTTCCCCTTCGGTTCGCGGTGCTTGGGGCGCAGGATGTCGATGACGATGAGGGCGACACCGGTGGCAAAAATGAAGGCGCCGACGGTGGAGATCAGGTTCAATAGGTCCCAGTCGACCTCGGCGGGATAAGTGAAGACCCGGCGCGGCATACCGCGCAGGCCGGTCAGGTGCATTGGAAAGAAGGCGACGTTGAAGCCGATGAACATGAGCCAAAAGGCAATCTTGCCCAGTCTGTCGGAAAGTTTGCGCGCGTTGATCAGGGGATAATAATAATAGATGCCCGCCACGACTGGAAAAAGCATGCCGCCAATGAGCACGTAGTGCAGGTGCGCGACGACGAAGTATGTGTCATGCGCCTGCCAGTCGAAGGGCGCGAGCGCCACCATCACGCCGGTCAGCCCGCCGATGACGAAGATCGCAAGTCCACCTGCGCCGAACAGCATCGGCAAGGAAAAAATTACCCGGCCAGCCAGCATGGTGGCGATGAAAACGAAAATTTGTACGCCCGTGGGAATGGCGACCGCTTCAGACGCAGCCGAGAAAAAGGCGAGCGAGATCTGCGGCAGGCCAGTGGTGAACATGTGATGCACCCAGAGACCAAAGCTTAGGAAACCGGTGCCAACCGCCGCAAGGACGATCCAGGAATAGCCGATGATCGGACGCTGGGCGAAGGTCGGAACGATCATCGCCATGAGGGCGATGGCGGGTAAGAAGATGATGTAGACCTCCGGGTGGCCAAAGATCCAGAAAAGATGTTGCCACAGCAGGGGATCACCGCCGCGCTTCGCATCGAAGAACGGCCAGTCGAACATCCTCTCCATTTCGAACAGGATGTCGCCGGCGATCAGCGGCGGAAACGCAAAAAGGATCATGCCCCCGACGATCAGCAGATACCAGGCAAACAATGGCATCATGTTGATGCGCATGCCGGGCGCACGGCACTTCATAATACCGACGATGATTTCGACTGCTGCAGCGATCGAGGCGACCTCGATGAAGGAGAGGCCGAGCAGCCAGATATCGGCGCCGATGCCGGAATATTCCTTGTCGGTCGCAAGCGGCGGATACATGAACCAGCCGGAATTGGGGGCCGCGTTGAAAAAGATCGATCCGCAGACGAAGACACCCCCGAGCGCGAAACTCCAGAAACCGAAGGCGGAGAGCCTGGGGAAGGGCAATTCGCGTGCCCCCAGCATCGAGGGCAAAACGAAGATCGCCACAGCCTCGAAGATCGGCACGGCAAACAGGAACATCATGACGGTGCCATGCAGGGTGAAGGCCTGATTGAACATGTCCGCGGACAAGAAGTCGTTGTCGGGCACGGCGAGTTGCAGTCGGACCAGAAGAGCAAGTACGCCCGCAAAAAGCATGAAGATGAAAGCGGCCGATCCATACCACAGGCCGATCTGGGTGTTGTTGACAGAAGTCCAGTAACGCCATCCTGTGGGATTGGCCCAGACGCGGCGCAGCTCCTCCTCCTGCACGTGGGCTGTTCTTTCCGAGGATGCCGCGTTCGTCATTTGAGCCCCCCGAGATAGCGGGCCATGTCGTCGATCTCGCGCTGAGGCAGCATGTCGAAGGCCGGCATTTTTGCGCCGGGCTTGACCGAGACAGGCGAGCGGATGAAGCGGGCGATATTCTCCGCCGTATTGGCAAGCGCGCCGGCGCCGATCGAGTGGCGAGCGCCGACCAGGGTTAGGTCAGGCGCGGTTGCTCCGCCGATTTTCTCACTGCGCAGAGAATGACACCCGAGACAGCCGTGCCGTAGCATCAGTTCCCAGCCTTGATCGGCGGATCTTTCGTGGCCGGAAATCTGGCGGCGGCGCCAGACTTCGAAGTCCTCCTGTTCCATGACAACGACGGAAAAGGCCATGTAGGCGTGGGACGTACCGCAGAACTCGGCGCAGGGCGCGCGGAAGATGCCGGTGCGTTTCGGTGTCAGTGTCAGGAAATTGGTTCTGCCGGGGATCATGTCCATCTTGCCGCCGAGTGCGGGGATCCAGAAGGAATGAATGACGTCTGTCGCATCGAGTGAAAACGTCGCCGGCTGCCCGACGGGCAGGCGGATTTCGTTGGCGGTCTCGAACCCTGGATTGCCGTTGACGCCAGGATATCGGATGCGCCACCAGAACTGCTCGCCAGTCACCTCGATCGCCCCATCCGTACCCGCGAGCGGATTCCATGGACGAATGACCGGCATCAGCCAGACCGCGTAGACGAGCAGGGCGAGAAGCACGACCACTGGAAAGGCGACGCCGCCCCAACCGATGAGGGCGCTGGCCCATGCCGGCGACCACGATGTTTGTCGATGCCGCGCCGCGTATGTGTAGAGAGCCGAGACGCCGAGCCAGATTGCAACGCCGCCGATAACCATCACGATGAAGAGGCGATAGACCGCTTCCGATTCTTCTCCGGCGGGATCGAGGGCGGATTGTTGTCCGCCGCAGCCTACCAGAATGAGTGCGGTGAAGGGGAGGAGATATCGCAGGATTGTCGGAGCCCCCCTTGTGTTCGACCTTCTAAGCTTTCCGATATGGAGCGGCGTAAGCCGAGGGCAAGGTCCCTTACAAAACCCAGCTCGCCGGGAACCATTGCGATCCATGATCGTTCGCCTCCCAAAGGAAGGAGCACATCATGTCAATCGAAGACTATGCAAGGTCCTTGCTGGCCGAAATGGGAGCGAAGTCCGATACGAAACCGGCCGACGCAGCTGAGCCAGCGGAAGACAAGCGGCAAAAACCCGAGCCGAACAAGCCTGATCCTGAGGAGGTTCAGTACCCAGGTTACTTCGAAGGAAGCGGCAGCCTCTGACTGCCAGCGCAAACCAGAAGCATCTCCTCGGCCCAAGGTCCTTGCGTGCGCGCCGCCTAGATCAGGAACACATCCTCGACTGCTCATGTGTTGAAGCTGATCGAAGAAGCTTTCGGCTCACCCACGATACAAAGCCCCGCATCAGCCGGATGGCGGCAAGGTGAATGCGTTGTCGGTACACCGCGGAAAATCGTGGCTGCGCCCACGTCGATCATGAGGAGTGACGCCTGAGGAGCTGATTTTGCAGTTCAGTTTGGGCCGGCGTGGCGCGTCTTCGATCCTGACGCTGGTCAGCCGTGTCCAAACGGGCAGCTCACCGGCTCCGTCACCGGCGTAAGGTTGCGTTGAGAGCGAAATGCTGCCGATCTCTCGTGGGCCAGCTTTCTGAGCCGCATAATGGAGCCCAGAGGTTGGTGCGCTGCAACGCCGTTCCAGGGGCTAAAGCGCATGCCATCATCGACAGCTTCCGCACGTTCCTCATTCCACGCGGGCTGCGGCCCTGCAACGATGCGAGCGACGGTGACGAATGGGCTCTTCGCCTCATCCCAGGCATCCACACCTTCGATCGGCATGTTGTCGAGGTCAGTGCAGAGTTGCGCCCGCAGATGCCACACGGCTGTTTCGCTTTCAAAAAACGCCTGGACGCCGTGCCGTATGACCTCTGCGTCTTGCGACGTATCAACTTTGCGGTCAGCCAGGACCTTGAGATTGTCTGAGGCAGGAACGATAGCGTATTTGGCGATGTAGCGGCCGTGGCGTAGCGGCAGTTGGGTAAAGAAGCTATCGCCGAGAATATGCGTCTGGGGATTGCCGCCGAGCGCCTTGAGCAAGGCGCTTTCGGTGCCAAGCGTTTCAAGTGTGCCTTCGACCTTCTTCAGAATGCTGGCAAGAACTTCCTTCGTGCCTTCCAGGCGGTCGGTCGTGGCGGCGAGCAACTTGAGATTTTTCAGGAAGGCCTTTCTACTCGGGGAATTGAACTCCTTGCCGGTCACCATCACGAAATCCTGGCTTGTCGAGTCTTCAGAACCGGCCAGCCGCTCGCCATCGACATTCATGACCTTCAGCGCCATGCCACGCGGCGTCGAAACGCTGTCATGCCGAAGGTCGCCGGGTGTCGTTGAAAGACGGATGATGGCCGCTTGTGTACCGGGCGTTGCAAATACGCCCTGCGCCAGCTCCGGCGCCAGGTCGTTGAGGATTTCAACTTTTGCTTCGATCAGTCCGTGGCTCTTGGCATGGACCGAGCGCATGGCATGACCGCTATCGGCATAGGTCTTTTCCGCAATCGACAACATGGTCGTCGCCAGTTCTCGCGCTGTTTCAGGTTCATCCGGCTGAAGAGCCTCGACATCAGGCGAAAAGGGAAGAGGTGTGACTGGCATTTTGCTGATCATTGTTCTGTCCGTTCTGTAAGAATTTTGTCCAGCGTGATCGGGAAGCTGCGGATGCGTTTGCCCGTCGCGTGGAAGATGGCGTTGGAAACGGCGGCCGCGACGCCGACGATGCCAATCTCACCAAGACCCTTGACGCCGATCGGGCTTGCCTTGTCGTCGTCCTCATCCACGAAGATCACGTCGACATCCTCGATATCGGCATGGGCGGGAACATGATACTCGGCGATATTGTGGTTCATGATGCGGCCGGTGCGGTGATCGACCAGGCCTTCCTCATGTAGCGCAGAGCCGATGCCCATGACGACGCCACCCAGGATCTGGCTGCGTGCCGTCTTCGGATTGAGGATGCGCCCGGCGGCAATGGCGCTGACCACCCGGGTCACCCGCACCACGCCCAGCTCATCGTCGACCCGGACTTCCACGAAGACCGCCGAATGGGTGTAGGCAGCAAACTTGCGCATGGTCATCATGTCGGGACCCACCTTGGCATGTTCCTCGATGCCGGAAAGGCCCGCGCGTTCCATGATCTCCGAAACGGGCATGCCGATCTGATGGTTCGCTTCCAGCACCAGCCGGCCATCGGCGATTTCAACATGTTCTGCCTTAGCTTTCGCGAGTGGAGAGGTTTCCAGTTTCTGCGCATGTTTCAGCAACGTGGCAATCACCGATTTGGAGGCTGCCTGTACCGCCGAACCTGTCGAGGCTGCCGTCCAGGAGCCGCCCTGCACTCCCGTTTTCGGGAGGGTAGAGTCGGCAATCCGGACTGTTACATCGCGCAGCGGAATATCGAAAGTATCGGCGCTCAGTTGGGCAAGGATCGTATAAGTCCCCGTGCCAATATCTGAGGCTGCCGCCGATACCGTCACCTTGCCATCGCCGGAAAGCCGGACGCTGGCTTCGGCCGGCGACATCGTGGCCTCCCATATGCCGCTTGCCATGCCCCAGCCGATCAACTCATGTCCTTCACGCATGGATCGGGGCTCGAGGGATCGTTTCGACCAGCCGAAGCGGGCTGCACCCTCGCGGAAGCAGGCGTGCAGAGCCTTCGAGGTAAATTCCTTGTCCTGCATCTGGTCTCGGTGAGCGAAGTTTTTGACACGAAGCTCAAGCGGGTCGATGCCGCAGACGTAGGCCAGCTCGTCCATTGCTGTTTCCAGCGCCGTTACCCCGGTTGCTGCACCAGGTGCGCGCATGTCTCCCGGCGTCGATACATCGAGCTTGGCTATCTCATAGCTGATCTTGACGTTGTCGCATTTGTAAGCGAGCGCCGACCAGTTGGCGACGTTCTCCTGATAATCCTCGTAGCGCGACGTTGCATGAACCGCGTCGTGCATGACGGCCGTCAGACGCCCTTCCTCATCGGCTGCAAGAGAGACGGTCTGAAAGCTTGATGGGCGCCAGGTCAGATAGAACATCTCGCGACGGCTCATCTCGGCCTTGATCGATCGCTTCAAATCGAGACTGGCCATAACCGCGAAAAACAGCTGGTGCTTTGGCCGGAGTGCTTGCCCGAAGGCGCCACCGACGAAGGCATTCTTGACGACCACTTTATCCGGATCGAGACCAAAGACCTGACAGATATATTCGTGCGAATTCTGCGACCCTTGGGTCTTGTCGTGGATTGTCAGTTCGCCGTCCTTTTTCCACAGAACCGTTGTGGCGAAAAGCTCCATCGGGTTGTGATATTCACCGCTCATCTCGTAATCGGACGAGATGCGATGCGGCGCTTCCTTAAATGCCTTTTCGGCGTCACCGCGCGGCGGCGGCGGTACGAGCTGCTTCATGCGCGGAACCGGGGGCGCATAACGGTTGGGAAGCTCGCTGCGCAAATCCGTGTGCGGACGAGCGGCCGCGTAATGGATCTTGATAAGGGCCGCGGCATCGCGCGCCGCCTCGAAGGTTTCGGCGACCACGAAGGCAACCGGCTGACCGTCGAAGAGGATGCGGTCGCTTTCCAAGGGGCGCAAAGGATGGCCGGGGAGGGCCACCTCATCTTTCCATTTGCTGTCGCGCCATGCCGTATCAGGCCTGTTTTCGTGGGTGTAGACCTTGATCACGCCCGCAAAACGTTCGGCATCGGTCGCATCGATCGCAAGAATTCGACCCGTGGCGATGGTCGCCGGCAGGACATACCCGAAGAGCATAAATGGCTCATAGTGCTCGGCAGCATAGGGCGCGCAGCCGCTGACTTTCAACGGGCCGTCGATGCGGGCTGTCGGCACGCCGACCACTTTGGATGGATTGAGCATGGTCTGGGCTCCCTGTTATTGTATTGCTTTTACAGCCTGGTCCTGCGGCGTTCCCGCCGCAGCTTGGCGCAGCGCCCGGATGATCGCGTTGCGGGCGAGCAATATCTTGAAATCATTCTGCCCTTGGCCCTTGGCGTCGATCAGTAGCCGCTCGGCGATTTCCCGGAACGTGGATTCGCCTATCGCTCGATCGGCGAATTCGCGCTCCGCAAGCGTGTCCCGCCAAGGCTTGTGGGCTACGCCGCCAAGCGCAACACGAAGGTCGATGATGCGGCCCTTGTCGATTTCGATGGCTGCGGCAACGGAAACGAGCGCGAAGGCATAGGAAAGGCGGTCGCGTATCTTCAGATAGGTGTGGTTTTGGCCGAAAGGATTGGGGGGCAGTCGCAGGCCAGTAATCATTTCGCCGGTCTGCAAGGTGTTGTCCCGTTGCGGCTCATCGCCTGCAAGCCGGTGAAAATCAAGAAAGGCGATTTCTCGCGCGCCCTGCGGCCCTTCGACCTCAACCACCGTGTCGAGTGCAGCGAGCGCAACACACATGTCTGAAGGATGAACAGCAATGCAAGCCGGGTTAGCCCCGAGAATGGCGTGGATGCGGTTCACACCGCCGATTGCAGAACAGCCCGATCCGGGAGCACGTTTGTTGCAAGGCGCAGCAGTGTCGTAGAAATAGTAGCAGCGGGTGCGCTGGAGCAGGTTTCCACCTGTCGTGGCTGCATTTCGAAGCTGCGGCGACGCGCCGGCAAGGATGGCGCTGGACAGTAGCGGAAAGCGAGCTTTCACGCGCTCGTCGTACGCGACAGCCGAGTTGCTGGCGAGGGCTCCGATGCGCAAGGCCCCATCGGGAAGATCGGTAATCTCCTTCAAGGGCAGGCTGTTGATATCGATGATCATGCCCGGATGCGTGACATCGTATTTCATCAGATCGATCAGATTGGTGCCGCCGGCAAGTAGTTTTGCATCCGGGTTTTGTGCAAGCGCCGCAATGGCTTCCTTTACGGTTTCAGCGCGGTTGAAAGAAAAGGGTCTCATTCCGCAGCCTCCTTGACGGGCCGGATTCTTTGCGTGTCCATGACCTCCTCGATGGCATCGGCGATATTGGTATAGGCGCCGCAGCGGCAGAGATTGCCGCTCATCAGTTCGCGGATCTCGGCACGGGACCGGGCGTGGCCTTCTTTGACCAGGGCCACGGCGGAACAGATCTGCCCGGGAGTGCAATAACCGCACTGATAGGCGTCATGTTCGACAAAGGCTTCCTGCATCGGATGCAGTCCGTTTGGCGAGCCGAGGCCTTCGATGGTGATGATGCCAGCGCCGTCGAGAGATACGGCGAGCTTCAGGCAGGAATTGATGCGCTCGCCATCGACAAGAACCGTGCAGGCGCCACACTGTCCATGATCGCAACCCTTTTTTGTGCCGCTGAGCTCAAGGGGACCGCGCAGAAGGTCGAGCAGCGTTGTCCACGGGTGGAGGGTAAATTTCTGTCTTTCGCCATTAATCGAAAGCGAGATCTTGCAGACCGGAAGATCGGGGGAGCGCGCATCGGCCATGGACAATTCCTTTCACATGTGAAGGAAGCGTAACGGCAGCAGATGCACATTGTTCCTGACGGGAGGGCACACTTGGCTCCTCCCAGCTCTTTCACTTCTTTCAGTCGAAGAAAGGAAGCATCGTGAAAGAGAAAATTCTGACCTCCGCCGGTGGCGGGAGGACATACATTCTCGTACTGGACGAGGGCGATGAAGCGCTCACCAGCATTGTGGCCTTTGCGGAAAAGAACGAAATTTCGGCTGCCTCCGTGACGGCGATCGGCGCGTTTCGTGAGGCAACTGTCGCCTTTTTCGAGTTTGAGGCCAAGACGCACCGTGAAATTCCAGTCGCTGAGCAATCCGAAGTCTTGAGCATGATCGGCGACATCGCGGTTGACGACGCCGGCAAGGCCAGTTTGCATTTGCACGTGGTTCTTGGGCTATCCGATGGCAGTACGCGTGGCGGCCACTTTATCAGGGGCTGTGTGCGGCCGACATTGGAGGTGATCGTGCGGGAAACAGCCGCCAATCTTCGCCGCAGGAAAGACGAAAGTCTGGGTATTGCACTGATCGATCTGTCGGCAGAAGCCTAGGGGTATTATCTCAGCGCTCAAGCCGCGAACTCTAAAATGACGGAGAGCCCCAGGGTCTGTGCATCCCGTGCATTTTCGACGAGCACGATCGGTGCATTGATCCGATAAGGCTCCGCTATGGAGAAGCAAAGAGACCAAAGTCTTTGCATCCCCGCGAACGGTTTTGGGGCGGGGACTTCGGTCGCGTCGCGATCGATGCGAAATCACGACGGATCTTCGCGGTATAGGAGGGCGAAATGGGTGCCTCAGGATACGGGGTTTGGGTGTTTGGTTCGCCCCCTGACAGCAACGCCTTGCCCAGAAAATCGCAACCAGGGCGTTTGCAATTTCCGCCTTTGCCCAGCCCGCGCGGACTGCCTCTTCGATCGGTCACTCGACTTTACCCTCTGACGCATCTTTGCAATCCATCACGTCCTTCGCGATGTCGTCGCAAGCTGTCTGCTTCATCAGAGCCGCGAACGTCGTCCGCGCCTCCATCGCAGCCGTTCAGACTACCTGCATCGCGCTCCGAAGCGATCGGTCTGCCAATGAAGTGATTATGTCCGGAACGCTAGGTGACATTTGTGTTGTGCGGGAATGTGGTCCATACCATCCCTAGATCGCGCTGCGTTGGGATTCGACCAAGTTCTTCAACATTAGCGGCAGAATTCCACCCGCCTTCAACGTGTCGAGCTCAGCGGCCGTCTCGATCGCCGCGACAGCTTTAAATGTGGTGTTCTCGCCCCCATAACGTTTAATGACAATGCCGATTGGACAACGCGGCGAGATCAGGTCTTCCTTGGCATGGATCTCAATGATGTCACCCGACTTCATAGCGAGCTCATCTGGTCCCAAACCCTCCGGCAGTCTCATTGGCAGAATGCCCATACCGATAAGATTGGAACGGTGAATTCGCTCATAGCTTACAGCAAGGACCGCGCGTGCTCCCAGAAGCGATGCTCCCTTCGCTGCCCAATCTCGCGACGAACCCATGCCGTAGCGTTCGCCAGCAACAATCACCACGGACTGTTTGCTCTCGGCGTAGCGATTGGCGGCCAACCAGAGTGGGAGGACTTCGCCTGATGGCGTATGAATTGTCGATCCCGGTGGAATATCGCTCCCCAGGAGATTTTGAACAGTTCGGTTTGTATATAAGCCGCGAACCATCGCTTCCCAGTTGCCCCGCCGCGAAGCGTGAACGTTAAGGTCTGTTGGGACTTCTCCTCGCTCGACGAGATACCGGCCCGTTTCACTTTGCGCCGGGATCGCTCCAGCTGGCGAAATATGGTCCGTCGTGATGTCGTCACCGACAACGATCAGCGGATGCGCCTCGTACGTGCCGAGCAAGCTGCCTTTTCCGAAGCCTGCGAACGGCGGCCTGCGGATGTAGGTCGACGTCTCGTCCCACGGAAACAATGCTGTCGCGGGCGCCTCGACATCATGCCAAGCCTTGCTGGCCTCGGCTTCGTCATAAGCTGGTTTGAAGTCCACCGCATCGGAGGCAAGTGTAACGGCTTCGTCGATCTCCTCGCTCGTTGGCCACAGCATCGACAGGGTCACCGCCTGCCCATCGGGCGACCAACCGATTGGGTCCGTCAGAATATTCAGTTCGACGGTTCCTGCCAGCGCGAAGGCCACGACAAAGGGAGGCGATGCGAGGAACCCGGCCTCAAGCTGCGGGTGTACGCGTCCCGGAAAGTTTCGGTTACCCGAGAGAACAGCGACCGGGAGTATTCCTCGTTCCGTCATTGCGACGGCGATCGGTTCGGTCAATGGTCCGGAATTGCCAATGCAGGTTGTACAGCCGTATCCGACAATCCCGAATCCGACCGCTTCAAGATCCTCCAATAGCCCCGACCGCCGCAGGTATCGCTCTGCTGTGGGCGATCCCGGCGCGAGCGACGTCTTCACCCAAAGCGCCGGATGAAGACCAAAAGACCGCGCCTTTCGCGCCAGTAAACCCGCCGCGATCACGAGTCGCGGATCGGAGGTGTTGGTACAGCTTGTAATAGCCGCGATGGCGACCGCACCATCGTTTGGTTCGGAAGTGTCGGCGCCAACCACCGCTCCGCGTTTCATCGACGCGATCGCCGCAGCAGTGTCGCCCACCGATATCCTGTCCTGAGGACGGGTCGGTCCGGCAAGGCTGGGCTCAATTGCCGATAGATCGATCTCGACCACATACGTGTAGCGGGGTGTCTCCTCCGGATCGAACCAAATCCCGACGCGCTTTGTGTAGGCTTCGACCAGATCGACCTGCTCCGACGTTCGTCCCGTCGTCCGGAGATAGTCAATCGTGCGGCCATCGACCGCAAAGTAGCCGGAATTACCGCCAAACTCGGGCGTCATGTTAGCGACCACCGACCGGTCGCCGGCCGTCAGCTCCGACACGCCAGGCCCAAAGAATTCGACATACTTGTCCTGAAGGTCGCTCTTGCGAAGGATATGCGTCACAGTCAGCGCAAGATCGGTCGCAAGCACCCCATCGCGTAGACGTCCAGTCAGGCGAACGCCGACCACATCAGGCACCCGGAGCGACACGGGCATGCCGAAGAACACGCTCTCCGCTTCCAGCCCGCCGACGCCCCATGCGAGAACGCCAATGCCGTTGATCATCGGCGTATGGCTGTCCGTACCGATCAACGTGTCGGGCGCGGCCCAATGGCGACCGTCCTTCGCGATGGTCGACACGACCGTCGCGAGGCGTTCGAGATTGAGTGTGTGCATGATGCCGGTACCAGGCGGATGTACGCGAAACCCGGTGAGCGTATTGGTCGCCCACTTCATGAAGCGATACCGCTCGGCATTGCGCTCGAACTCGCGTTTCATGTTGAGTTCGAGCGACGCAGACCCGCCATAGGCATCGACCGCCAGGGAGTGGTCCGTCGAGACGTCCACCGGGACAACGGGATTGAGAAGCGCGGGATCATAACCCGCTTCTGCCAGCGCCGACCGCATTCCGGCGATATCAACCAATGCAGGACCGCATGTGGTATCGTGCATCATGACGCGATTGGGAAGAAAAGGAATCTCCAACTCACTCGAACCCGTCGCAAGCCAGTCAATGATCGCAGCCTTGGCTCTCGCAGCGTCTTCGCCTGCTGTTCGAAGAACGTTCTCCAACAGGATGCGGTGAATATAGGGGAGCGACCGAAGCCGGTGCCCAACCTCCGCTGGCAGGTCGATGACGTCGTACGCCACCCCGTTTACCGTGAGTTTCGATATGATGGTCATCCCAACTCTCTCAATCGCATGTCCGTTTTGGAAGAGGATCGTCAGGAACGAAGTCGCAAGGTCATCTATAAATCACATTTTATCGTAACAAAATGTAATACGCCTTTGGCCGCGCGAGTTTTCCTCCCGGTCCCCCTTCTGATTACACTTTCGGTGTCTTGATCCTGCTGGCACCCATGATGTGGGTGTAGAGGAAGGCAGCCGCCTCTGATCGTCGATCACTCTCGAGAAGATCGAGGATATGCAAATGCTCTGCCGTCTGTTTTGGCAGGCGGCTGCGATCGATGGTGATCTGGTACTCCAGAAGGCGTCGCAGTCTGTTGATCCGCTTTATCGCGTCCAGGAAAAATTCGTTTCCGGAACACGCGACAAGCATTTCGTGGAAGTCGTTATTGGCTTTGAAGATTTCGACCCGTGACCAATGTTCGTATCCGCCGTTTCCAAGTTCCGTCTGTGTCTCGCGCGCTCTTCGAAAACCGTCCGCATCCGATTGGAACGTCGGCAGCAGCATCGCCTGCTGCTCGATGACGGCGCGAAATACATATCCTTCCTCATAGCTCTTCTTCGACATGAGTGTCTGCTTGAAAGACCATCCATTGCCCGGAAGACGCTCGATCCATCCCTCGTCGGCAATCCGGTGAAGGATCTTCAACAGCCGGGTTCTTGGCACCTCGTAGATACGCATCAACTCGCTTTCGCTGATGCGCTCGGCAAACTTACCGGACAGGCGATCGTCCGCGATCCTGAGATAAATCGCATCGTCGCCCGCGCCAGTCTGCCCATTCTCAGACTCGAGACCGTCGATTGCCTCGCCGTTCACCGCAAGGAAATATCCGCGGTTCGGCTCAGCTCGCACGATGCCTCTCTCTTCGAGCTTTTGAAGAGCGCTTATGATTGGAGCACGCGACACGCGGAAATTATCGGCCAACATCTGCAGAGGCAGATGATCTCCCTTTCGCATCGCGTTGGATTTCACGAACTGGATGATGTCCGTGCTGATCCGGGGTGAGAGGCTGTTTCTGGCCATGGCTTTTCCGTAAGACCTGTTCTTTCAGTCAGAATTTCCACAGTGATATGCGCCGGCTGGCGCAGTCAAACAGATTTGCGCCGTCAGTCCTCGTCTTGACGGAACTTAGAGAGACCTCTGAACACGAACGGTGCGACCAAGGCAACAAGGGCTATGCCGATCATGGTCGCCGAACTCGGGTGCTGCAACAGGATCATCGGATCGCCAAGGCTCATCTGTAGGGAGCGACGCAAGGCACTGTCTGCGAGGGGCCCGAGGATCAGACCGACAACTGCGGGAGCGATAGGATAGTCATAGCGGCGCATCACAAATCCGACGACCCCGAAACCCGTCAGCAGCAGCAGTTCCGTCACGGATGGGTTTGCCGCAATGGTTCCCATCGAGGCGAACACGAGAATGCCAGCATAGAGCCAGGGCAGCGGAATTTTGAGCAGCTTCACCCACATCCCGACCAGAGGCAGGTTGAGGACAAGCAGCATGACATTGGCGATGAACAGGCTGGCGACCAGTCCCCAGACGAGGTCGGCGTGCTGTGTGAACAGCAGGGGACCCGGCTGGATGTTATACTGCTGGAAGCCAGCGAGCATGACAGCGGCCGTGGCAGACGTCGGCAATCCCAGCGTCAGCAATGGAACCAGCGTGCCAGCTGCGGACGCATTGTTCGCAGCTTCCGGACCGGCGACGCCTTCGATCGCCCCGTGGCCGAATTCTTCCGGCTTCCGGCTCAGCTTGCGCTCGATCGTATAGCTCAGGAATGTGGGAATTTCCGCGCCGCCGGCAGGAAGTGCGCCGATTGGAAAGCCTATCATCGTGCCGCGGAGCCATGGCTTCCATGATCGCTTCCAGTCTTCTCGGGTCATCCAGATCGAGCCCTTCACTGGGATAGGCTTCTCGGGCTTGTAGAGATGACGCGACGCCACGAAGAACGCTTCGCCGATCGCGAACAGACCGACGGCGAGTGTGGTCACTTCGACGCCATCCAGCAGTTCCGGAACACCGAATGTCAGGCGAGCTTGCCCCGTTAGCTGGTCAATGCCCATCAGTCCGAGCCATAGGCCGAACGCCAGACTGGTCAGTCCCCGCAGAGGCGATGACCCAAATGTTGCCGACACCGTTACAAACGCGATCAGCATTAGGCCGAAGTAATCCCAGGGACCAAATTTGACGGCGATCTTCACCAAATAGGGTGCGAGAACGGCCAACCCGGCTGTGGCGATCAAGGCCGCCACGAACGAGCCGATCGCGGCGGTCGCGAGCGCAGGTCCGCCGCGTCCGGCTCGTGCCATCTTGTTGCCCTCGAGCGCGGTGACAACCGATGCGCTTTCGCCGGGCGTGTTGAGAAGGATCGCAGTGGTCGAGCCACCGTACATGCCGCCGTAATAAATTCCGGCGAACATGATGATCGAACCGCCAGGATCCAGCTTGAAGGTCACGGGAAGCAGAAGTGCCACCGTCAGTGCCGGCCCGATACCTGGCAGAACACCTACGGCCGTTCCAATCAGGACGCCGATGGCGGCGTAAATAAGGTTCGCAGGCTGGATAGCCAGCGCGAAGCCATCGATCAAAAAGGAAAGTGTATCCATCAGAGCTTCCTCAGAAGAGCCGCTCAAGCGGGCCTTGCGGCAACGCGAGCGTCAGGAGCTTATTGAAGAGAAGAAACACCAGGATCCCGATGACCGCTCCGAGACAGAGATCGACGAGAAGGGCCTTGCGACCAAACGCCCGCGCGGTCAGTGCGAAGAGAAGCGTCGAGCCCAGGATGAAACCGCCACCGAGCCAGATCGATGCGATCAGCCCTGCAAGAGCAAAACCGATCCAGCCGACAGCCATCCAATCCGCAGCCTCGACTTCGATGTCGGATGGCTTGAACGCGCTGATCAGATGGCCGATCGCAAGGACCACGAACAAGATTGCCACAAAATAAGACGCCGCGCTGGCGCTCATCCCGTAAGTTGCTCGAACCTTCATGTGGCTGGCATCCCAATACGTGATGAAAGCCATGGTGAACAGGACGACAGCGATCACCGCCGTTGGACGGTTGGGAATGCGAAGAGTTTTCTGGGTCATGGTGTCCTCGTCGCACGCGGAAGCGGCACTTGGCGGCTTCCGCGCGCTTCGTCAGGTTAGTTTGCTAGACCGATCGAAGTGAGGATGGTCTTCACACGCTCGGTTTCCGAGCCGATGAAGGCCTTGAACTCGTCGGAGGGCGCATAGTAGTCGGTCCAACCGCGGGCTTTGAGGACTGCCTGCCATTCGGCGGACTTCACCGTTTTCTCGACGGCAGACTTGAGCGCGTCGAGATCAGCGCCTTCGACGCCCGGACCCGCAAAGATGCCGCGCCAGTTGACGAGTTCGATATCAAGGCCCTGCGCTTTCAATGGTTTTGCCTCAATGCCTTCGATCGGCTCCGGATAGGAGATCGCCAGCGCTCTAAGGTCGCCGGAGTTGATCTGGCCTTCCCATTCGCCGTAACCCGACACGCCCGCAGTCGCCTGACCACCGAGCATGGCTGCAAGCGACTCGCCGCCGCCGGAATAGGCGACGTAGTTGATCTTGCTTGGGTCTGCACCCGCTGCCTTGGTGACGAGCGCGGCAAGGATATGATCCGCACCGCCAGCCGATCCGCCAACCCAGATTGTCGTAGCCACGTCCTTCTTAATCGTCGCCAGCAGATCGTCCATCGTCTTAATCGGCGAATCCTTCGGAACCACTATCACGAGCGGGTCGCCGGTCAAGCGAGCGATCGGGGTGACCTGGGTCAGATCGATCGGCGACTGGTTGGAGATGCTTGCGCCGACCAGCGTGATGCCTGCGACCAGAAGCTGGCTAGGATTACCCTTCGCGGAGCCGATAAACTGGGCAAGACCGACCGTGCCACCTGCGCCGGGGACGTTGATGACCTGGACGCTCTTTGCATTGCCGCTCGCCATCATGGCTTCCTGCATGGAGCGGGAGGCCGAATCCCATCCGCCGCCAGCACCGGCGGGCGCCATGATGGTCAGTTCCAGATCCTGCGACGAAGCCGGCAGCGGTCCCAATCCTAAAGTGCCGCCGACGAGGGCGGCGAGAAGTCCGACTTTAAAATAATTGCGCACAGCGATTTCCTCCTGCTGGTAAGGCTCACCTCCTGAGCCGCGTGCGGAATTTGCATTATATAATTATAAAAGTAAATATGGGTGGAAGCCAGTTTTCCATCCGTTTCCAAATTTTTCGGTGATAGCCTGAGTTGTTTCAAACGGCAGTGGCTTTGATGGGATAGACGGTTTGTCTTCGAATTGGCCGCCAATGCTTGAGTTTTAGGACGTGTGCTCCATTTGATCTGCCCATACGCCGAACATCACGGAGGAGCTGATCGAATGACGCGGAACATCATGGCGCTGGTATTTGCCGCCGTCTGCGGACTCTGCAGTGCGGGAGTGACACATGCCGAGCAGGTGGCAGTGAGATCGACCACGAGCATAAAGAACGATCTCAGTTATCTTATGTATACGCCCGACGACTATGCGTCGTCCGACACGGTGTATCCACTTGTCGTGTGGCTTCACGGCGGCGATCAGGGCGGGACAGATATCGAGAAGGTGAGATCGAGCGGCATTCCGAAACTGATCGAAGATGGCAAGAAATTTCCCTTCCTGGTGTTTTCACCCCAGAACCCAAGTGAAGAATTGCTGTATCCGATCGAGAAAGTGGCAGCTGCGCTCGACGAGGTCATGTCGAAGTATCGTGTCGATCGCACACGGGTCTATGTCGTGGGCTTCAGCCGCGGCGGCTTCGGCACTTGGGCGATGGCGGAACAGTTTCCCGAAAAGTTTGCCGCTTTCGTTCCGATCGCCGGCGGCGGTAATCGTCACTACCTGAGCAGGACGAATGACAAGGCGTCCTTCTGGGCGTTCCATGGCACAAGCGATGACGTCATTCCCTTGTCTGATTCAGTCGTGCTTTACGAACGCTTAGTCGGTCTGAAGCGGAATGCTCGTTTGAGCGTTCTGGAAGCCGTGGATCACTCGGGCGTCGAGTGGGCTGCTCTGAACGATCCGGAACTTTGGGATTGGCTTCTGAAGCAGCGCCTTGAGGCCGCGCCACAGTAGATGTCTGAATCTTTTTTCCGTACCACGAAAGGGCAATGGCGAGGCGTCAGGTTGGCGCCGCGTTGTGGTCATCGAGCCTGGAAGGAGTGGAACCATGTCATGTATGGAGGTATCCCTCGAAAGGCCCCCATATACAATCGGGCCAAAGTCCGCCAAGCTCGGCACGACGTCATTCAAGCTCGGCACGACGTTATTCCAGAGATCGGCCTCGAGGTTGAAGCCCAGTACGAGAAGAATAGGACATGATTTCTCCCGGCCCCGACCCCAGAGGGACCGGAGGCGAATGGACGCAATATCCAACGATCACGCCGATAGTGGCACGAAGCCCTACACCAGCCCCCGTCCGACTGAGCCGGAGAGGCGGTAAAGAAGATATCCGGCCGGGGCGCAGACCAACGGCTATACAGTAAGCGAGAAAAGAAAGAGCGTTTGTCTCCACGTTAGCAAGACACGACCGATCGGCCAAAGGTGCTGCTTATCTTGCCAACTGAACGCCACAAAGTTTTTGCGGCTGATATCTCAAATATGACTACGCGCTTCACTGCCTTTAGGCAGGCTTTGCGGCTATGAAAAGTGTGTGCAATTGCAATTTTCAGGTTCGTAAGGTCCGGGGCAGTTAGGCGATCCACGAAATGTCGGCGTAAGGCGCAACGAGCGTGTTCGCATCACGCTGTCGCTGGTTCGAGTACTCGTAAAAGAACCAAGAGTTGCAAGCCAATCAAGCGGCAGGCAAGGTCGTTATCGTAGAGAACAACAAGCTGCCGGATTTCGACCCCGCCGCTTGTCTCCGTTTCGGTCTTAGTGCCGATGCTCCGGCATGTCCTTCAGCTGGTCCTTTGTCCATCCGGTAACGGCATGGACGTCGCCATCGTCATCCCGCATGAACTCGAGATCCGTCAGCGGGACCGAAACCGGTTTGGCTCCAATACCCAGGAACCCGCCGACATCGATGATCGCAGTGCTACCAGCGCCTGCACCATGTACGTGATCGACTGTGCCCACCTTAGAGTCGTCTGCGCCATAGACTGTGGCGCCTTCGAGAATGTCGGCGGTGAGCTCGCCAGCCGCGAGGCGGACGTGGTTTGTATGATCCATTGCTTCCTCCATTGATTACTTTCGTGTGCGAGAACAAACTCGACGCCGCACAAATTGTTCCCGTGAGAGGTGCCTGCAAGGACCATGTGTGCGAAGGTCGGGGTCGGATCGCGGCGCCTCGAAGCATAGTTCTGCTCGCACCGCGCTAGAGCGAACGTCGGAGCCGTGACTGGCGGAACATTGTCGCTTCGCATGTGTTTTCGGGGAGTCTTCTGTGTTTTTCGCTGTTAGCAGGGTGGGCATCGCTGACGCTGGAGCAGGCCCATGCCTGCGGGTGCGGAAAGCCCGTGGCGGTCAGGTACGTCTGGTTGCTCTGCGGGTAAACAGGACGTCCCTAAGGAATGGAGGCAAGTATGATGGAGGCGAACATGGCCGGGGACCTGCACAACGATGTCCGTGAGAGGCTTGAAGATTTCGTCGACACTTTCGTCGTCAAAGGCGCACGGGCGGGCGATGTTATTGAAATCATCATTCAGGAGGCCGTTCGTCTGCGCGAAGCCTATGATCGTGATCCAGACCCGGCGGATGATAGCGGCACCGACCTCGACGCCGAACCCTCGAACGACTGGCCGTCGGCGGGCAGCCAGCCGAAGCCGGGCGGTTCGTAATCGTGGCGCATACCGGAAAGGATAAGAATGCTCTCAGGGCAATCCTTGAGGACGTTGTGGCCCGTGTGCGCAAAGCGACACCAGACCTCCTGGAAGAGGCAGCCGCAAAGGCTGAAGTAGCCGGCAAAGTGGCGCCGGTTAAACGGGACTTCGAGCAATTCGGCATCGCTGTGTTCCTGCAGGACGGGCAAATGGCGGCAGCTGGCAATTCCAAGACACCCTTTCCAATCCAATCTATTTCCAAAGTCTTCGCGCTTGAGGTCGCTCTTGATGCGATTGGTGAGAGAGTTTGGGAGCGCGTTGGCCGTGATCCGTCCGGCGACCCGTTCAATTCGATCATCGATCTGGAACGCGCAAAGGGCGTGCCGCGCAACCCGTTCATCAATTCAGGCGCACTGGTCGTCTGCGACATCCTTGCCGGTATCGGTGGGCGTCAGGGGCCAAACAAGCACGTCGTAAGGTTCGTTGAACGAATGCTGGACGATGAGACAATGACGCTGGACCAAGGCGTCATGGACAGCGACCGCACCGGAGGGGATCTCAATCGATCGCTGATGTTCATGGCGAGACATCACGGTAACCTCAAGAATCCTGTAGAAAAGGTCATGGACGCTTACATCCATCAATGCGCCATCACACTCGACTGTTGCGGGCTTGCCAAGGCTGGCCGCTTTCTCATTCCGGGAGATCGCACGAGCGGAAACACCGTCAAACTCAAGGCTGCACGCAGGGCACGCCGCATTTTGTCGATCATGATGCTATGCGGTCAGTATAACGGTTCCGGCGATTTCGCGTATCGCGTCGGCCTTCCGGCAAAATCCGGTGTGGGCGGTGGGATTCTTGCGATCGCTCCCCACCAGGCATCGATCGCCGTATGGTCACCCGCGCTGGATCCCATGGGGAACAGCTGGCTTGGAACCCTCGGCCTCGAAATTTTGACGTCGAAAACCGACTGGTCTGTGTTCGGTGCAACCCGGCGCTGATGGTGTTTCGCAAAGCAAGGGCAAGGGTACCTCTTAGCGGGAGGCCAGCCTCGTTATCCGCGGCGGCATGGCTCTTTCAACGAGCGCCTCGATTTCCGTCTCGTTGCCGGCCGTCAATCGGTCCCCAAGTGTCATAGTTAATTGCGCCGGATCGGGCACCGGCTATTCTTTGCAAGCGTTTGGAGGTTGAGATGGAAAATGGAAAGCGCCACCGTGGTTCCTCTCCAAGAGGAGAGTTCGAGCAGTCGAAAGCAGTCTCAACGGCGATGATCGAAGACCAGCGAGCGGCAGACCGGCTGAAGACGGAGAGCCTGCGCGCTGCGCGGCTCCAATTGAAAGCAAGCCAGTCCGGCCCAATACCCGTTAAGCGCTGACCGGCCATGCATTGGCCGGGAAATGACTGCGGCGACTGTCGGGAAATGCAGCCGCACGTGGGAACCTACTTCGACCGCAATCGTTTTGGGAAAGTGACGGAGGCAGGTTCCAATGAAGACGACCCACACAGAAAAGACTGACGATCTCCACGAAATTATCGATCAAAAGATAACGGCACTCGTGCTGGAGATGGAAAACGCGGATTGGCCAACGAGTGACATTGCGCGTGCCATCCATGACGTCGTCAAAACGCGATGGCTCGACACCGCTTCGTCGCTGGAGGAGGCAAGCCGGGCGGTCTCCAAAAATTTCGTATCGGATGGAAACGAGGGCTAGAACCCCGCTCGCGGCAATTTAAGAGGAAAGCCCTGCAATGACGACCCAGTTTCAAATCGTTTGCCTCAGTGCGCTCGACCCGGCCGGGGAAGACCGCCGGGACGAACCGGAGCTTTCCTATTCCGAGGCATTGATGAGGGCAGAGCAGCTCAAGTTCGAGGGCATCGCGTTTCGTGTTTACACCGACGCAGCCCTGACCGCAGAGCAAACGCAATCTTTCCTCGATCTTGGAGCATTGATGTAGGACTGCAGCCGCAGGGCGCTATTTCCACATGCCCCGCATCTTTTCCGCCACATCGATGCGGATCTGTTGTGCGCTCCGGCCGGAACGATCGGGTGTCACCAGTGGCCAGCGGATAACCTCGAAAAACTGCAGAAGGGTGGCCGGAATGAAACGTGTCCTTGAGGCAAAGACGTGACGATCGCCCTGCGGGTTCTGGTTGTGCGTGAAAAACCGCAAGGGCGTCACAAGCGCCAGATTGTCCTTGGCTCGCGTCATGCCGACATAGAGCAGGCGCCGCTCCTCTTCGAGTTCATGGGTCGTGCCCGCTCCAAGATCGGAGGGGATGCAGCCATCGACGACATTGAGCATGAACACTGATCGCCATTCCTGGCCCTTTGCCGAGTGAATGGTCGACAGGATCAGATAGTCTTCGTCAAGCAGCGGCACGCCCGCCTGATCGCTTGTCGCATCCGGCGGATCAAGGGTCAGTTCCGTCAAGAAGCTTTCGCGCGATGCGTAGCCGGCAGCGATCTGTTCAAGCTGCAGCAGGTCGGCCAGGCGGGTTTCTGCATCCTCATGGATGCGACCAAGATGGGGCTCATACCACAGACGCGCCAGGCCAAACTCTGCAGGCCAGCCGGCTTCGGCTTTGCGCAGCGTCTGAAGCATGGAGACAAAAGACGGCCAATCCTGTGAGGATCTCGGCGGAGCCGGGATCTCTCCCAAGGCAACAAGCGGCTCGGGATCGGCGGCGATCGCATCGAGGATTTTTCCAGCCGTCTGCGGTCCAATCCCGGGCAGCATGTTTAAAAGACGGAAGCCGGCGACGCGATCGCGTGGGTTCTGGGAGAACCGCAGCGCTGCCAGCATGTCCTTGACATGGGCGCTGTCGAGAAACTTGAGACCTCCGAACTTGACGAAAGGAATGTTGCGGCGGGTCAACTCCACCTCAAGCGGCCCGCTGTGGCTCGATGTGCGAAACAGCACGGCCTGTTGCTTCAGCGTCATGCCGCCCTCACGGTTTGCGAGGACCTCGTCAACGATGAAGTTCGCCTGATCTATTTCGTCTTTTACGGTGACAAGCTTCGGACGCTGTTCAGATTGGCGCTCGGTCCAGAGATTTTTGGTGAAACGCTCGCGCGCCAAATCGATCACCCCGTTGGCGGCGGCAAGAATCGGCTGTGTCGACCGGTAATTCCGGTCGAGCGTGATGATATCGGCGGCCGGACTAAATGAGCCTGGAAAATCGAGGATGTTGCGGACGGTGGCTGCGCGAAACGAGTAGATCGATTGCGCATCGTCACCCACGACCGTTAGGCCATGACCACCCGGTTTCAAGGCCATCAATACGGATGATTGAAGCTTGTTGGTATCCTGATATTCGTCGACCATGACATGGTCGAAAAGGTTGCCGATTTCTTCGGCCAGTTCCGGATCGGCGACCATTTGCGCCCAGTAGAGCAGCAAATCGTCGTAATCGAGGACATTCTGCTTCTGCTTGGCCTCGACATAGGCACTGAACAGAGATTTCAGCTGTTCTTGCCACATCGACGCCCAAGGATAATGGTTGCGCACGACCTCGGCCAACGCAGCCTCGGAATTGACGGTCCGCGAATAGATCGACAGACAGGTTCCTTTTGTGGGAAACCGTGTTTCCGTTTTCGAAAATCCGAGTTCGTGCCGCACAAGGTTCATCAAGTCGGCACTATCCTCGCGGTCGTGGATGGTAAAATCGGCATTCAAGCCAATCTGTGCTGCGTGCATGCGCAGCAGACGCGCGCCAATGCCATGGAAGGTTCCCGCCCACGAAAGCGCGTCTGTCAACAGGGCGGCATTGCTGCCGATCACCTGTCTGCAAATGCGTTCCACCCGCCGTGACAATTCCGACGCTGCCCGGCGTGAAAACGTCATCAAAAGGATACGCCGGGGGTCGGCGCCGTTGACGATGAGATGGGCGACACGGTGGGCAAGCGTATTGGTCTTGCCTGATCCCGCGCCCGCGATAATCAACAACGGACCCGCGATCGAGGCTTTCGGCAGGCCAACGCCATACTCGACGGCACGGCGCTGTTGGTCGTTGAGTTTTTCCAGATAGGCTTGTGCCATAATGCGTCCCGGTTGGCTGGGAATGGTTTCGGCAGGGGGTTTAATCTCCGAACAAAAACGGAACATATCGTTTTGAGGCGCCGTTGGAAACCACGATTTGGGTTTTGTGCGTTTCTGTTTCAAATCCAGGCACGGAGCCTCGCCGCATTGTGGAGAAATGCATCCGTTTGCCCGCCGTCTGCGTTGTTATACCAGCGCAACAAAACATCTGCTTCTTCCTGTGGAAAATAGAAGGACCGGTATCGCCTTCGGGTTGGTTGGCTTGACCAACGCGTTCGCGTCGGTGGTCAGGGAGGCAAAAAGGTTTTCGGAGGTTCCCCGTCTTTCGCTTTCCGCCCTATGTTCCAATGACCGACGTCGATGCCTGCAATGAAATCGAGGGATTTCATCGGGTCGCGGGCCAACCACGCATTGAGCCTCTGGCCATGGTCCGTCTTGAACGCAGGATCGGGTTAGTCAAAACTGATAGCGGGGACCAGACACCGACGCTCGGCCCTGAACCAGCGCTTCCAGTGCGGCAGTTTTAGGTTTCGAGATTGGTAATGCTACGATCAGGCTCGGCGCGCAAAGCACTGAGAGATCCGCCGGCTTTCCTTGGCCTGTAAGTTTTCCACCCGCTCTGCTCTTCCATCAGGACGCGTGCGCTTCCAAGGCGCAACGCCAAACGAGTGGCCCGATATCAGTCGGGGGGATCGTCTATGCGAGCGAACCAGTTGTGATTTGGGGAGCGGCATCACATGCCTGACCAGAGTAGTCCGCGGGCGTTACAGTGATGAGGACGGGACATATCCCGGGTTTTGCAGAACATGCGGTGTCTGTTCCAAATGCTGGTTTCGAAGGCGCTCCACGGCCCTTCTGACTTCATGCTCGTCCCACCCGGCTTCAACGGCCGAACTTACCAGTTTGGCTTCAATGCCAATGTCGTCTTCTGGCGGCACGGCGTCATGGAGATGCAGGAAAGCCGAGGTCAAACACTGCTCGCAATCTTCCGCGCGGTTCGGGGAATCGGATGCAAATTTTGGAGAGGCTATGTAGGTCAATTGGCTGTCCTTTTTGCCAGGTCGGTTTTCGGCAGGTCTGGCCTTTTCGGGCCGGAGCTTGACTGATTGTTGGCGAACTCATCTGCTATCGAGATAAACGGCATGCGGCGTAAAAGGTTCATGTCGAGAAGGATATGTGATTGCGGCGCATTCGGTCAGTGCTTGCTGGCCACCGGCCAGGTTACGCGAAGGATGCCGAACCGATGGAGCCCGAGCGAGGGCGCCTGCCGCATCGTCTTGCATTTTCCTGTGTCGGGCAGACGAATGGGGCCGGAACGAACCGGCCCTTCATCGTTTCGCGTGTCAACGGGATCAAAGGGTGCGGCGGGTGTAACGCTCCCGCTCGCGGTCAATTTCGTCAGGACCGTAAGGAGCTGCCGTTTCGTCGAACCGTGTCCAACCCTGCGCTGCATAAGCCTGGCGGCGTTCGACAGGATCCACCCAGTTGGTCTGCTTCAAAATCGCCTCTGCTTCCGCGCGGCGTGTATCGTCGACTTTAGCAGTGACTAATGTTCCGCCGCGGCGCACACCCTCGGCAAAAACGTGGGCATGTTCTTCGGGCACGCCGGAGTCAGTCAACGCTCCGATCAGGCCTCCCGCAGCGCCGCCGGCAAGGGCGCCCGCTGCAACGCCGGCCGCGGTCGCCGCAAGCCAGCCTGCCGCAACAACCGGACCGACCCCCGGAATAGCCATAATCCCAAGGCCAGCCAGGAGGCCGCCAGCACCGCCGACGACAGCACCGATGCCCGCGCCGGTCCCAGCACCTTCGGCAGCATTCGTCTCGCCCTTGGTATGCTTGTCGCCCGCATTGTTGGAGACGATACTGATGTCGTCCGACGGGATACCGCTTGCCTCGAGCGCACTGACTGCCGTGCTGGCATCGCTGTAGTTGTCAAACAGTCCTGTTACAGTTTTCATTGTCTTCAACCTTTCAGAGCTTTTTTTTCAGCCGCGTTTTGCACGTTATTTCGAGACGATGTTCCCCTGGTAGTCCATGGAAACGGCGACCGGTTTGCCGTCCTTTGTGCCCATGGCCTGCCAGACGCCTTGCTCGTCGAGTTTCAGGTCGCTGACGGGCGAATATCCTGCAGCTTCCATTCGCTCCTTGGCCTGCGCTTCAGTGAACGAGTTTGCTCCCTCCACCGGCGCTGCGGGATTTGCCGTGTCGGGGGTAGCAACGGCTGGCGTATCACCGGCGGCGGCCGGCGCTGTTGTAGTCTGTGCATGAGCTGCCAGTGCAGACGCGCTCAGAAGCGCTGTCGCGAAAATCAATTTTTTCATGGTTTTTCCTCAACTTAGGCCATTCCGTCAGCCTCGCAGCAGGAACTAGCCAAACGCGATAAAGTTCCCCAGCTTTTCGACGAAGTGCTGAAGTCTGTTTGCTGGCGCCAAAATTCCGGCCGGCGGTCGCTGCGACCGTTTCTTTCTAAAGCGAGAAGATGGAACGCAGCTTCGGGGCGGCCGATCCGTTTTGCCGCCGCTATGCTAAGCCTCTTGCGGCTCCCGGGGGACCGAGCAAGCATGCGCGTCGATCGAGCTCAACGATCTTGGGCAGGAAGAAAGCTTACCAAGGCGAGGATCCGTTTGGACATCGCAGTGGTGAGCCGCATAGCGTTGATCAGCGCGGCAAAGAAATCTAAAACGGGCTTGTTGAGCGGCGAGCAGCTCCATGAACATGCTCTGATTTGTGAATGTTACGTTCGCGAAAGCTCTAGGAGACTATTGCTGTTTTCTCGCTTTGACACCACGCGTGCATAGGATCCCATTAAGGACATACCCATTCAACGCGACGTCGGTGCTCCAATGCCTCCTTTGAAGGACCGGGAGCGATAACTGCTGCGCGGCAAAGGTAATTTCCTATCTCAAGGATCGCCTCGTGGCCTTTCTGCCTCTGCGAAAACCCCAATGAGTCTGATGCCAAACGCCCCCGGATTATCCTCAATAGGCCCGGGAGCGGGGAGGGATCACATACATCCGTGAACCGGCAGACATGACTCTCCTTGTCAGTCAAACGATCTGCGGCTTGACTGGCGGCGATGACTGCGCTTTGCCGTCAGGATATCCGTCTTCGTCCGCGTCGAACGGCAGTTGCCCGTCCGGTGTTAAGTCATCGACAGCCCTGGGCAGGTCACGGCTGAGACGGCTCAGAATTTCCTCACGCGACAGGCCCGTTTTGTTGGCAAGGTCGTCAAGGATCTCCGGCCCAAGCACCTCCGAAAGCTGATTGTCATCGACCTGCTTGTTCGGCCCTGGCTCGACCCAAGACTTGGCCGTTTCGCCCTGGCCTTTTTGCTCAAACTGCCTGAGCAGGTCTCCCAGGCCTCCACCTAGTCCACCCGCGTTACCGCCGCGGAAAAGATCACCAAGGCCGCCCAATCCTGTTCCGGACAGGCCGCCCAAAATATCACTGAGCCCCCCAGAGGATGCCGTTCCATCAGAGCTTGGCTCGGGTGGATTGCGAAGCCCTTTCAGAATCTCTGAAATCTTGTCCCGGTTCTGGTAGCCGGCGACCGCCAGCACGCCCAGAAGCGCCTTCAACGCATTGCTTGCCATGGTCTTTTCCCTGTTGCAAAACGGACGGCTGCGCAATTGCATCGTCCAAGTCAAAGAACCTAGGGCCCGCTCGCAGTAATTCATCGGGTGCGTGACGATATTGATGTGCCGGATCGCACGGAGTGGTACCAACACATTCCGGCGACGCGCGGTGATGCGCTTTGGGTATCGATGGATCCTACATCGCGAGACCGAGTTGGCGCCGTAATGAAGACTGCACGCTTTGTCGATCGAGCATTTCGCCTTCAATTTCCGATGTTTTCACTGCCTCGTCGCTAAGCAGTTCAATGCGTAAGAGATCACGGTCCTCATCTTTGAAATGGCGTACCGCTCCGATAACTTCGCCAGAAGACAGAAGAAATTGGTTCTCTAAGGGGCGAGGGAAGCGGCGTCATATGTGAACTGCGGCCAGTCTGGTTGCGTCCAATTCCATATCATGAGTTATAGAGCACCTCTTCTATAGCTCATAATGCCCAAAATGGTGAGCAATAGCAACACATTCTATCGATCACGCGCTTGTCGAGAATGAGGAGGGGAGGGGCGTCTATCCATCGCTGAGGCGTATCGACCTACATGATGGCTCTGCTGATAGCCACTCAGTTTTACATGTCTATTATGGCGAGCTGCGCGTTCGAGAGTACAAGGGCTGAATACGAATCGTGCCCACGTAATAGGGGAGGCGCACTTGACGAAAAGGAGTGAGGTCCCCTGGAGCGCGGGACAATGGCGTCAGACCGAAAAGTCGTTTAGCCCAGCGCTAGAGATTGCGGTTGGCGCAATGTGCGCTCTCTGTGTTCCTGCGTTTACGATTTTGGAAGCGCAGGCGCCTAGCGCGACAGATAGGCAAGAACCGCCTCAGGACCCGCGAAAGGCGCCTTCGCATAGACCACCCAGCATTTCTTTCGGACCGGCGATAGGTGCTGCAAGAATGCCTGCCGCTCGGCGAGATGAGCAAGTGCGCGAAAAGAGCTGAGCCGCCCGCCTCGTGCAGAGCGACCAGCCGGGTGAGGAATAGTCGTTGAAACAGTTTGCTGAGAACGCGTACTGGAAGCAGGAAGGCCGGGCGCGATGATATCCATCGGCTGCCGTCTGGCGTGATCCCGCCGCCCGGAACGATCATGTGCACATGCGGATGGTGCGTCATCGCCGATCCCCAGGTGTGGAGCACGGCGGTGATGCCGATGCGCGCGCCGAGAGCTCTGGGTCCGCCGCGATGGTCAGTATCGTCTCCGATGCCGCCTTGAACAGCAGGTTGTAGACTACCGGTTTGTTCTGGAACGCGATGTCGGCGACCTCGGCGACCTCGGCGACCTCGGCGGGCAACGTGAACACGAGGTGGAAGTAGCCGACCGGCAGCAGGTCGGCCTCGCGCTCGGCAGGCCATGCCCGTGCCGCTGCGCCCTGGCACTTCGGGCAATGCCGATTGCGGCAGGAGTTGTAGGCGATCCGCCACTGGCCGCAGTCCTCGCAGGCCTCGACGTGACCGCCGAGGGCAGCAGTGCGGCAGTTCTCGACCGCCGACATCACCTTCAGTTGCGGCAAGCTCAGATGTCCCGCGCGCGCACGCCTGTACGCCGCCCCGGTAGGACGGAAGATCTCGGCGACCTCGGCAGAGGCGCGCACGGCTCAGCCGTCCGGCGATATCTTTGCCGGCTTGAACAAGCCGAGCTTGTCGAGCGGGCTTGTCACTGTTCGCACCGTGCGGGTCGCGAGCACCGTCATCTACTCGGTGGCGGCGTGACCGTGAGTTACTTTTGCTGGTTCCATGCAGGGAAAATGCTTTTCCGCCACTGTCCGTTCGTCCTACCTACTCCGCGAAGAATGTGCAGATGTTATGTGATTGAACGAAACTCAAAGCCGAAGGGCAGTTTCAGCAGTTGTTAATGCTCAGTCATTGAAGCCACTGATTCACAATAAATCATGTCAAGCGGGCGACTGAGAGGCTGCCTCAAAAAGAGGTGGGTGATTTCAACAGGTTATGATTCCTTCGGATTTGCAAAGATTCGATGGAGTTCACGATGGTCTGGACTGAAATCACCCGTCGGCACTATGCCCGGCGAACGGCACGCTACGCAAGTGACATGACGGATCGGGAATGGGAGCTGGTTGAGCCCTTTCTGCCGATGCCGCGCCGCTTGGGCCGTCCCCGCACGACCGATTTGCGCGAGGTCGTCAACGCTCTGCTTTACATCGCCACGACCGGTTGCCAGTGGCGCATGCTGCCGAAGGATTTCCCGCCCTGTTCAACCGTCCAGCGTTATTTCTACGAGTGGAGGGCGCTGGGGCTTTGGGCACGCATCAACCATCATCTCGTAATGGAGGCCCGCGAGTTGGAGGGCAAGGAGGCAAGCCCGACGGCCGGTGTGATCGATAGCCAGAGCGTCAAAACCACGGAGAGCGGCGGTATACGATGCTATGATGCAGGCAAGAAAACCAAAGGGCGCAAGCGCCATATCATCGTCGATACGCTTGGTCTGATGGTCGGTCTCATGGTTCACAGCGCCGACATCCAGGATCGCGACGGTGCTCCCGATCTCCTGAAGTCCATCCGCCACAGGTGGCCATGGTTGCTGCATGTCTTCGCCGATGGTGGTTACGCGGGCGACAAGCTGAAGCGGCGGCTGAAGAAGATCGGGCGCTGGACGATTGAGATCATCAAGCGATCAGACAAGGCGAAAGGCTTTCAAGTTCTGCCACGGCGCTGGGTGGTCGAGCGGACTTTCGCGTGGCTCGGTAGATGCCGAAGATTGGCCAAGGACGTCGAGCGCTCCATCGCCTCATCAGAGGCATGGATCATGATCGCCCACATTCGCCTGATAACCAGACGGCTCGTAAGGTATCGATATCGTTGAGGGCTTTTCGAGTCCGACTCTGAGGGGATCATGACCCCGACAGCCCCAAATGTGGCTAGGTGATCAAGCGATTGGAGCGGGCCAACAGGGAAGGGCGGAAGGTGGCATTGAGATCAAAGCCACTGCCAGTGAGGGAGGCCCAATTAAATTGGGGCATGCGGTGGCCCTACTGAGAAGACAGAATGCCATACATGGCGATAAACGCATAGAGTATGAATGCGCCAACTGCGATGCTGGCAATCACCATGACGATGCCGCGGCCGGCAAAGACCTTGCGCCGTTTCTGCGCGGGTGGATCAGCAGATGGCGCCAGTCCGATTGGAGTCTCTCTGTCTTCCACAATGATATCCTTCCACGGTCAATCGGTTAGAGTTCCGGTCTCTACTGAGACTGATCGATTGCGTGAGGCGATGGTTGTCCAGGGGTCGTATCGCCATGGCCTGGTAGTAGCAGCACAAGCGCGAACAAAAGGGCCAAGGCGACGATGATCGCTGCTATGATTGGGCCGTTACGCATTTGTAATCCTCCGACTGCCTAACTGAGGCTTCAAAGGAAGGTTCCGTGGCAGGTTGGCGGGGTAGCGGATAAATTCGTCAGGCATGAGAACGGAACCCACCACGCCTCTCCATGAAAGCGCGCCCCGCCCGATCATGGGATGCGCCCGAGGCACGATCAGCGCACCAAGCTATTTTAATAGAGATCCCAAGCTGGATACACAGCTTCCGTCAGTTCCGCTGGAGTACAGGGCTGCACCCCAGCGGCCGTGGAGCATTCATCAGGCCTGGCAGATTTCATTTCAACGATGCGTCAGGCTCGGGCCGGTAATAAATCCTTCTTGAATCACGCTGTCGTATGGTGCGCCAAGGAAGGGTGTCAGTGCTATGGCCGACGAGCAGCGTCAGCAAAGCCGCGCAATGGTGATCCGACTGACACGACAGGCCGCATGCAATCGCTGTTCCAGTAATATGCGATGCTGTGGACACGTGTTTTCCACGACGTCTCAAGGTGAAACCTCGCGGGGGCTCCCCCATAATCCGGGTGCGCTCATAACATACGCTCTCGGTCTCGAATATTTAATCGATTTGAGTTGGAGCACGGATCTTGATGCCAGACGCAATCGCACGATATCCATTTCGATGCCTCCGGGAAGGCAGAATAGGAGCTGAAGCATGCAGAAAGACGTACACTGGAATGTGCCCTTGAATGCCCGCTTGCAGTCGGGGGTGACCCGGATGTTTTCAAGCGTTTACGAAGCATTGGACTTTCTTGAAAACGAATGGCCCGTGAAGACTGGAGACCGCTACAAGAATGCTGTGGCGAGCTGCCGGGGTGCCCTGAACAGAACCACGCCTGTCGCCGTGGCGCGCGACGCCTTTGTGGCGGCCTGCTACGAGGCTGGTGTCGGCGTCACCTCGGCAATGCCGACGCATTCTTGGCCGAAGGATCACCGGCCGGGCTTTCGATAGCGACACTTCGACAGGGATTGTCGATGGCTGCCGCTCCCACACGATAGGGCGGCGGCCGATACATGATCCAGAGGCGACATGCCAGCATATCACTTCATCGAGTCGACCACCTCGTCGCCGTGTGGAAACTGCTCATACGGAGTAGTTTTTCGAGATAGGTCTAGTAATTGAGCCGCGTTATTGATGTTCGCTGCACGGAACTGAAAATACCCCACCCGGATAGCGTCGAGACGCAGATGGTCGCCAACCAGCTGTTACGTTTATTCCAGGGCGGCGTTAGCGACGAACGGAAACTTTTAACGCGCCCGGTCTCGTTGGAAGTCGTCCAGCTACATCGGTCATGGCAAGGGCGGCGGGAACAAAAAACCGGCAGGAGAGTTGACCCCTCAGTCTCTTCCTCTTTTCGAAATTGGCCTCGGTTTTCCGGGGCCTTTTTTGCGAAATTTGCTCGACCGGTGGAGCCCTCTTCGCCGAAGGCGCGTTGCTTTCGAATGAATGCCAGTGTCCATCTTTACTCGGACGGAACGGGGGAGACGGAAAATTCACGCGGATGAGAGCCGCAACCCATTCGAAATACAATGGCCGCCGGTGAACGTCAGGCTTCACGACGGCATTGAGAAGACCGGTTGCCTCAGGTCCTGCGAAAGCACGCCCGTGGAGCTACAAACACAGTCTTTCAACGATGGCTAAAATCATCAGCGCGATTTGGGCATTACCACAGACGCTGCGATGAAACGCTCGCCGTCTTCTTTCTCGTTGAAGTAGTAAACGCAAAGCAGCGAACCGTCCGGTTTTACCACCACACGAGGATATCCTAGATCAGGAGACCCACCGTCGCGGCGAATAACGGTTTCGCGAGACCATGTACGACCTCCATCATCGCTCATGCGTAGTCGGATTCCGTAGAGCTTGTCGCGATATCCGTAAATCAACGCAAGCCGTCCATCTGGCAGGATTTGCAATGCCCCCGGATTGCCCCCGAACCCAGTCGGTACGGGACCGCCCACTTGCCTCCAGGTGATACCAAGATCATCGGACATGAAGATGTCGATCCAGCCTTCTTCTCCCGCTCCCATTCGACGAGCGGCCGTGACGATACGTCCTTCAGGCAGCCGCACCGATGACGGCATGATGGCGTAGCCTTTTGTCTCCTCCATCAGGAAGCCTTGAAAAGAGAAAGTTCGTCCGCCATCCGTCGTGCGCGCGCAAAAGATGCGTCCTTCATTGCCATCGGACTTCGATGAAGTAAGCATGAACAATGCTTCGTTTGCCGAGACTGGAATGAGGTCGGTACGCGCCGATATCCCCGGCAATCCGAAATCGCCGAAAGCGTACGGCCCCTGCCAGGTTCGTGCGCGATCACGGCTGACGTAGAACCAACTAACCGCGCGGCTTATTCCCGTCCTCGCCGCCATGACAATCGTATCCAAGTCAAGAAAATCTATTGGAATGGTCAAGGGCTGGAGGTCGCGCCCTGGAATGATGTTGCGGCCAGCACGCAGCCCTTCGACCACATGTTCGTCCGCAGAGAGTGTTTCAGCGCCGGGAACCTGCCCAAGGAAAGGTTCAACTGCCCATGTCATGCCACCATCGTGACTGCGTGCCTGAAGCGGGCGAAACGGGTGGTCGCGATCGCGCGCATGGATCTTGCCTTCGCGTCCCAGCAGACCCTGCGCGAAAACAACCACGACCTCATCGTCCCAGATCCACAAGCCATAGTTCGCTGGCCATCCGGCAAACTCTCCAGCTTTGCGGTAGACCTCGACATGTTGCGGACGTGCGATAACACATCGGGATGGATCGGGACCCAAATCAAGTATCATCTGCTCAGCTTCTTCAAGAAAATGCAGCCCGACAGGCAAAAACAGATCGTATTCGTCAAGATGATAGGCCATTCGCCGCGGATCAATCCGAACACCGACCAAAGAGCGAAGCCTGATACAGTCAAGGCATACATCCGGGCCGAGATGGCAGCGGTGTCACCCGTCTTGAAGACCTTCCAGACTTGCGGGACGAAGCTCGTCACGGAGCACAGAGAGGCTAGATAGCCTATCACAAGCGCTGTATCCATGTTTAGTCCTTGACTGTGTGACCGGGATGGCCACCCGTCAACTCACCGACAAGGAGTTGGTTCCCAAACATCGACTGGCTTACGTGGTCTGCGGAAGGGGTCTCCGGCTGCCACGCGCCACACCTTTGTTAGATTTTGTTCGGCGGATTACCCGGTGCAAAATAACCACCGAACGCGCGCAATTGTCAGACATCTGTCAATTAAAACGGTTTTTCGTAACGTTCGGATGCGAAAACCCGCTGCGTTTGGGCCGACCGGTTCAAGGGGCCAGGAAACAATGGAAGCAGTCGTCTATTTGCGCACCAGACTGAAGGTGAAATGGCTGCCGCGGTGATAGTCAATTGCATAGACAACCGGCATTCCCGCTATATTGAAACATGTTTCGGTGATTAGGAGGGCAGGGCCAAAATCGCGCAGATCGTTGCGCTCGACGACGTCATCAGGCAGCATCACAGCCGTGACGGACGCGGCCGACATGCGCGGACGCTGCTTGTGCTGCTCAAGCAACGAAAGCAGTGATCCGCTCCAGTCGATATCGTAAAGCCGAGCCGGGATGATGCTGCGCGGAACATAGTCCAGACAGTACATGATCGGTATATCATTTTCGAGGCGGAGCCGCTCGATGCGGATCACGCGCTCCCCCGGCTCAAGGCGCAACTGCTTGGAAATCGTATCAGTGGGCGTCTCCTCGGAGATCGATAGAACCTTGTTCTGCGGCTTGTAACCATACTGGCGTGCCATGTCGGTCACGCTCTCGAAAGCGGTAATCGGCCGATCTACCTGCACCGCCGAAATCGCGGAAATGAACCGGCCGCGACCGTGCTCGACATAGATGATGTCATCCTGCTCGAGCAGCTTCAGCGCCTCACGCAGGGCTGGTCGCGAAATCTTGAACCGCGTCGTCAGCTGTGCTTCCGTGGGCAGCTTGTCGCCGGGTTGGAGTCCCTCGTCCCGTATGAGTTCGGCAATGCGATCACGAAGCTGAATTACTAGGGTGCGCGTGTCGCGAAGGGGCTCGTCCAAGGCAATCCTCGTATCTATCCTAATGCTCATTTTCTTGTCTGACAAATCTGCAAAGGTCAAGCGAAGGAATTTCAGAGAAACGGTACGTGGCGTCGTCTCGGGACACCGTTTTCAATATCTCTTGACAGTCCAAACCATAGATGTCAGTTGTCTTACAACATTGTCGGGAGCGACAAGTTGGAGAGGCGATCCTGGGCAGCCATGATCATGACAACAGAGAGTTTTCCATGCTGAACTTTGACGAACACAGATACCTGCGCATCCAGTCCGGCGCTGCCGGCCTTGCAAAGCGCTTTGACGACGTGATCGCAGGCTGCATAGCCGCGGGATCCGATAACGTATTTTTCCTGGGAACCGGAGGGGCCGCGATACTGATGCAGCCCGCCTACCAGCTGCTTCAGCGCAACTCGCGCTTCCCGTCCTTTTTGGACCTCACAGCTGAACTCGTCATCACCGGCTCGGCAAACCTTACGAAGAAATCGATCGTCGTGATGCCGTCGCTTTCCGGCACCACTAAGGAGAGCGTCGCTCTGCTTGCGAAGATCAAGGAGATCGGGGCAACTGTCCTGACGCTCGTCGGCCATGAGGAAACGCCGATGGGCAAGGGTGGCGATCATGTCTTTGTTAATTTTGCAGAAGACGACACATCCTGCGAGTCCTTCTATTTGCAATCGCTGTTCGTGGCGCTTTCAATCATGAAGCAGCGCGCCGAAATCGCCAACTACGACCAACTGATCGGCGAACTGCAGAGCCTCCCCAAGCTCCTGCTCGAGGTCAAGCGCACTTACGAGAGCAAGGCTGAAGATTTTGCCAAGATCCTCGCTGGCTCCGACTACCACATCGTCACCGGTGCCGGTAACGTCTGGTCGGAAGCTTTCTACTACGGTATGTGCATTCTCGAGGAGATGCAGTGGATCCGCACCCGCCCGGTCCATGCGTCGGACTTCTTCCACGGCACGCTCGAGTTAGTCGACAAGAATGTCAGCGTCATCCTGTTCAAGGGCGAGGACGAGTGCCGTCCGGTCGCCGACCGGGTCGAGAATTTCGCGCCGAACTACACCGACAAGCTCGCCGTGCTCGACACTGCGGATTTCGAGCTGCCGGGCATCTCGCCGGAAGTGCGCGGATTGATTTCACCGATCCTGCTGGCAACGGTACTTGAGCGCATCAGCGCCCATCTCGAAGTCATGCGCAATCACCCGCTGACGACGCGCCGCTATTACAAGAAGGTTGCCTACTAAGAAGCCATCGGCATTATGCGCAATCGCCAGCCTCAAGAATTCCGGGAGCTGGCCGCCAGATACAGGCCGTGATTGTCGCAATGATAGTCGCGGCCTTGCCATTGACAGATCATTCGAGGTCCCATGTCCCGTTACCGTTTCGCCGTCGTCGGCGACAATTGCGTCGATCGTTTCCAGCCTCCCGTCGGGCAGTCGCTGATTGGTGGCAATGCCATCAATGTCGCCGTCCAACTCGGCATGCTGGGCCACGAGGTCTATTATTTTGGTGCCGTCGGCCGTGATGCCGACGGCGCGCGCACCCGCGACCTGCTGGCGGAAAAAGGTGTGCGAGTCGAACACATGCAGGTGCTGCCCGGTGAAACCGCCTATACGAATATCGACATTACCGAGGCCGGCGATCGCATCTTCGCCTTTGAGGATTTTGGTGTCTGCCAGGACTACATCCCGAGCGAAGAGGATTTTGTGGCTCTCGCTGGCATGGATCATGTCCATATCGGCTGGATCGCCGATCGGGGCACCGTGCGCCGCAGGCTGGCGGAGGCCGGCATCAGCGTCTCGCAGGATGTCTCGGTCAACAACCAGCCCGCTCACATCGGAGTCGACAACCTGCGCATTGCCTTCGGCTCGGCGGGTGAAGATCGGCAGAAAGCCGAAGCTATGATGCAGGTGTGCCTTAACGGCGGGGCCAAGGTGGCCGTTGTCACCCGCAGTGGCGATGGTTCGGCCGCGATGAGCCGTGAGGAATATGCGGAAACCGGCATCACGCCCGTCGCCGTCGTCGACACTACCGGAGCAGGCGACAGTTTTATCGCGGGGTTTCTCCACGCCTTCGTCGCTGGCGGCAGTCTCGAAACGAGCCTCGTCTCAGGACGCGAATGCGCAGCGCGCACCTGCACCCATGTCGGCGGTTTTCCGCAGGAACCGAAGCCACTCTGAAACAAGCCGAGCCGGAAAACAGGAGACCGGCAAAATGTCGCCGGTCGCGTTTTCGTGTGGCTCTCAGTGCAGGAGCTGACTGAGAAACAACCGGCTACGCTCGTGCTGCGGGTTGTCGAAGAAATCTACCGGTGCGGCTTCTTCCACCACCCGCCCCTGATCCATGAAGATCACCCGGTCGGCCACCTGGCGGGCAAAACCCATTTCATGGGTCACGCAGATCATCGTCATGCCTTCTTGCGCAAGCGACACCATCGTATCCAGCACTTCCTTAACCATTTCCGGGTCGAGCGCCGAGGTTGGCTCGTCGAACAGCATGACCTTGGGGTTCATGCACAGCGCACGGGCGATCGCCACACGCTGCTGCTGGCCGCCGGAAAGTTGGCCGGGGTATTTGTTGGCTTGTTCCGGAATCTTGACGCGCTCCAGATAGTGCATTGCAATCTCCGTGGCCTTGGCTTTGCTCATCTTGCGCACCCAGACCGGTGCCAGGATGCAGTTTTCAAGAATGGTCAAATGCGGAAAAAGGTTGAAGTGCTGGAACACCATGCCGACTTCCCGGCGCACATTCTCGATGTTCTTCTCATTTTCCGTAAGTTCGACCCCACCAACGACGATCTGCCCCTCTTGGTGCACCTCAAGCCGGTTGATGCACCGGATCAGCGTGGACTTTCCCGAGCCGGACGGACCGCAGATGACGATGCGCTCCCTCTTTGCTACATCGAGATTGATGTCGTCCAGCGCGTGATATTGCCCGTACCACTTGTGCACGCCGGAAAGCTTGATCTCGGTGAGGTTGGACGATTGCTGCATCAATTTCCTCCAGTTATTTCACGAGCACCCAGCCGGATGCAATGATGATCGCGGCGCCGGCCAGTGTATGGATTTCGATAGGAGCGCCAAACAGCAGGGCGCCATAGAGACAACCCCAGATGATCTGGCTGTATTGAAAAGGCGCAACCACGGACGCATCGCCGATACGAAACGCACGCACGAGCAGCGCATGACCGGCAGACAACAGGAGACCGGCGACGGTTACTGTCGCAAGATCGATAAATCCGACCGGCTCAAAGCCGCTACCAGCAAGCGCAACGACGAGGGAGAGCACGCTCAGCACGACCAGCAGGCTCGCCACCAGGGCAGCGTCGGATTCCGTCGTCTGCGTACGGCGCAGTAGAACAAGCGACACGGCAAAGAGCAAGGCAGACCCGATCGCGGCCGCATGACCGAAATTCATTGGCACGACACCGGGGCGAAGGGCAACGATGACACCTGCAAAGCCGAGTAGAACGCCGGCCCAGCCCGCCCTCGACAGGCGCTCGCGCAGGAAGATAAAGGCAAGTACCGCCACCAGCACAGGCGACAGGAACGCAACCACATAGGCTTCGGCAAGCGGCAATGCGGCAAAGGCGTAATAGATCAGGATCGTATCTCCGGCGAGCAACCCGGCGCGCACGAATGCCAACCGCGGGTGACGGGGCCAGAGCGTGCCGGCGCGGCCGGAAGAAACCGCAGAGCCGACGACGACGATAAGCGCTGTGACCGTCACCATGAAGGTCACCTGGGGCACAGGAAAGCTTTGCGCCAAGAGCTTTGCAAGCGCGTCCGTGCCGGAAAAGACTGCAAAGGCGCACAGCACGATCAAAACGGCGCGCAGGTTTCGCGGCGACATTGCCCCGACCGCTAATACTTCAGCGGGCATTGAACCGACCGAAACGGGCTTCGATGCGCGACTGAAGCAGCTCTAGCACGATCGACAGCGCCCAGTAGATCATCGAGGCTGTGATCAGCATCTCGATATGGCGGAACTCCGTCTGCCCCTGGGTGCGGGCGAGATACATGATCTCCCACACGCCAACCACGGACACGAGCGAACTATCCTTCAGCATGGCGATGAACTGGTTGCCAGTCGGCGGCACGATCACCCGCATCGCCTGAGGCAGGATCACGAGGAACATTGTCTGGTTCGGGCTGAGGCCAAGCGCGGTTGCACCCTCCGTCTGGCCGCGGTGAATACTTTCGATCCCCGCTCGAAAGATTTCTGTCATATACGCGCCATAGCAGAGCGAGAGCGCCAGGATGCCGGCCGGGACCGCGCTGATCACGTATCCGACCTGCGGTAGGCCCAGATAAATGATGTAGATCTGCATCAACAGCGGCAGGCCACGAAACAACGAGGTGTAGAAGGTGGCAAGACCGTAGATCACGCCGTTCTTCGACAGTTTGGCGATCGCACCTACCAACGCGATCACTGTGGCGATCGCAATCGAAATCGCCGAAATATAAAGCGTCGTCACCACGCCCTGCGAGATCATGAAGCCGATCTTGCGGATGATAAAGCTGATCGACAGGTCGAACGAATAAAAGAACAGCATCAGCAGCGCGAACAGTTCGATCCAGACGGCCACTATCTGTTGACGGCGAGAAAGAAGCTGCAGCAGCTTCCAGTTAAAGGCGATGATAAGCGCAATCGTGATCGACGATACGATCCGGCCAAGCTGCCTGTTCTCCTTCAACCAGTCTATGGCCGAGGGGAAGAGCTTGCCGATCCACGCTGAGCTGATGCCAAGTGCGTAAAGTGAGGCTGCAACAAGCGCGAAGATCAGCACTATGCCGATGCGACGGGCCGCCGCGGGGTAAGTAAGTATCAGTTTTCCAATCATCGATGTTCCTCCCCCGTCTCAGGCGCCGCGCTCACGCCACCAGTCCTGCGCCTGTAATTTCCAATAGGTAAGTTGTGCCGTGGCGAGCCCGGCGGTTCCGCCGGCCCAGACGAGGCCGAAGGGCTTTAACAATTTGTAGCGACCCGATTGACCGAGAATACCTTCTGCAATGAGCTTGCCGCCGATCGCCGTCGTATTAAGGCCATGCCCGCCAAATGCGGTGCAATGCCAGACCCCGGCCTGCATCTCGCCGATCTGGGGCATGAGATGACGGGCATAGGACATAAGGCCTGACCAGGCGAGTTCCGTCTTCAGCTCGCTTAGTTGCGGATAGGTACCGATCATCTCGCGCCGCAATTCCTGGGCGAGGGCTGCAGGCGAGGCGGCGCGGGTGGTAATACGGCCACCCCAAAGAATGCGTTTGCCGTCTTCCACCAGGCGGTAGTAGTCACCGGCCCGGCGATTGTCGCCGATCGCGTCACGCGTGGCGATTGCTTCGCGAATGAGCTCGGGCGCTTCCTCGGTCAGCATCACATAGGTGGCGATCGGGAGGTAGGACCGCTTGAGTTTACCGACCAGCGAGCCGGTATAACCGCCCGTGGTGAAAACGATGTGGCGGGCCTTCACCTGGCCGTTGGCAGTTTTGGCGCGTTTTTCCGCGCCATTGACGTCGCAGCGCGTCGCGGCGGAGTTTTCGTAGATACGCCCGCCGAGACGTTCGATCTCCTTGGCCACCGCCCGCAGATAGTTCAGCGGATGCATGTGAAAGGCCTTGGGATCGCGCAGAGCCTGGAAATAGCGTGTTGATTTCAGCCGGCTGCGAACCGCATCCGTGCCAATATATTCGTATTCGTAGCCGTATTCCCTGCGCATCTCGTCGGCATGCTGCTTCAGGCTGCCGCCTCCATCGTGGCGCAACACGCTCATGATGCCCGGCTGCGGCTTCGCGTCGGTGATGCCAAGATCACGGATCGTGTCGCGCACGAAATCGACACCCTCGATCGAGAGCTGATGGATTTTTCGCGCGGCATCTTTGCCGGTGGCCCGTGCGATCGCATCGCCGCCGGTTGCAAAACCGGGGCTGACGAAGCCGCCGTTGCGGCCGGATGCGCCGAAGCCGATGCTTTCTGCCTCTAGCACAACGACGGAAACGCCGGCACGGGTAAGCTGCAATGCTGTTGTCAACCCGGCAAGGCCGGCGCCGATGATCACGGTATCGCAGTCGATGGCGCCGGAAAGGGTCGGCCGCTCGGCGCCATTGGCCATGGTGCGGCGGTAGTAGGTATCGGGATATGTCATGTCGGGCTCGCTTCAGGCAGGATAGGTAATGCCGGCCCGGGATGTGATCCCGAACCGGCATTACTTGTGCGTCTTAGTCGGCGCTGTAGTCCTTGCCGTACCACTTGGCTGTGAGGGAGGCGAGCGTGCCATCCTTCTTCATGTCGGCGATGATGCTGCCGACCTTTGCCGTCCATTCCGGATCGACCTTTTCGCCGATGACGACGAGAGGTTCGCGGAAGGCGTAGCCGCCATCGAGGATACGCAGCGGATAGCCGTTCTTGATGGCGTTCATCGCTGTCTGCTCAGGCGCGATCACTGCATCGAGGCGCACGCCCGGGCCGAGGCGCAGGTCATCGAAGGGGAGCATGGAATCGGCAAATGTGCGAATTTCACCCGGTTGCAGCTTGTATTCCATCGGCGGCAGGCCCGGCGCATCGATTTCGAGCTTGCGGTTGATGAAGTCTTCGGAGGTGGTCGCCGTCTCGACGCCGATCACCCTTCCGTTGAGGTCGTCAACACTCTTTGCCGTGCTGTCCTTGTGAACGACGTAGACATAAGGACTGTAATAATAGATGCCGGCGAAGTCGATGACCTGAGCGCGCGCTTTGGTCGGGGTGACCGAGCCGACGCCGATGTCATAGCGCCCCTGCCAGCGACCGCCGGTAAGCGTTGCCCAATCCGGGGTCTGGAAGCTAACCTCGACGCCGAGGCGCTTGGCGATCTCGCGCGAAACGTCGATGTCGAACCCGACCATCTCGTTGTTGTCATCCAGGAAACTCTGCGGAGGCCAGCTGCTGTTGGTCGCGACGACCATAGCCTTGTTTTCCAAGACGCGGTCAAGCGTTTCGCCTGCAAAGGCAGAATTTGTGGCAGCCAGCAGCGCAGCGCCGGCCAGAAGCTTCGAAAAGATATTCATGGTGCCTCCCAAAGACAGTTTGACGACATTTTGTAAGATGTCTGACAACAATAATTGATGGGAAAGCGGCCACTGTCAACGGTGCAATGGGGAGAGTTAGTGAGTAATTGCGATGAGCGAATGCGGCGGGATCACCATGGTGCATTGCAATATTGCAAAAAGAGGACGCCAGTTCGCCGGTCAATCCAGTAATCGTAATGTCCGGTGTTTAGTTTCTGCGCCATGCAAGACCTCGGCGCTATTATGCGGTGCCGTGTGACCGTCTGCCCAGATGTTATTCGGCTGTACGGCATGGGATTTGCGTACTGCCGGATTTAAAACCGGTTGGACCGGCTCATCGACACCGGCACGCTATGACGGTTCAGGGTTTGAGTTAGTGAAGATACGAGGATAAGAAGATCCCCGCTTGAATCTGTCGGCAAAACAACAACTCACGTGTGTGTTCACCAAGAGCTGGATTGCTTTTTCGCCAAAGACGTCCTTGTACCACGAAGTACCTGCCGGCGGGTGACAAGGTGGACTTTGGATCATCGCTTATAACAGCGACCTCTGTTGCGGTTCGGCAACCGTTGGAGTTCCAAGCTCACCCCGCTTTGTCAGTTCTGTCTGGGCACTGAACCGGACGTCGGCGTCTCGGTCGCGGAGCAATTCACTGAGCGCTTCCGTGCCGACACGGTCCCAGCTCTTGCCGCGCTCCGGGCCGGCAGGCACGCGGGGCAGAAGCCCGGGCTCGGTGCTCCACACCAGTAGCTGTTCGAGCGATGCAGCGTTCAACAGGTCTCGCAGATGATGAGCGGTCACGTACGCGTCCGGCATGGCCCGATGCGCTGGCAATCCGATCTCATGGACCAGACCTTGTGGCATACGCTGATAACGCAGCATCTGATTGGAAAACCGGGGCAGTTCAGGCCAGACGCGCAGCGAACATTTCCAGGTGCAGATCCACGAAACCTCACCGGTCAGTCGCGGTGTGCAATATCGCTGCTCGAAGGCAGCCCGATGAGCGGCGAGGGCATCGATCCTGCCGACGGGTCGCAAGACCGTCGAGGCAATCTCTTTCCAGAAGGGCGCGTTAGCGACCTGTTCATCGAGAATGTGATGAATGGCCATCGTTTCAGGAGAGATCGGCCGGCCTGGGTTGACCAGTAGCGATCCGCGCTCCTCGCTTACGATCCAGATGCCATCAACTTCCTGGACGACATCCTGCCAGCCAATTTCGCAGACGTCGTTTGGTCCGTTTCCGGCGGTCTCAAGATCGATGACACGAATGCGGGCTTTTGACACGAGTTTTTTCTCACTGCGCTAATTTCTATCTACAAAGTAAGCCCGAGCTGATGTTGTTCCCCGTCACCGATCAAGCTGGCGGTCAGGATATGCAGGATCGCGCCTCAGCGGTTAAACGCGAGAGCTGTGAGTTGCAGCATTTGTGTTTCGGCTCCCACAAAGGTTGTCGCACTTCTATCTCCGAATGCGGCACTGTGCCACTCGCTGGCATAATGGACCCGCGCGCCGGGCTGTCGGTCCCGGTTTCCGGCATCGCTATGCTGAACCTCCTGCGGCAACCCTTTTGACCGATCGTGCGGGAGGCGAACGGCTTTCGCGGTTCCCGCTCCAGCTGATATGCCCACTTTTTGTTTTGGCCATTTCGCACAAGCACCTGTGGACTGAGATTGGAAAAATCGCGAGGTTGCGAACTTTGCTGGAAAGCCTGCCTGAAATCGCACCCCACCAACAAGGTTGATCTGCCGATCGTGCCGTGTTTTGAAGGGGGCAAATTGGCGGCGGGGCTTTGACAACAGCAATGGCAGAACAGTTTGACATGTTTTCGGAGCGGGGCTCCGCTCGGCCAGGTGGTCACGCGTGGCTCGTCCAACGCCGCCAAACCCGACAAGACTGCCATCCCCATGAGTGAGGAGGACATGGTCCGTCATCTGTCGCAGACGGGTCGCTATCGGATCCTGCAGAAACTTATGCCGCGCGCAATAGCTCCAATTGCCCGGCCAGCGTACCCCCTCAAGGGCGTCATTCTCGACACCGAGACCACGGGCCTCAATGCGCGCAAGGATGAGATCATCGAGATTGGCGTGATCGCTTTTACCTTCGATGCGACAGGAAGTATTGGTGACGTGACCGGCATCTACGGTGGACTTCAGCAGCCAAGCGTTTCCATTCCCATCGAGATCACCAGGCTCACCGGGATTACCGACGTTATGGTGGCCGGGCAGTCGATCGACACGGCAGCGTTGCGGGCGCTGATCGGGCCTGCCGATCTGCTGATCGCCCACAATGCCGGTTTCGACCGGCCGTTCTGCGAGGCGTTTTCTCAGCTGTTTTCCGGCAAGGCCTGGGCTTGCTCCAACTCCGAGATCGACTGGTCGTCGCGGGGATATGAAGGTACCAAACTCGGATATCTTGTCGGGCAAGCGGGATATTTTCATGAGGGACATCGTGCGGTCGATGATTGCTTTGCGCTTCTGGAGGTCCTGGCAAGGGAAGTGAATGGGTCGGATTCCACCGCTTTCGCTGAGCTTTATTGCGCAAGCCAAAGGTCGCGCGTGCGGATCTTTGCGGAGAACAGCCCCTTCGACATGAAGGATCACTTGAAGACGCGAGGCTATCGCTGGTCCGACGGAAGCGACGGCCGTCCAAATCCTGGTGGATCGAGGTTGGGGAAGAAGCGCTTGATGATGAGCTCCGCTATCTCAGGGCCGAAATCTACCGCTATCCCGATGCAGATCCCCCGATCAAACGGCTGACTGCCTTCGATCGTTTCCGAGCCTGATAGCTCCGTCCGTCGTTTGATTGGACCCATGCTTTGAGCGCATGGCCGACCTGAGACCTTGTGCCTTATCGATGGGCCTCCAAGAGCCTATATTCCAATCATCGAATTGACGTTGGAACCAAAGCAAGGTTGCTGGCGTCAAGAGACCTCACGAAAGGGGATCATCATGAACGTAGCACGCTCTTTCCATAACTGGCGCAAGTATCGCCAGACCGTTACCGAACTTGGCCGCATGAGCTCGCGCGAACTGCAGGATCTAGGTATCGATCGTGCCGACATTCACAGCGTTGCCCGCCAATCGGTCGCTCGTTAAGCGACTGTTTGCAAGCCGACTTGAATGACACGACGCCCGCTGATGACGCGGGCGTTTTTTGTATCTGGCCCACAGCGAGGCGCTGTGCTGGAGATTTCTTTCGTCACGGATGAGGTCCTGCATTCTCTGCATAGCTGCACTGCAGCAAAGTCTATTTAATGTGCGGCGAGAATGGGTATTCTGGTTTTCATCGAAGCGATGCACCTCCTCCCGCAGAGCTTCGATTTCAGACGGCCCACTCCTCCCAGGGGACGTCTGTCGGAACGGCGACACTCCTCCTCCCAGTCGCTGTTCGGTTCTTTTCGAAAAGCCTGCCGCACCTCCTCCCGCGGCAGGCTTTTTCGTTTCGAGGCCCGGCTGCATTAAAGTCCCAGATCGAGCTGCGGTTCTTGCCCGCTCTCTTCGGTGTTGAGCGACGAAAGGGTGATCCCTAGGAGCCGCACCGGACGTTTGAACGGGAATACCGAGGCAAGCCGGGTCTCTGCAATCTCCAGCATCTGGTCGAGGTTGGAGACGGCTCCCGGCACTGTCTGGCTGCGTGTCGCCTGGCTGAAATCCGAATATTTGATTTTGACCGTCACGGTCTTCCCCGTGATGTCGTGCGCTTCGCAGTACCTCCGGACCTTCTCCGCCAATGGCCGCAGTTCGCCTTTGGCGAGATCGAAATCATCAATGTCCTCGACGAAGGTGTCCTCGGCGCCGACGGACTTGCGGATGCGATCGGGCGTGACCTGTCGTTCGTCGATCCCACTGGCGATGCCGTAGAAATACGGACCGGACTTGCCAAAATGCTGCTGAAGGAAGGCGAGAGACTTCGACTTCAGATCAAATCCCGTCTCGATTCCGTGCCGTTTCATCCGCTCCGCTGTCGCCGGCCCCACGCCCTGGAACTTCTTGACAGGAAGCATCTCGACGAAACCCGGTCCGTTCTTCGGGGTAATGACCGCCTGGCCATTCGGCTTGTTGAGATCGCTCGCCATCTTCGCCAGGAACTTGTTGTAGGAGATGCCAGCCGAGGCGTTGAGGCCGGTTATATCCTTGATCTTCGCACGGATCTCCAGCGCAATCTCGGTGGCAATCTCCATCCCCTTCAAGTTGTCGGTGACATCGAGATAGGCCTCGTCGAGCGACAGTGGTTCGATCAGCGGCGTATATTCGGCAAAGATCTCGCGGATTTGCAGAGAAACCGCTCTGTAGACGTCAAAGCGCGGCGGCACAAAGATCAGCTCGGGGCATTTGCGCTTGGCGGTGACCGACGGCATGGCCGAATGCACGCCGAAGACGCGCGCCTCGTAACTCGCGGCCGCCACCACACCACGGGCCGCCGATCCGCCGACGGCCAACGGTAGCCCGCGCAACGCCGGATTGTCGCGTTGCTCGACAGACGCATAGAAAGCATCCATATCGACATGGATGATTTTGCGCACAGATTGCACGCTCCCCATTACGTCGGTTCCAACATGGTACGCGGGCATTTGGTGTACAGGCACCTGACTGCTCTGGTCGTGCATGGTGCCGGTGATCAAAGCAACAGACCTTCCTCGTCTGGCTTCGGTTTGGCCTGTGGCGGCACGATCACCAGCATGTTGCCTGGGAGCGGACGCTGGAGGTGGCGGGCTTCATCCCACGGTGCTGTCAACCAGGTCTCGACTTCTTCAGGCGTGGTCAGGATGGAGGGCATGGCCTTTTGATGAATCGGCGAGACCGCACGCCCTTCCACGGGGTCCAGAAGCCTGCGAAAAACATCAGCGGCCGCTCTTCGTTGCCCGCGAACCAGGCATTAGGCACCCGTCCGCCCTCAATCTTGCTGGCTGGATCCGGCTCGGCAAAGGAGGTGAACGGCACGACACAGCGGCTGGTCGGACCAAGCCATCGGCGCCAATGTGGGGAGTTTACATTGCGAATGTTGGTGACCCCGGGAACGTAGTTTTTCACATAGGCAGGCGGCGACGGCATTCCCCAGGTCGCCCTGGCAATCTCGCGTTGCCCGTCCTCAGCAACGCGGACAATCGGCGCTTGATAGCCTGGATAAACATCGAAGGAGGCTTCGTTCCAGCCGGCCCGGTCCCGGAACGCCTTTGTGAACTGCAGGACCGCATCGCGGGTGGTCGTCACATTGTAGAGATTACACATTGCCGTCCTCCTATCCAATGTCGGTCAAGGCGAAGTTTCCGACCCTTTGGGATCGTAATCAAGCTTGGAGAGCTTCTCCGAACACGTGGACGCTTGCATCTCAACAGCCACGCCTGCCTCCAGCAAACACGGGAATTGCGTTCCGCATCTATCGCGCCCATCGGAACAATGCATCTTGTCGCAGCCCATCGCCATCCGGCGGCGCAGATCCACAAAACGCATGCTGGCGCCAAACTCTCTCACAAGCGCCTTGCGATCAAGTTCTCCCTGCTGACCGCACGGCTTGCATTGGACGGTGATCACCGGTCCCTTGAAATCTCTAAGCGTCAGCAGGCCGGGCATATCTCTATTTTCTCATCCACGAATTTTCGTCACATTCTGCATCAAATTGAATCTGCTTGATGAATCGACTGGGCAACAACCATCTCATGATGTTGGCCGCCGTCCACCCGATTCTTGCCCGTTGACTCATCGTCAGTTAAGGAACAAAAACAGAACATATCAGCTTTTTTTGGGTGTGCAAACACCCTCTCGACGTATGAGATCATGCCAATCACCGCCGCCAACCCCGTTATTTCCGAGCTTCAGGACCGCATCCGGCGGCTTGAAGGCGGAGCTGCGCGCAAGGGCGAGGTGCTGTCGTTCGGAATTGCCGAGATTGATTCAAAGCTCGGTTGAACAGGAAGTCGAGCACCCAGCAGACGTAGAGATCTTTCTCGATATTTCGGTCCGCGTTTCCAGATCGGACGCCGCGGCGGAGAATAGTGCTCTCCGCTCGTCAGCGCTTGAGCGAAGGACTTCAATGAAGCTCTGGCGCATGTCCAGCCTTCCCATCCTGACCTGTTGGAGTGTCTTCATCCACCGGGGGCCGCGGGTCGCGTGTTATCGTTTTTATCGCCTGGTACATCCAGGCAGGGATGGCGTTGATGTTTTCGCGCAGATCCTCGACAATCGGTTGCCTGTGGGGGCTTCGTGCCAGGTAACGGGCGATACCATCGACAACCGTCTCCAGATTGGATCGCTCATCGCGAAACCAGTGGAGGGCCTGGATCACCCGCATTGCCGGCCGGCCGGCCCAGAAAGCGGTCTTTGCCGAAATTCGCTTGAAGTCCAGGATATAGATGACTGGTTTTGTGGCCTTAGCGTCGCCGGCATTGGCCTCGATTTCGATGGTTCGGGGATAGGTATCCGCATAGATCGTGGACCGGGCCGGAACTGCCGTCGTGAGGCCCAAATCGTTGGCAGCCGTCATGCCGTCAACGCACACACGAAGCTTGTCGCGCCGTGCAATCGCATCGATGAATGAGGCGCGTGGCGGAAACACCATCTTGCCGGTCAGCTGACTGATACCCGGCTTGTCGTATAGGCCGCGATGAGGCCGGCGGATGTCGCCGCGGATGGTTAGCCTCTGCAACGCCTTTTCGACGGCGTTCGGTGTCGCGATATCGAGGAAATCGGCACGCGACCAAACGCCCGAAGGTGCCGCGCCGGCAATCCGTTGGTGGATACGTTCGAGAGTGTCCGATCTGGGATCCGGCATAGTTGTCCGTCCTTCTGACCGAAGATTATATACAAACTTTGGTCACTGGCAATCGATCCTGTCCTTCTGACCAATTTTTATGTCTAAAAATTGGTCAGTGATATGACTGGTCAGGCTTTCATATAGTGCTTTTGAAAAGCGGTGGTCAGGCCCTTGAACGCGTCATGAGAAAAGGAATCCGCAACGAACATCTGGATTGTTGGCCCAACGTTTCGCAGGGGTCGCAACGAGTGGCATTTTTGAAGGAACGGCCGGATTCCCCCAACACCTATCTTTTCGCCAAGCAGAATGTCGCAGGCGAGAAACCCTGGCTTCTGTTTGTCGCCATCACTCTTCGTTAGAAAGCTTCGGTAAGAAGGAGCAGTGAGATCCCACGCAAATGTGCCAACCCTTGGGATTTGCTCTCCATCGCGTGTGGCCACCTTTTCGTAGCTGACGAGACCGAGTTTTCTGCTCCAGTCGCTGATGGCCTTCAACAGGACGGACTCTGTGATCAGTCTGGCCCGGACATCTTGAGTCAGGGACTCGTAGCGGCCCTCGTATTGGGTGAACACGATGCATTCTCCCAGTCCGCTCACAAGGACCTTGTCCAAGAGTGGGCTTGCCTTAGCCGATTGAAGATCGTGTCTGGTGACAGATGCCGTGCCTGCATGATCGGCGCGCCACGCGCGATCGGGAAGTGCTTTACTGGAATGAGCCCGCCACGTAGCAAAATCGACTCGATTGCCAATCCATATGCCGGACGTGTCCTGATGAGAGCTTCGATGAGGTTCTCCCAGTATTGCGGAGAGCCGTAGTGTTGCTGCAAATAGATGAAGCGAGCCTTGCGCGGGAAAGTGATGTACGCGAGACGTTTGACAGCGGCTCTGGTGCGAGACACACGCTGCCTGGCAGCGTCCGGTTTCAAGCCATGAGCGTCGATCAGGAATTGCGTCACGTCGCTTGTAAGCGACGGGCCTGTGCCGACAAATAAAACAGAACCACGTCACCTGCGGATCGCGTGGTTTTGAGCGCGTTTATCGTTTCATTCGCTCCGGCCATCAGCCAGCTAGAAGGGATAGATGCTCGAAGATCAGTCTGATCCCTTGCGCGATCCTGTCTCCACGTTCAGCGAGCCGTCCGAAAGCGGCACAGCACCTGCAGGTCGCCTGATCAGCACGCGGCAGCGTAAACAGGCCGAGCGCAATGATGCTCCACCCATCGGCGTTTCCGATTCCCGCTCTCTTGTCTGGCATCCCTAATCCAGTCCCGCCCTTGGACGGTCAACCCACAAGGGGTTCGCGAGCGAGCTGCGACGTCTCTGGCTGCGCCGCCGAGGTGACCGCGGCCCGGCCTAGATCGAACGGGCGCCATCGAGCGGGGATCGGCCCCGCCAATGGATGGAGCCTCACATGTCGGATCTCAGCCTCGCACAAAACCACGCACTCGATCTTGCCCGGACCCTCATGGTCCCGGTCACCCTCTTTGAAATAGATGGAGAGATCGGCGTCATGCCTTCCGCCGAGTATGACGGCGATGAGGACGCCATCATCAACGAATATGATCCCTTTGCCTATGGATCGGCTCATTGAGCCGATCACCCCTTCCGGGGAGCGCGTGCCGCTCGCGCTGAGGCGCGCGCAAGGGAGGCTTCGCCGCGAACTTGTCCGGCAGATCTGCACATTGCGAACCGCGCCCTTGCGCGCTTCCATCTTCGCGGCCTGGGCGCTGCCAGTCCAAAAAGTAAGGAAAGCAGAGGAAGCGAAATGAATAAGAATGACATTGAGGAACTGCGAGCCCGGGTGGGCTGCGCAGCCGTCCTTGAGTATGACGGCTTCGCGATAGACAGGAAAGAGAGCACGCGCCGGGCGGTAAAATTCCGTCGCGACGACGACATCATCATCGTCATCCATGACGACAGAGGCTGGTTCGACGCTCGTTCGGATGCCAAGGGCGATGTGTTCGCTCTTGCAGGCTATCTGCATGGGTTCGGATTTGCGGAAGCGCTGGCGGTCGTTGGCGATCTTGTCGCGTTTCAGCCTACCGCACCGACCTGGGAGAAGCCTCTCCGGCAAGCGCACACAATGGCTTCGGTCGCTGACCGCTGGAACCATAGAGAGCGTCCGTGGCGCACATCGGCGACGTGGAGATATCTGCATCAATACCGCGCCCTGCCATGGCAAGTCATCTCCGCAGCGATCGAGGCAGACGTTCTTCGAGAAGGCTCATATGGCTCGATGTGGGCAAAACATGTCGATAAGACTGGCGCCGTCATCGGCTGGGAAGAGCGCGGCCCCGACTGGCGCGGGTTTTCAACCGGCGGCGCCAAGGCGCTTTTCCAGTTTGGTATGAATGACGCTCATCGGATCTGTGTGACGGAGGCGGCGATCGATGCGCTCAGCCTGGCCGCGATCGAGCAGACACGATCCGACACGCTCTATGTCAGCACAGGTGGCGGTTGGTCGCCGTTGACCGCTCAGGCTTTGGAAATCCTGGCTTCAGGGAAAGGCGCGTGGCTGGTGGCCGCGACCGACAATAACGTCCAGGGTGAAGTCTTTGCCGATCGTCTGCGCCAGATGGCAGATCGCGCCAGTTGCGATTTCTCGCGGCTGAGGCCGCGGTGTGAAGACTGGAATGAAGAATTGCAACAGAGGAGGGAAAGAGGAGAGCTGCCGCATACGCGGACAGCGCATCAAGGGTGAAGCTGCCGCCCGCCTGACGGCGGCCCTTGACCCGCTGCCCGCGAAGCGCCGGCTGTGGAGGGGTGATCAAAGGACTGAACAGAGAGGTCGATCAGGCTTCGCTTCAATCGCAACCCCAAGGAGCCGCAGATGTTTAATCCTCCCACCATCCGCAAAGTATTCGAAGGCGTCGCTACCCGCCACGAGATGTACACCCTGTTCAACCGCCATAGCCAGTCGCCATTCGACGATAACAGGATAAATGGCACTCGTTATGTCGGCGAGTGGTTCGAGGTATCCGAAGCCGATCACGACCACATGTTCGAGATCCTGCCGCCGCTATTTTACCGCGGTGACATGTTCGCCATGCGCGAGTTTCTGGCCGCCAGCGTCACCAGCGTTTTCTTCGCCCTGCGGATCGATGATCGGTCCAGATGGTTTCACGGATATTGCGACCTGGGCGATCGTCAGTCACCTGTTCGGATGCGTGCCGCAATCATCACCCGCGAAGCCCGTCCCGTCCGCGCCATGAACCGACAGGAAAGGCTCGATCATATCTGGAGCGCGACTGGTCCGGATTTTCGCGGCTATGCCGATAACCGCTTTCCAGCCGATCTGTGCAATCGCCAGATCGTGCTCGTCTATCCCTCTGCACAAGGCAAAATCTGGAAGCTGCTTGATGATCTGACCGACGAGGAGATCGCCGTCAAACTGCCGGTGCAGTTCCGCCTCCTGCCGGAAACTATCGCTGCCTGACGGCAGCCTTCACTTCCAACCCTCCACCATCCGCATCCTGGCAACACCCGCAGTCAACAACGAGTGTGCCTCGACGCGCCCACTCACAGGAGTTTACCAATGGCGCGTGACGATCCCTCTACATCGACCTGTTCGGCAATACAGCGCTCGCATCCGGCTTCGATCTCGGTATGCCGGGTTTCGCAGCAGACTTCGGGAACCACCTCAACGACAACCCGACGCCATCGACGCCGGCGCCGGCACCGGCCGTGCAAACGGTAACCCCGGCCAGTCGAAGATGGTAGGGGCGCTGAGCGAAGCGCGGAGCCAGGGAAACAGGGCAGCCGGCTTGTACCGAAGTCTGCTGGGTCCGAGATTTGTCAGTGCTCTCTGATGACGCGGCGTTACCATGGTCGGATCGCTATGCGATTGCATCATCCTGTCGTGGACCAGATTGTGGGCCGGCACAGCACCTCGGTTTTGCTGCGGTCTGACATGGGCGCGTCCCGGTCAAAGGCCGTGTGCCACGCCGCGTTGCGGCAGGATCACCGCCTCGTCGCAAGGCAGGCCCGCGTCTGTCACAGCCCGCTTGGGCGGGCCGCACCATCCGCAAACCTTCCCCGCTCCTCTTGGCGACGCCCTGACCTTGGGCCGGACCGCTGACGCCCCTGTCCTTTTGCCCGCACCCGAGGGGATGAGCCGGACGACAAACGGCACCCCGGGCTTTGCTGAAACATCGCTCATAAAGGATCCGATCATGGCACCGCTCAACCGCTCCACCCAAAAGAACCGTCCGGCAAAATCCCAGCGCGCCACCACACTCGAAATGGTGAAGCACGCCTGCCCTGACCTGAACCAGGCGCTGCGCATCTCGGAAAGCTTCGGCCTTGCCCTCATCGATAGCGACGGGATCCGCGATCTCCATCGCCGCCAGTTGATCGAAAGCGCCGATGCCCTGAAGGAAGGCCTTGCCGAAAAAGCCATGCAGATCCACATGCAGCGCATCGCCGGATCGTTTGTGGGCTCCGCCTACGGCGCCGGGCAATTCTACAGCCGCTCGGTCACCGAGGCCCGTGACCTGACGACCAAGCTCTCGAACGACGATCGCGACGAAGATCTCGACGGTCCAGTGGGATTCGATAGCCGCGCCCAGCGCAAACGCGAATTTGCCGCCGACATGGGCCTGCAGGCCCACGTGCTCCGAATGGCAGCCGAAGGCGCCATCTGCGCCTACGAAGACATCACCGGCGAAACCTGGAGGCCTTACGAGCGCACGGTCGAGCAATCTGGCACATCCGTCGATCAAAAGGCCGCCAGCGCCCAGATGGCAGCTTTCGAATAGCACGAACGCGGGGCTCCGGCCCCGCATTTCTCTTCCCCCGGTCGAAACGGTCGCCGCCACAAGGCGCCGGCTTTTGTGTGTGGACATATCGCGCCCATGCGGTCCGTTCCGGATCGCGGTCTAGCTTCGGCCGGCTGGTGCCGGCACAACGGCAAGCCGTCCTCCACTTCGTTTCGGCCCGGATCTCTCCACTCGCACTTTTTCGGATTGATGACGTCGGGTGCGCCGTCGCAGGCCTGCGCTCTTCGACCGCCGTGACGGACCGCGATGGGCGCGGTCTTCGAAGCGAGGAGAAGAAAATGAGACAGGAAAGCCGGAAGAGCGGTCAGGAAACGCGCGTCGACATCTATTCGAAAATCACAGACCGCATCATCGCCTCGCTGGAGGAGGGCGTCCGGCCTTGGGTGCAGCCCTGGAACTCGGGGCATCTAGAAGGTCGCATTTCCCGCCCAATGCGGCACAATGGCGAACCCTATTCCGGGATCAATGTTCTGCTGCTCTGGTCGGAAACGGTCTCGCGTGGTTTCCGTTCTCCGACATGGATGACGTTTCGTCAGGCAGCCGAGCTCGGCGCTCATGTCCGCAAGGGTGAGACCGGCTCGACCGTCGTGTATGCAAACCGCGTCACCAAAACCGAAAGCGCTGCCAACGGTGATGAGGTCGAGCGTGCAATTCCGTTTCTCAAGACCTACACTGTCTTCAATGTCGAGCAGATCGATGATCTGCCTCGTCACGATCAGCCGGTGCCGTCCGATCGGGCCAACCCGGTTGTAAACCGCATCGCCGAGGTCGATGCATTCTTCGCTGCTACGGGCGCCGTGATCCGTCATGGTGGCAGCAAGGCTTATTACGCGCCAGGTTCCGATACGATCCAGATGCCGCCGATCGAGGCGTTTCGCGATGTCGAGAGCTATTACGCGACACTGGCGCATGAAGAAATTCACTGGGCCGGTGCATCCCACCGGCTGAACCGCGATCTCTCGCGCTACGCCAAGGATCGGTCAGAGCGCGCACGCGAGGAACTGATCGCCGAGCTAGGAAGTTGCTTTTTATGCGCCGATCTCGGGGTCGTCCCGGAACTGGAGCCGCGCCCCGACCACGCCTCATACCTACAGTCGTGGTTGCGTGTACTTGCCGATGACCGCAAAGCGATCTTTCACGCGGCAGCGCATGCGCAACGGGCAGTGAATTATCTGTACGGCCTCCAGCCTCTGGTGTCTGAAGAGAGGGAGGCAGCTTGATGACGACGCTCCATTCCTCCTCCCGATTACGGCACTCAACCTTGAACCTGGGCGGGTAAGGAGGCCGGCCCGAAGCAGATCTAAATCCAGCATATACAGAAATGCTGTATATGCTGGATTTTCAGTCGGTAAGTCTATTACACTTCCTTCGATGCGACACCTCAGGAGATCAGCATGCGACACACGCCAGGCTCTTATACGACCAGCGATCTCTCACGAAAGTCCGGCGACATCATCGCCGAGGCACTTCACCATCCCGTGACGATCACCCAGCGCAACAAGCCGCGTCTGGTGCTGCTCAACATCGAGGATTACGATCGGTTGATGCGCCAGTCCGATGCCCGGTCTGCCATGACGCTCGCAACCATGCCAGATGAATTGTTCGACGAGTTCGAGACAGCGGTTGGCGCGTATGCCGAGAGCGACGAGGCTGGCCGGTGAGCGGTTATGACGACATCCAGACCGCGGCGATCGTTCGCTATCCCTATCTCTGGGCGCGAGAAAGCGGCAAAGGCGAGACCGAGGCCGGAAAAATCGGCCGGTTGCGGTCGGCGTCCGGATTCCCCGGCCCGACGGCGATCTGGCGTTGTTCTTTCCGATCACCACGAAGCAGCCCGACAAGGCTCGCTTCGCCACTGAAATTCCCTCGATTGAAAAACGACGAGCAGGGCTGGATGCCGATCTGCGGCTTTGGATTATCCTCGATGCGTTCAACAGCGATGTGATCGGGCGCTCGTTTTATCTTGAACCAGAACCGCCGCTCGGCCGGTTCCGCAAGGCATTTTTCCTCCCCCTGCTTCGGGAGTTCGTCGCACGCCGGAAATCCCTGATAGAAATCAGCCGCTTCCGATAGCGCCAGTAACCGCCCGGCACTTTGAGCTCACTCGATAGAGCGGTACTGCCAATTCCCTTCACATATCTGTTGTCGCTCTTCTGCGAACTCGATGGGGCATGTCTGACCGGGTAGCGGCTTCCCGCAACGGCCGTTGGTGACTTTCTTCCCCTGTCGGCTGCGCCGCCATTCTTGGCGGTAGGCCTCATCCTCGCGGCTGGATGGCTCGTGGTATGGAATCCGCTTCGCAGTCAAGCAACTTGCTGAAGCAGCACAGGACGGTGTTGGCGAGGCTGAATAATCAGGGGATTTCCGTCGCAAACTTCATCGTAATATTCGAATTTTGCGGCGTATTTGACGTCCGTTTGGGGCCAGACGCCGCCTTTGATCCTTGACTGTCAGGATAAATCGCGGAGCTCGGGGCGGTGTTTCTGGCGGCCGACCTCGGCATCGTGCCCGAACTGGAGCCTCGCCCGGATCATGCTAGCTATTTGGCATCGTGGCTTTCGGTGCTGCAGAACGACAAGCGCTTCATCTTTCAGGCCGCCGCCCAGGCACAGCGCGCGGTCTCCTATCTGCATGATCTGCAACCATCGGCTGGCCGGACAGCCGCCTGATCCACGGCGAAACTGACCCTGCATGGCCCCCTCAACAGGCGGCCATGCACATAGCGGCGTCGTCACCGAATGGCGTTACGGCACTGATCAGGCTTCAACAGGCGAGTGCGATCATGACGGAACGTATCGAACGGGACGGCTCGAACACGATTGCGATTGCTGTACCGACCTTTGACGGGTCGCCCCAACGCGGTCTCGAAGGCGCATGTCTGACCGAAGACCGCCTCGCACACTCGGCTCGTTCGGCTGGAGCAACGGCCGGCTCGTTTTCTTCCCCTGGGCGCTGCGCGCCCATTCCTCGCGAGACAAGAAAGCCTCGGCCCATGGCCGTCCTTCACTTCGTTGCGGCCCAGCGGGTGCGCACCGACCGTCCCCGGTCTTATCGACAGCCATCGAGGCCGCGATAGGCGTGGCCCGAACAACAGAAGGACTGCACCAATGGCAACCATCGGCTCTTTCACCGCTTCCGAAAACGGCTTCTCCGGCACAATCAAGACCCTCAACCTCAACGTCAAGGCTAAGATCGTCCGCGTCGAACGCTCTTCAGAAGACGCCCCCGACTTCCGGGTGATGGCAGGCACAGTCGATTATGCTGAGAACGTGATTATGCAGAGTGTCGGTCGCTGAAGGCCGGATTTGCCGGTGATTGCGGCGGATTCTGCTCCGCATAATCCCGGAGGCTGAGATGGATAGTGCGTCTTAAAAAACGGACGCCTTTGGCCTATGCTGATCCCCACGATCATTTTGGCGAAAGCTGCAAAGTTGGCGGAAAAGAATGATGCATGGGAAAACATTGCTCGCATTCGACGGCGGCTGGCTGATCTGAATGATGAGCGGAAGGCGCTTGAGCGTGAACTGGAAGCGGTTGAGCAACAGCTGATTTCCGATAGCCAGGCCGACGCAGAGAAGCCAGCCTTCGCCGACGCCCCTGTTACCAACAGCTCAGCGTCGATGGAGAAGGTGGAGTTATTCCGGCAGCTGTTTGCCGGGCGCCCCGACGTCTTCCCGGTTCGCTGGAACAACAAGAAGGACGGACGCTCCGGCTATTCACCGGCCTGTTCTAATGAGTGGGCGAAAGGAATCTGCGGCAAGCCGAAGGTGAAATGTGGGGACTGCCCGCATCAGGCTTTCATCCCATATTCCGAAGATATCATCGAAAAGCACCTTCGTGGCGGAGATGCCCGTTCAAGCGACTTTGTTGCCGGCGTATATCCATTGCTGCAGGACGAGACATGCTGGTTCCTTGCTGCTGACTTCGACAAGGAAAGCTGGGTAGACGACACCAGAGCTCTGCTGGCCACTTGCCGTGCAAAAGGAATTTCCGCTGCCCTCGAACGGTCGAGGTCTGGAAACGGTGGCCATGTCTGGATATTCTTCTCCGAACCCGTTCCCGCAAAGATCGCACGACAACTTGGTGCCGCGCTAATAACGGAGACGATGGAGAACCGTCCCGAGATCGGCTTCACGTCTTACGACCGTTTCTTTCCTAACCAGGATACGATGCCACTTGGCGGCTTCGGCAATCTGATCGCGCTTCCTCTGCAAAGGAAAGCCCGTGAAAATGGCAACAGCGTTTTTGTCGATGGCGACCTACGACCTTACGATGACCAGTGGGCATACCTGTCGTCTTTGCCCAGGTTATCGGCGGACGAAGTCTTCAGGATTGCCGACGAAGCCGAATTGTCGGGGCGGGTCTTGGGCGTCCGGATGCCAGTCGATGACGAACATGCCGATGAGCCGTGGAAGATGTTGCCGTCACGTCGTAGCGAGCCGCGGCGAATAGAGGCTGCGATCCCGCAAAGCATCAAGGTCGTGATCGCTGATCAGGTTTACATTGATAGGACCGAGCTTCCGTCCGCGCTGATTGCGCAGTTCGTGCGCCTGGCAGCATTCCAAAACCCGGAATTCTATCGTGCGCAAGCAATGCGATTGCCGGCATTCGGCAAGCCTCGGATCATCTCATGTGCCGAACTTCACCCACGCCATGTCGCTCTGCCACGAGGCTGTCTCGATGAAACAGTTGAACTCATCAAGAGCCATGGCGCGACCGCCATTTTGGAGGATCTCCGCGAAGATGGGGTTACGCTACCTGCCGGTATTGCGTTCCAGGGCGAACTGCGGCGGCCCCAGTCGATGGCCTTTAATGCTCTTGTCGCCCACGACACCGGTGTGCTTGCCGCGACGACGGCCTTTGGCAAGACGGTTGTCGCAGCCGCGCTTATCGCACATCGGGCGCGCAACGCGTTGGTTCTTGTCCATCGCCGGGAACTTCTGACCCAATGGGTGGAGCGCCTGAGTTCATTTCTGTCCATTGATCCAAAGCAGATCGGCATCATCGGGGGCGGGAAAAGAAAGCCAACTGGGATCATCGATGTGGCGCTGATCCAAAGCCTGGTACGGAATGGCGAGGTCGATGACATTGTCGGCAATTACGGTCATCTGATCGTCGATGAGTGCCACCATCTGTCCGCTGCAAGTTTTGAACTTGTCGCTCGCAGGTCCAAGGGGCGATACGTCGTTGGTCTATCAGCGACGGTCGCCCGAAAAGACGGCCATCATCCGATCATCTTCATGCAATGCGGCCCCGTTCGCCATCGGGTTGATGCAAGAGTTCAAGCTGCCGAGCGTGGTATTCGCCACCGTGCCCGCGACCGTTCGACGAAGTTTGAGTTGCCAGCGTCGCTCGCCTCGGCCGAGCGCCCGTCAATGCCAGCGATTTATGCGGCCCTTGCGCAGGACCAAGGCCGAAATGACCTGATATTTGATGACGTGCTGAAATCCCTTGAGGCCAGACGTTCGCCCATCCTGCTAACGGAGCGGAAGGATCACCTCGATTATCTCCAGCAGAAGTTCGAGCCGTTCGTGAAAAATCTGGTGGTGCTGCGCGGTGGCATGTCGGCGAAGGATCGCAAGCAAGCCAACACGGCGTTGAATGTCGCAGACGATGATGAGCGCCTGATACTTGCGATAGGGCGCTATATCGGGGAAGGCTTCGATGACGCCCGGCTCGACACATTGTTCCTGACCATGCCGATCGCCTGGAAGGGAACTCTGGCGCAGTATGTCGGCCGTCTGCATCGCCAGCATGATGGTAAGAGAGACGTCTTGGTCGTCGATTATGTCGATAGCACCGTTCCCGTTCTGGCCCGGATGGCCGCAAAGCGACGCGTGGGTTATCGCGCGCTGGGCTATGTGATCGAATGAGGGCGCCCCGCTTTGAGCGGAGCGCCGTGGTGCTGGTCAGCGTGACCAGATGAGCTTGTGCTCGCCCTTGTCGCCCTGGACGAGGGAGGCGTAGACCGGCGNGAAAACATTACCGAGTTATGCACCGCCTATCCACAGGAATGAGGGCGCCCCGCTTTGAGCGGAGCGCCGTGGTGCTGGTCAGCGTGACCAGATGAGCTTGTGCTCGCCCTTGTCGCCCTGGACGAGGGAGGCGTAGACCGGCGCCGTGAAGGACGGATCGTCGAGCTTGAGCGAGAGGTATTCGGCGCCCGTTTCGCGGGCGGTCCGGCTCCAGCCTGCTCCGAACTCGACACCCGTTGCTGTGACCCGGAAGTCGGGTGCGCGGTCGTTGTCGCGGTCGCAGGGCTTGATGGATGCCTTGACGTTGAGGGTGAGGGTCTTGATGGTGCCGTTGTAGGCGCCGGTTTCGTCGCGGGTGAAGGTGCCGATCTGGGCCATTGTCTTGATCTCCTGAGGTTGTTCGAAGCCGCCCGATGCGGCCTCGATGGCGGTCGAGAGGCGACGGATTGGACGGAATGCATCCGCAGGACCGCAGCGTTAGCGAAGGACGGTGGCAGCCGAGCTTGTTGGCTCGCGAGGAATGACCGCCTGCGGTCAGGGGARGAAGGTCGGCGGAGCCGTTGCAGGCCAGGGCCGGTCCGGTGCCARACCAGCCCAAAAGAGAGGCCGTATGGGGGGCTTCGCGCCGTCAGCAGAGAACGACGTGAATGATCGATGTCTCCTCATCAGCATGATCAGCGCCGCCGCCGGTGCGTTACCCCTCCCGCCGTCCCAGCCGCCGTCTCACCAGATTCAAAACACGCCGCGC
>NZ_LMCZ01000003.1:0-213941 GCF_001424965.1 Rhizobium sp. Root1204
ACAACGCCGCCAAGGCAGACGTATTTGATTTCCAGAAATTCCTCGAGACCGTACTTCGATCCCTCCCGGCCAAGACCCGAAAGCTTGACACCGCCGAACCACAACGCCGCCAAGGCAGACGTATTTGATTTCCAGAAATTCCTCGAGACCGTACTTCGATCCCTCCCGGCCAAGACCCGAAAGCTTGACACCGCCGAACCGCAACCGATGTGGTCACGGGCTACCGTGTCTTTCAGAGTCCAGGCGGGAGCGTCACAATCGGTTCTCCAAACAGCACCGCACGGAAGCCCCTTCATTGGGACTCAGCGGGCGGTGTATCCGCCGTCGGCCAACTGGACCGAACCTGTGACGAAACTCGCACGATCAGAAAGCAGAAAGACGATCATGTCGGCGATTTCCTGCGGCGTTGCCATGCGCTGCATCGGATGACGTTGGGCGACAAGATCTCGTTCGGCCTGAGGCCGAACCGCCATCAGAGGGGTGTCGACATAGCCTGGCGCTACTGCGTTGATTCTGATGCCCTTCTCCGCGTAATCCAGAGCCGCAGTTTTGGTGAGCCCTGCGACGCCATGCTTCGCGGCTGTGTAGGCCGAAGTATTCGCGACCGCGATCACACCGCAAATAGATGAAAGGTTCACGATCGCCCCACCCTTCCCGTGTGCGAGCATCTCGATGACCTGCGAGCGCATGCAGTTGAATACCCCTGAAAGGTTGACGGCAAGGCACAAATCCCAGTCATCCGGGCTTTGCTCGTGCAGCGGCCCTCGCGGCGTGGCGATTCCAGCGTTGTTCACGGCAAGCTCAAGCGGCCCCAATTGCTCAACGGTCGCGTTGATCGCCTTCGCTACCGACGCGCGATCGCTTACATCGAGTTCGACAGCCAGCGCCTTCTGCCCCATGGCCTTCAATTCGGAACACACTCGTTCTGCGCCTTCCATGTCGCGGTCGGCAACAGCGACACTTGCTCCGAGGATTGCCAGGGTCCGGCAAAGCACCGCACCGATGCCTGACGCGCCCCCCGTTACGAAAGCGGTTTTTCCGGTTATGCCAAGATCGAAGCTCATGCCGTCCTCCAATTCAAAATGCGATTTCATTGGCGTCACAAAGCGCGCCACCATGAATTTGACCACAGCCAGGGAAGTACTGGGGCTCCTCCGACGGAAGGCTTGATCGATTAGTGCGTCCTTTGTCGACGTCGCGATTCAACCTCGCCGCTGGCGCCAAATGCCGGCGAAGGCCCTTCGCGCTGTTCGTCGCTAACGACGATGTTCGACCCATCGGGACAACCTCTCAAGTCGCGTGAACTTCTCATTTTTGTAAATAGATTGCCTGTCCAAGAGTGCCATTTCGCATGACTGCAGGCGACAGTCCATTGCGCCAAAATCATGATCCCACCGGCATAACCATACTTGTCACGAAACCGTTCTCCTGTCCGGCGGATCGCATGATGATGACCTTGCGATCCGAAAAACGATTTCCTCTCAAGCATTATTATTAACTAGTTAAGTATTTCGCTGCAAATTGCCGAAAGAGTCAAGAGTGGGAGCCTCTCGCATGAAACATTTTCTTGGGACCGTTTCGGCCAAACTTGTGTTTACGACCGGTGTGGCCATTACGGTTATTTTTGCGGCTTACACGGCCATCGCTGCTTGGAACACCAAGCTTCAGACTGAAAGGGCAGTCATGGTGCTCGCCACCGAGAAAGCATCGGGGGTCACGCAGGAGCTCGCAAAGAATATTGCGCAGGCAACGTCTGCTGCAGCAACCCTTGCCGGCGGTCTGACGGGCTATATCGAGGAAGGTTCACGCAAGCGCAGCGATATTATCGCCTTGCTGAAAACGATCCCGCCACAATACGAGAGCGTCAATGGCGCCTGGATGTGTGACGTTGTCGGCAACAAGAGTCCGAAGCCGCTCTCTGGGCCGGAAGGCCTCAATCCGGAGGGGAATTTTGCAGCATACTGGGCCAAGGGCCTTGACGGCAAAGTGGGGTTTTCAAGCTTTTCCATTTCACCGGACTGGGAATTCTACGCGACGCCTGTCAGAACGGGCAAATCCGTCATTACTTCGCCATTTACGTCAAATCTCAAGCAGCTCGTGACGACTGTATCCGTACCTATTAGAATAGACGGTCAAATGGTTGCGCTAGCTGGCGTCGACATTAAACTTGACGACCTGACGGGTGCGCTCGGCGAGATGCGCCCCTTTGGCGGCGGACACGTCATGCTGCTTGCCAATAACGGAAACTGGCTTGCAAACCCCGACAAGAACAGCTTGATGAAGCCATACGCCGATCCGGGTGCAGATCAAGTGCAGCAAGCATTGTCAGATGGCAAGATGCAGGTCGTCAGGGACATGCCGAATGGTGTGGTTCGGTTGATCTACCCGTTCACCGCGCCCGGCATGAACACGACCTGGGCCGCCGTCCTCGATGTTCCCGGCTCTACCTTTACCGATCCGGTCTGGAGCCAGATCCGCAGCGCCCTCGTTGGAGGCCTGATCATCCTCATCGTGGCGCTCGCAGCCATCCAGCTTGCATCGCGTTCGATCATCGGGAGGCCGCTGGCTGCAGTCCTTGCCGGCGTGAAAAGGATGAGCGCTGGCAACTATTCAGACGTGATCGATAGCCGCAACCGAACCGACGATCTAGGAACATTGACCACCGCTCTGGAGAAATTCCGTCAGGATCTCGCCAGTGGTGAAGCAGCTAAGGTCGAACAGGAAGAACTGCAAAGGCATGTCGAAAGCCAGCGGCAACGTCAGGCGGATGTAGACAACGCTAAGGCCGAGGACCTGCGCCGCTTCGTCTATCTGGTTCAGAACGGCTTTGACGCCCTTGCGGCGGGCGATCTGACAGTACGCATGAAAGAAAGCGTGGCGCCGGAATTCGAAATCATTCGACAGAACTTCAACAGCTCTGTCTCCTCGCTAGAAGACGCGATCCGAAGCGTGATCAATGCAGTTGCCACAATCCGCTCTGGCCTTGGGGAAATCTCTACAGCTTCCAACGATCTCGCGCGGCGCACTGAGCAACAGGCTGCTTCACTCGAAGAAACCGTTGCGGCTCTCAGTGATGTGACCCGCGGCGTGAATGGCACGGCAGAAGGTGCAAGTCGCGCCCAGGGTACCGTCGCCACGGCCCGCGTCAATGCTGAAAAGGGCGGCGAGATTGTCACTCGCGCCATTTCGGCCATGACCGAGATACAGGGTTCCTCCGCCAAGATAGGCAACATCATAAGCGTCATCGATGAGATCGCTTTTCAGACGAACCTGCTCGCGCTTAACGCAGGCGTCGAGGCGGCTCGCGCGGGCGAGGCCGGCAAAGGCTTTGCCGTCGTTGCGCAGGAGGTGCGTGAGCTTGCCCAGCGTTCCGCGCAAGCTGCAAAGGAAATCAAAACGCTTATCTCCACCTCATCAACTCAGGTCGAGGCAGGCGTTCAACTCGTGTCTGAATCCGGCACATCGTTGAAGGAGATTGTCGGCCAAGTCGTGGCGATGAGCAGCACAATCAGCGACATCGCGATCAGCGCCCGCGAACAGGCTTCCAGCCTGCGTGAGGTTTCTTCTGCTGCCGATCAGATGGACAAGGTAACGCAACAGAACGCCGCAATGGTAGAAGAAACCACCGCGGCCGCGCAGGGCCTTGCCCATGAGACCGACACTCTGGCTGAGATGATTGCTCGCTTCCGCATCAGTGAGAGAAGCTGGAAGCAGCAGAGCCTTGACAGCCAGAGCTATGCCATGGCGAGTTGAGCAGCAAGGTTTCCGCAGAAGAGCGACCAATGCCGGGACATGTCCCGGTATTGGTTGTTGCACAAGGCCACCCTGCGGCGGCCTCAAAACGTCGTGCTATAGGCGGCGAAGGCTGATGCCACCAAAACGACTAAGGCACGTCAGTTCGTTGCTCTGCCACCGTCATCGCTCTAGGCGAACAGACTGATGAGGGCGTATGGCGGTACGTTGGAAAACCGCGCGCTTCAACATGGAGGCATTCGCGGCCATCGCCGCCGAGGTGCCGGCCAGCCGCATCGGCGTCCGGGTCTCTTCGCTCGCCAGCTACAACGACGCGCAGGATCCCGACCCGGCGCTAACTCGATACGGTGGGCGCGGGCTATTTGCACGCAGCGGACCAGAACGCCATGTTCGGCGTCTTCGAACTTGATCAGGTGTGGTGCAGGTGCGGCGGCATTACAGCGGTGCCATCGTCGCCAGTGGCGGGCTGACGCCTGAAAGCGGTGCGGAAGGTATACCGATTACCCGCCTTGGGCGCTTGACACGTTTCCCGCATGGTCTCGCGAACATTCCCGAGCCGCGGGGCCTCATCATCGGCCCAATTCGTCCTCGGCCGAGACAATCCGTGAGTTCGACGAGTCTGGCAACCATGACATGCTTCATCCCTGCAACGATGGTCGTCGAGACGGTGTCAGAAAACGGGCTACCATCAAGCGGAAGAGATCGACGCTCCTGCCCAAGTCAAGCTCCGGATCACGCAGCGACCAGGTTCTCAAGCCGTTGAACAGATCGAACAGCAGCGCCGCCGCCGCGTCCGGGTCAAGATCCGGATCGATCTCGCCGCGCAACTGACATCTGCGTAGCAGATCGGCAAGGAGCTTACATGTAGTCCGGTTTTTCTCCAGAACGATGCTGGCCAAAGCCGGGTTTCGGCTCGCTTCGGCGACTAGATCAAAAAACAGACTTCCCTTGTCCGGTTGTTGGCATGTCACATTGCGCCCGATTTCGGAAATCAGGGTATCGATGGCATTTGCACCCTGGAACATATGCTCAAAATAAAAGCGCGTGTCTTCAAGCTGCATTTCCGCAATCGCGGCGATGATTTCCTCCTTGCTCGCGAAGTAGTGATAAAGGTGGCCCGGGCTGATACCCGCTTCAGCGCAAATCTTAGCGATACTGGCTCCCTGGAAACCATCGCGCGCGAAACAGCGTTCGGACGCGTCGAGGATCTCCCGCCGCTTTTTCTCATGCTTGACGGTATCGACCGTTCTCATTCCCCATCCCTCAAAAATAGAGCAATCACTCTATCTTACCTTGACGGAGAGGCCAAGATGGAAATAAATAGAGCGATCACTCTAATTGTGAAGGCGCGGCATCAGGATGAACAGGGTCAAGGGATTGGGCGGGGCGTCGGCGATAATGACGCTGATGGTTCTCACGGCTTGCGCCACCGCACCAATGACCGAAGGTGGGACGTTGTCGTCCTATGAGAACCTCGCTCGGTCAGACGGGGTCGTCACCAGATCACGGCTTCGCGTCGACCGGGCAAAGGTGCTCTCCGCCAGGACAGTGCGTATCGTCTCGACTATGTTTTCCGATCGCGCGGCACCGAAGCTGTCCCAAACGCAGCGTATGCTGGTTGCAAATGTCGTGGACCGTTCATTGTGCATAGGCCTGAGCGATCGATTTTCGGTAGTCGACAGCGGCGCCCCTGCGGACCTCACTATCCATGCGACGGTGACGCATGCAACCGCCACGGACAAGCTGGCTGCGGCAGCTTCGAAGGTCGTGGGGTTCATTCCCTCGGCTCTCGGTGCCAACGGGATTCCAGTGCCCCGTATCCCTATCGGACTGGGCAGCCTATCGATCGAGGCGGAAGCAACGGACGCTACGGGCAAGCAGGATGCCGCAATGCTCTGGGGACGAGGCGCCAACGCTCTGGCAAGTTCCCCAAAGGTTTCGGAAGTCGGCGATGCCTACGATCTGGCTTCGGCATTCGGCGCGGACTTCAGCGGGCTGCTCGTGATGGGTGAAACACCGTTCGGGAAGCTGGGAAAACTCCCCTCGCTCAAAAAACTCGGCACCTCTCTCGGCGGCAGGCCTAAATTTGTCGCCTGCGAATCCTTCGGTCGCAATCCGGGGCTGACCGGCATCGTCGCAGGCGGCATCGGGCTTCCTCCGGAATGGTCCGACAAGGGTGCCACGTCGAGAACGGGTGCTGTGTCGACAACGCAATAAGCCGGGTTCGATCAACGTCGAAAAAAATGGGAAACCGTTCTTCTCATAAAACGGTCGTCAGGAGACAACAATGAAGAAAATAACGGTGTTCGGCGCCACGGGCATGCTGGGAAAGCCCGTAACCGTGCAACTGGTGAATTCCGGTTATGATGTCACCGCCCTTGTCCGGGATGTCGAGGACGCAAGACACGCCCTTCCCTCAGGCGTGACGTTCGTAAAAGGTGACCTGCAGAATCTGGCGGCCTTGAGGAAAGCGATGGACGGTGCAGACGGCATCTATATCAGCGTGTCCAACAAGAATATGAACCCCCGCTTTAACGCCGAGAAACACGGGATTGACAATATATTGAAGGTCGCCAAGGAGTTGGACATTGGTCATGTCGTGTTCCTGTCATCGTTCCTGGCGAGAAATTATCGAGGAGACTGGTGGGTTTATTGCGACAAGAAGGGCGGGATCGATGCCGTCAAGCAATCCGGATTGGCCTACACGATCTTCTACGCGTCCAATTTCATGGAAAATTTCTTTCACGGCATGATCATGGGCCGCAAAGTGCGGATTCTCAGTCATCCAATTGACAACAAATCGTATTGGATTGCGGCCGCGGATTACGCGAAACTGGTTGCAGCGGCATTCAGGAGCGATGTGTCGTTGAACAAGGAGTATGCGGCGCAGGGCCCGCAAGCATTTACGATGCGAGAAGCTGCGGAAGAGTTCGCGAGAAACTACGGGAAGCGGCAGCTCACGATTGGTTCGACGCCGTTCAAGATCATCAGACTTCTCGGCTATCTGATCCCGTCGATTGGCGTCGTGGCGAAAATGGCGGAAGTCAACATTCATAACAACGAGACTTTTGAGGCGCGGGAAACCTGCGACGAGCTCGGTGCGTCGGCGACCACCTTGGCGGCCTTTGCGAGCGCGGCGTGAGCGCCGCCATTACCCCCATTCAAAAAGCTGAACAGCCGGCACACACAGGCGCTCCCATGTTAATGGGGCGCTGAGAGGATCGACGATGACCCGACTTTCGCAAAGCCCCCCGCAGGAACCCGTTTTGATCTTCCTGCCAGTGGGGGCTGGTGACGTGATCGCTGCGAGACTGGCTGAACATGGCTATCGATCGACGGTGATATCATCCATTGCGGACGTTGCGTCAGCCCTGTCCACCCAAGCACATTGTCTTGCCATCACCACGCGTCCGGACATCGACATCGTCAGAAACATCCGATCCATACCGGTCGTCAATCTCGAGGTGTTTTTTCACTCTTCTCCTTCGCGGGACGGTTTGATGAAATCATCCAAGCAATTCGACAGCAAGGCGTTTCTTGCCAGGATAAGGGCACTTACCGAGCCCCGTCCGGCAAGAACGGAAATGATCGTATCCCCAGCGGGCGATGGCCTTGCTCTCAAAGTAACGACCAAGCGGTCGAAACCCTTCAAGTCCTTGCTGGAAGGCCTCGCTCCCAAGTGCGCAAAGACTTGATTCTTGAAACGACCATGGAGCGGCTCCAGTCGTGACCCACGAGGATCGAGATAGTCAGCCACCACTTTGTGCTTGCACGCGAGACGACATTGAGCAGGATCAATGAGAGCCATCTTCACATATCCTTGGAAAACGCGAGGGTCGCGTATTTCCCTTATCGCCCTCTTGGCCCTTGAACTCACGGCCTGTGCGACGCGACCCACTGCCTCCGTCCTTCAACCGAATGACGGGGCCGGGGGCGCGCGGCAACTCACTTTATTCGCTGCTACCAACAGGATCAAACACGGGCAGGGCTTCGGAAGTGGCCGCAGTCGCTCCCTGACGTTCGAGAAGTATGTTGTTTCGATTCCACCTACGCACAGGACGTCTTCCATCGAGTGGCCGAAAACCACACCCGATGCTCGCCGGGACTTCGTTGTCATCGAGCGAAAAACCGTCGACGAAAGGCAATTTATGGCGACCGCAGGCAGGCCGGTCAAAGATGGTCCGGTCGGCCTCTTTGTGCACGGCTATAACTACACCTATCAGGAGGGCCTCTTTCGGCTCGCACAAATCGCCGTCGACGCGAAGATCAAGGGTAGCCCGGTTCTGTTCTCCTGGCCATCGGAGGGTACTCTTGCCGGCTATATCGCCGACAGGGATGCAGCACTGTACTCGCGGGACGATCTCGTATCAGTGATCTCGTCGTTGGCCGCGCAACCGGGTGGAAAACCGATCATCCTGTTCGGGCATAGCATGGGAGGTTTCCTCATCATGGAGGCCCTTCGACAGTTGAAGCTTAACGGCCGTGAGGACGTACTCAAACGACTTGCTGTTTTTTTGGCGGCGCCGGACATCGACACCGACGTATTCCTTCGTCAGCTTGAAACGATCGGGCCAATGGTCGCGCCTTTGACGCTATTTGTCTCAAAGGACGATAGGGCGCTTCTTGTATCGAGCTTGTTTGGGAGCGATAGACAACGGGCCGGTCGCCTGGATATCAACGATCCAGCAGTGACGCAGGCTGCGCAGAAGTACCGTCTAAGAGTAATCGACATAACGGCATTGCCGGGACCGGACGAAACCGGGCACAACCGTTTTGCCAACCTGGCCGGGCTCGAGCCTCAATTTGCTTCTTTCAAAAGTCAACAAGGCGCGTCCCCCGCCGAGGTCGGCGCTTTCGTTTTTGATGCGGCTGCCATCGCGGTGGCGAGTCCGTTCAGGTTGGTGGGAAAGATAGTGACGGTCTCGGCAGCAACACCGAAGTGATCTCCCCGACGGAGGAAGACGCATTGAATAAAGCACCTGCCCTCGGCACTACTCGGGGGAAGAAAACACCCGGCTCACTCCTATTGTTCTTGCCGGATGACATGCGTCGTGGTCGTCGCCCCTGCGCGTTTTTCGGGGCGCGGTGCCGGCAGCATCAAGCCCTGTCTGCAAAGGCGTCATCTCCGGATGGGGCGATACTTTAACTGCATCCACCTTATGCCGTCCCAGCTAACTCGCGGTACAGTTCGACTTTGGGGGGCATGCTCGTCAATCGCTGCAACAACGTTGGCCGCCATCGGGAGGTTCTTCTTCTCCGCCTCCCAGATCGCCCTGAAGCGCTCGACGGTCTCGCGCACCGTGTCGATGACCAGCGTCTCACCCTAATGGTGGTCGTGTCAGGAATTCTATTGTCGGAAATCGCTCGGCGAGTGAGAAGACAGGTTTGGATTTTAGTGTTGCCTGATGGGTATCGGACCAGCAGCCCTGTTCGGGCTGCTGAGCTTGACGTCTCGAATACGCCGGTTACGATCATTGCCTAGCCACCCAAGGCTTCCGCCGGCGCTGGGCAGTCCCACGTACCTCCGATCAGACCTCGGCCGCCTTTGCCGCCATCGTCGCCTTGGCCCACCAGACCAGTTCGTCCAGCGCTGTTTTTGCCGCCGGCAGTAGGTTCGCTTCGATCTCCGCTATCGGCTTTTTTCCGAAGGCCGGATGAATGGCCATGAAATCGCCGCCGCCGATATGGACAGCGGCATGCGTAGAAACCATTTGCAGTTCCACCCCGATCCCCCGAAGATGTTCGACCGCGCGCGCGGCGCCAGTTCCACCATAGCCGATAGCGGTGAAGGGCTTGCGAACCCATTCCTTGTAGGCTTGATCGAGCGAGTTCTTGAGAACGGCTGTAATCGAGTGGTTATATTCTGCGACGACGAAGATATAGCCGTCGTAGCGTCCGACAGTTTCCTGCCAACGGACTGCTTCCGGGTTCTGGCTCGGCATCCACATGTTCGATGCCATCTCGTCGAAAAAGGGGAGCGGGTGATCGCGCAGATCGATTAGTTCCACGTCCATATCAGTGCGCGCCTGAGCCTGTTTCAATATCCATTGTGCTGGCGTGTCGGCAAATCTAGTCGGTCGAGTTGAACCGATGATAATGGCGATCCGGGGGTTAGAATTCAAAGTTAATCTCCTGTATGCCGGTTTCCAATAGTAACCAGATTACGTATTGTTTGTGGGATCGGACAAGGAGGCACTTTGTTGAAACCAGATAACCACGAGGATACCGCCACCTGCGATCACATCAGCCGGATGCTCGCGCGGATCAGCGATAAGTGGACGCTGCTGGTCGTGCGTGTGCTGGGTCATGGGCCGCTGCGCTTCAACGCACTGCGTCGCGAGGTGGGCGAAATCAGCCAGAAGGTGCTGGCATCGACGCTTCGTGAACTTGAGGAGAATGGTTTCGTCTCCCGGACCGTCACGCCCGTCAACCCGCCTCAGGTGGAATATGCGCTGACGGATCTCGGGCGGGAGTTCCTGGATCCTGTTCGGGGCTTAGCCGAATGGGTCGTTGCAAACTCCACGCGCATGGATGCGGCGCGAGCCGCATATGCCCGACGCCGCACGACTGAATGATAAACTCTCGAATGTCGGTATCGTAGTTTGATCCCATCCTCGGTTCCTAACAAGACTGTTTAGACGGTGGTCTGGAATAGGTTCGAAGACCGTTCGAACCCTGTGACATAGCGAAGTTTACGTAGTTCAAGGTTGCTGCTTCTGCGTTATGGCGGATTCACTAGGCTACAGCCTGGCCTCCTGTAATCTCGACCAACGATCCGCACATAAACGCCGCCTCATCGGACGCCAGAAACGCGACGAGCGCCGCGACTTCTTCGGGCTTACCGATACGCCCAAATGGCACGAGCTTGTTCAGATCGGCGATGGTGCGGCCCGACCGCTTCACACCCGCTTCCAGCATGGGGGTATGGATCTCACCGGGGCAGACTGCGTTGACCCTAACCTTATCCGGAGCGTAGTCACGCGCGAGATTCTGCGTGAAAGCCGCGACGGCGGCCTTCGTGGTATTGTACGCGATGTGGTTCGGCGCTGGATAAAGTCCCCACTGCGATGCGGTGTTGACAACGGCGCCTCCACCCGCACCGATCATGTGCGGAAGGACAGCACGGCACAGGTGAAACATTGAATCCAGATTGACGGTGAAGCTGATGTCCCAGTCCTCGTCCGACAGTGACAACAGGTTACCGCGCCGGTTGATGCCAGCGTTATTGACCAGTACGTCTATCCGGCTTTTCAGGCTGAAGACCTTGTTGATCAGGTCGAAGCATGCAGCCTTTTTCGATATGTCGGCAGCGATCGCGATTGCCGCACCACCTTCTGCCTCAATGAGGTTTGCTGTTTGCGCGGCGGCTTCGGCGTTCACGTCGGTGATAATGACGAGCGCCCCTTCCGCAGACAAGCGGCGCGCGATCGCCGACCCTATTCCGCCGCCGGCACCGGTAACGATCGCAACCTTGTCTTCAAACCGTTTCATGACATCTCCGTCTTGCAATTATCGAAGGTAGCTTCCGCCGTTAACGTCGAGTGTCGCGCCATTAAGCGAGGCTTGTGTTGGACGCAGCACGAACGCCACGAGTTCGGCTATTTCCGACGGGGTAGCCATCTCGCCGATCGGAATGTCGGCGACGGCCGCTGCCTTCCCGTGGGTGGCGATAAAGTCTTCCGCCATATCCGTGCGCACCCAGCCTGGAGCGATTGCGATCGCCGTCACGCCGTCCTGCCCGAAGCTGCGGGCGATGGACTTCGTCAAGTTGACAAGCGCAGCCTTGGTCGCCCCGTAGGGCATCGCATCGGCCGCGTAGCCACGCTGACCCGCTCGGCTTGCCATATTGACGATGCGACCCCCGCCGTTCGCCTTGAAATGGCGGATGGCCTCCTTGGAAAGATCCGCAGCCGCAAAGAAATTGATCTGGAATTCCTTCTGCCACGCGGCTTTCCAGTCCTCGGGCGAGGCGTCGACCGAAGTTTCCATACGGATCCCGGCATTGTTGACAAGTCCATGCACCCGTCCTGCGTCGCCGATAACCTTGCGCCAGAGTTCGAAGGGACCGTCCGACGTCGAAAGGTCTGCTTGCACGGTCAATCCGTCACCGCCGATACGGGCGAGAAGCGCCTCCGCCCCGTCTTTATCGCGACCATAGTGAATGATCGGACGGGCGCCCTCGACTGCCAGCCGCTCAATGATTGCCGCACCTATCCCACCGGATGCGCCTGTCACCAGGATTGTCTTCCCTTCAAGCGAAGTGCTCATCGATCTGTCCTCATTTTAACAGACCGACCTGTGGTCCCCAGGTGTCGGACAGTGCGAACCCCGTTGCAAACGGGTCGTCGTCCGAAAGGCGCAGCTCGGAACGTCCATACACATAGCCGCGACCGGTAATGCGCGGCAGGATGGCCTTGCGTCCACCAATTTCGGCCTCGCCTATCACTTCCGCCAAAAACTCTCCGCCGATGATGGAGCGCGATATGCGCCCGTCGCCCGGGGATACCATGCCTCGCGCGTAAAGAGTGGCCAGGTTGGCCGAACTGCCCGTGCCGCAAGGGGAGCGATCAACCCGGCCTGGCTGGAGCGTCGTGCACGTCCGAACGGCGCCGTCCGGCTCCTGGTCGCGGAACATCACGTAAGCGATCTCGTTCACGCCGGGAAGCGTGGGGTGGGCGACATCGATCTGTTTGGCAAGAAGCCGTCTCAGCTCTATTCCGGCCTCGGCAAGCGCATGCGCATTTCCCGGCTCGATCGTCAGACCGATTTGGTTGACATCGACCAATGCATAGTAGACCCCGCCGAAGGCGACATCGACCTTGATGCTGCCCCAGACCGGTGTGTCGAGCTCACGGTCGAGCAATTCGGCAAAGCACGCCACGTTATCGAGGCTGACGCTCAGGCAGCGGCCGTTCTCACAGCGCGCGCGAGCAACGATGAGGCCGGCCGGAGTGTCGAGCCGAACCGTCGTCTCCGGCTCCTGCATCGATATCCGTCCGCTCTCCAGCAGAGCGGTGACGACACAGATACAGTTGCTGCCCGACATCGGATGGGCGCGGTCGGCCTGCAGGACGATGAAGCCAGCATCGGCGTCGGGACGCGTCGGAGGCACGAGCAGGTTCACCGACATGGCGACATTCGCGCGCGGCTCGAACGTGACGAAACGGCGGAGGCTGTCGTCCACCGTATTAACATGATTCATCTTGTCGAGCATGGTTGCGCCGGGAATCTCTGCAGCGCCCCCGACGAGGACATGGCCGAGTTCGCCCTGGCAGTGCACGAGCAGTATGTCGAGGGATCTTTTGAAAAGCATCGGGCAACCTCTACTTGATATACCAGCCCCACGGCTTGTCCGTGACGTATTTGGTGATCTGCTTGGTCTCGAGATAGTTTTCCAGTCCCCAGCGTCCGAGTTCGCGACCGATGCCGGATTCCTTGTAGCCGCCCCAGGGCGCTTCCGTGAAGGTCGGCTGCGAACAGTTGATCCAGACGATGCCCGCCCGGAAGGCCGCGGCCACGCGCTCGGCGCGGATGTCATCCTTCGACATGACGGCGGCGGCAAGTCCGAAGCGGGAGTCGTTCGCCAGATCGATCGCCTCCTCTTCCGTCTTGAACGGCTTGACGCACACGACCGGACCGAAGATCTCCTCCACCCAGGCGTCGCTGTCGAGGGGGACGTCGGTCAGGATTGTCGGGCGAAGATAGTACCCCTTGTCGAAGCCTTCCGGCCGGGTTCCGCCGCATGCAACGATCGCCCCTGCCTTGCTGGCGCCCTCGATCGCGGCGACAACCTGCTCGTGCTGACGCTTGGATACCAGCGGTCCGAGAAGGACGCCGTCATCCATGCCGTTGCCGATCGTGATCTTCTCCGTCTCTTCGATGAGGCGCGCCAGCAGGGCTTCGTAAATCGCTTCATGAACGAGGACACGCGAGGTCGCGGAGCAAACCTGTCCCTGATTCCAGAAGATGCCAAACATGATCCATTCGACCGCCTGCTCGATGTCGACATCGTCGAACACCACAAAGGGCGACTTACCGCCAAGCTCCAGGCTCACACGCTTGATGTCGCGGGCGGCGGCGGCCATGATTTTCGAGCCGACCGGACCCGACCCGGTGAAGGCCAGCTTGTCGACCCCCTTGTGATCGACGATCGCCTGGCCGGCCACCAATCCGGCCCCTGTCACGATGTTCAGTACGCCCGCGGGTAGCCCGATCTCGTCGGCTACGGCGGCAAGTTCGAGCGCTGTGAGCGACGTCTGCTCTGCGGGCTTCAGAACGACCGTGCAACCCGCAGCCAGCGCCGGGGCGACCTTCCAGGCCGCCATCAGCAGGGGATAATTCCAGGGAATGATTGCCCCTGCGACGCCGATCGGCTCCTTGACGGCCTTCGAGGTGAAGCGGTCATCAGCAAGCGCGATCACTTCTTCCGCATTTTTGTCGAGTTCCTCGGCAAGGCCTGCATAGAAGTCGAAGCATCCTGCGGCGTCGGCGATGTCCCAATCGGCCTCCGGAAAGGGCTTGCCATTGTCGAGGACCTCCAATTTGGCGATCTCGGACTGCCTGGCCCGGATCCCGTCGGCGATCGCGCGAAGGTATTTGGCTCGCTGCGCCCCGGTCAGTTTGGGCCAGCCATCCCTGTCAAAAGCGCGGCGCGCTGCCTTGACGGCGATGTCGACATCCTCGGCGGTGGCGGCCGAGATCGTCTGGATCAGCTCTTCAGTAGCTGGATTGATGACGTCGCACGTGCCGCCCTTGACAGGCTTGACCCATTGGCCGTCGATGTAGAGTTCGTTGCGCATGTCTTTCCCTTTTGCCTTGATTCTGCGCCGTTCTCAGAAACGGTCGACGCGGTAAGGTTTCATGTCCACGGGCGGGTCGACGCCCGTAATGAGATCGGCCATCAGCCGGCCCGTCGTGGCGGCATAGGTAAGGCCGAGGTGTCCGTGACCTGTTGCGTACCAGACGTTCCGGTGCCTGGCGGAGCCTCCCATGACCGGGACGGTGTCGGGCAATGCCGGTCGATGGCCCATCCATTCCGTCGCCTGTCTCGCCTGAAGGTCTGGCAAGGCTTCCTTCGCGCGCTTCACCAATACCTTCGCACGGCGATAGTCGGGAGGAGCATCGAGGCCGGCCATCTCGACCGTACCGCCGACGCGAATGCCGCCCGCCGTCGGCGTGACCATGAAGGCACGGGCCGGCCAGATGATCGAATGACGCATCGAAACGCCGGGATCCATGATCTGCGTATGGTATCCGCGTTCGGTTTCAAGCGGTATGTGTTCCCCCAGAAGGGCGGAAAGCCGGGCGGTAAATGCGCCGGCAGCGAGAACGATCTTGTCGGCCTTCAGCGCGCGCCCATCGCCCAGCGTCACGGTGGAGACGCTGTCGTCCTGATGATCGAAACCTTCAACCGCGCCCCGCACAATGACGCCACCCAGAAACCGGAATTTCTCCGTCAGGGCAATCACCAGCTTGTAGGGATCGGCGACGGACCGGTTGTCGGGAAAGAGCACGGCCTTGCCGATCTTCCTCGTCAGCGCCGGCTCAAGGTCCCGAATGGCGTTGCCGCCGAGGATCTCATGCCTGAACCCGAACCGCTTGAGGATTTCGATATGCTGGCGGTCGGCGCGGAATTCGGCTTCGTCCGTGTAGAGGCTCAGGCACCCTTCGGCGCTCAGCATGTGTTCGAGCCCGGTTTCCTTCAACAGGGCGTCAAGGTCCTCGTACACGCGCCCGCACAGCGCGGCGCCCGCCGATTCCAGCTCCCGCAGCTTTGACGGGCGACTGGCTGCCAGGAACCGCAGGAACCATGGCAGAAGCTTTGGCATATATCCCGGCCGGACGCGGACAGGGCCTTCCGGATCGAGGAGCCACTTCGGCATCTGCGCCCATATGCCAGGGCGCGAAGCGGGCATGAACTCGGTCACCGCAATGCTCGCCATGTTGCCATAGGATGCGCCTCTGCCGGGCTCATCCCTGTCCAGGAGGGTGACGGTCTCGCCGCGGCGCTGGAGTTGGTAGGCAATGGTGGTGCCGATAATTCCGGCACCAACGACCATGATGGATGACACGACCAACCTCGCAAAAAATGGGGAAAGGGCGACAGGCGCCGCCCCGAGTTCTACCAGTTGAGAATGGGTTGCATGGCCGTCTTGAACTCGGCCTTTTCGTCGGCGGACAGTTCGCCGAGCGGGGCACGGCAGTTTCCGACCGGCAGGCCTTGAAGCTCGCAGCCATACTTGACCTTTTGCACGAACTTGCCACTCTCGAGGATGTTCATCGCGCGATAGAGCACGACCATCTTGTCGCGCGCCTTTTCCAGATCGCCCGAGCGGAAGGTCCTGTCGAGATCGACACATGCCTTCGCCATGCAGTTCGCCGGGCCGCAAATCCATGCGTTAGCACCCCAGAACATGAAATCGAGCGCGATATCGTCGGACCCGGAGATAAGATCGATGCGGCCCTTGTAGCGGGCGTGAATGTCGATCGCGCGCTGAAGCGACCCCGAACTCTCCTTGATGCCAAGCACACGCGGATCATCGGCGAGCGCGTCGAGGATGTCGAAGCCGATCTCGACGCCGTCCTTGTAGGGATAACTGTAGAGAACAAGATTGACGTCGGTCTCGTCGAGCACCGTGCGGAAGTGGGCAAGCAACTCCTCCTGCGTCGGACGCGTGTAGAAGGGGGTAGCCAAAAGGACGGTGTCGTATCCAATCTCCTTGGCGCGCAACGTGTTCTCGATGACCTCACGTGTTGCCGGCGCATTGGTGCCGGCGATCAGGGCCTCGCCTTCATTGGCGAAGCCCTTGACGAATTTGAGGACCTCGTCGCGCTCGACGTTCGAAAGCGCGGAGTATTCCCCCGTCGAACCCATCGGCACCCAGCCAGTGACGCCGGCGGCGCGCAGGGAGGTCAGGTGCTTTTCGAAGGCTTTGAAATCGACCTTGCCGTTCGCGTCGAACGGAGTGATGAGCGCGGGCATGACGCCGGACAGTTTCATGGAAGTCTCCTGTATTGAATCGATTGCGATTAGATTGCGAGTTTCCTGAGGATCCGGCTCTCGATGACCGAGACCGCGCGGGTCAAAGGAAAAGCGATGACGAAATAAATCAAGGCGACGACCGTCAGGACTTCGACGGGACGTGCCGTACTGCTCGAAATATTCTGACCGACGAACATCAGGTCAGCCATGCCGACGGCTGAAACGAGGGCACTCTCCTTGAACAGGCTGACACAATTGGAAAGCAGCGTGGGGACCGCACGCAGCACAGCCTGGGGCAGGATGACGTTGAGCACCTGCGTGTTCTGCGGCAGGCCGAGTGCAACGCAGGCGTCAAATTGTTCCGGGCCGATCGCCTTGAGGCTCGCACGGAACGTCTCGCTTGTGATCGCGCCCATATACAATGCCAGTGCAATGATGCCTGACGTAAGGTTCGAGAGCTCTACGCCGAGGACAAGCGGCAGGCAGAAGAAAATCCAGAAAAGCTGGATGAGCACGGGCGTGCCACGGAAGAATTCGACGTAGATGCCGGATATGGCACGGAGACCGATGTTTCCAGACGTTCGAGCAAGGCCGACCAGGAAACCGAGCGAGCAGCCCAGCACGATGCAGATCGCCGTCAGCTTCAGTGTCGTCCAGAGCCCGAGCAAAAGCGCATGTTCGAAGCGGAAAAGTATCGAAAAATCGAGTGTCATGGTGGCCTCCTAGCTAACGAGTTGCTGGCGGCGGCGCTCAAGCAGACCGACGATTTGGGTGACTGGAAAAGATACTGCGAAGTAGATCAGGGCGACCACGGTGAATGTCTCGATGGGTCGGTATGTTTCGGTCGCCAGGTATTTTCCCTGGTACATGAGGTCCTGGATCGCAACGATGGCGACCAGCGCGCTCTGCTGGAAGATCACGATGCCGTTCGTCAGAAGGACAGGCACGGAAGCGCGGAATGCCGTCGGAAATACAATATGCACGATCCGCTGCAAGGGATTGAGACCGAGCGCTATGCCCGCATCGAGCTGTTCGCGGGGGACCGCCTGGATCGAGGCCCGGTACGCCTCGGCGTTGAACGCCATGAGATTGAGGCCGAGTGCCAATATGCCCATTGTTATCGGATCGAGAAAAACATCGAACAGCATCGGCACGCAATAGAAGATCCAGACGATCTGAACGATGGCCGGGGTGCAACGAAAGAATTCGACGAAAAGCATGAAGGGCAGCTGAACGATCCGGAGCGGACTCATGATCAGAAGCGCGAGACCGAAACCGAGGACGATCCCGATCAGATTGGCCGCCGCCGTCAGCTCCAGCGACACCCACAGCCCTTTAAGGAGTGGGGCAAACGACACGGAATTGAAATCGAACGTATAGTCCATCGGTCGCCTCCTACTGCTTGATATGAAAGACGCGGTCGATGAATTCCTTCGTGCGCTCCTCCTTCGGAGCGCCAAGCACCTGTTCCGGCGGTCCGTCCTCGACAACAACCCCGCCGGCACAGAAGATCACGCGCGATGCAATATTCCTGGCAAACCACATGTCATGGGTCACGATCATCATTGGCATGTTCTGGGCGGCGAGTTGCAGGATGACCTGCTCGACCTCGCTGACGAGTTCCGGGTCGAGAGCCGACGTTACCTCATCAAACAGCATGAGCTTAGGATCGAGCATCAGCGCACGGGCAATGGCGACGCGCTGCTTCTGCCCGCCGGAGAGTTGTGCGGGATAAGCCATGGCCTTGGCGCCGAGGCCGAACCGGTCGAGCAAGGACTGCGCACGCGCCTCGGCCTTTGCCCTGGGCTCCCCGCGAACCTTGCAAGGGGCGAGAACGAGATTCTGGACGACGTTCAGATGCGGGAAAAGGGTATAATGCTGAAACACCATCCCGATCGAGCGGCGGACGTCCGTGTCGATTGACGTCTTCCTGTCAGCTGCCTCCGAAGAAATGTAGGGCTTGCCATCGAAGCTGATTGATCCGCTGTCGATTTTCTCAAGGCCCATCATCACCCTGAGCAATGTGCTTTTGCCGCCGCCGCTCGGGCCTATGACAACGACACGCTCCCCCGGTTTCATTTCGATGTCGATGCCCTTGAGAACCTGGACAGCACCGTCGCCGTAGCTTTTGTGAAGCGCCTGCATTTTGACGAGGGGAAGGCTGAAAGACATGGTCATGGCCGATCTCGGTTTTCAAAGAGAAAAAGGAAGCGCCGGCGACGAACGCCGACGCCCGCAACTTACTTTGCTCCAGCGAGGACTTCGTCGACAGCCTTGTGGATCAGCTCCTCGACGTGGCCGGTGGCGACTTTCTCTTCCAGGAAAATGTTCACGACATCGACGTCTGCTGCCGACAGATCGTGCGGCAAGCCAAAGGCGACACCCTGCTTGGCGAGCGCCGGCGTCGGGTTCATGGCAACCGCCCAGTCAGGATTGGACTGGGTGAAGAGCTGGTTGGTGTCGGAGGCATCGACCAGGATGTCGGCTCGCTTCGACGTTACCGCCAGGCGCGTTTCATCATTGCCGGGCAGGCGCATGATGGTCGCGGTCTTCACCGCCGCTGAAATTGCCTTGTCCTGTGCCGTTCCCGACATGACGGCAAGCGTCACGCCTTCCTTGTCGATGTCGGCGACGGTGGCAGCGCCGGCAGGGATCTTCGGGTTGTCTTTATTGTAGGCGAGCGAGATCTGGTACTCCATCGCCGGGACGGAGAATTGTACGGCCATGGCACGCGCCGGCGTGCGGTTCAGCGCAAGCGAGACATTCCATTTGCCGGCCTGAAGACCGGCAACGATGTTGTCCCAAGTCGTATCGACAAATTCCGGCTTGACCTTCAGCGCGTCCGCGAACTCCTTGCACAGGTCGGCGAAGAAGCCGGAATACTCGCCGGTTGCCGGATCACGCATGACGTAGGGAGGAGCGACAGCGGCACCACATTTGAGAACTCCAGCTTTCTGAACGCCCTGCCAATAACCTTCGGCCGTCTGGGCGAGAGCTGTAGTTCCTGAAAGACTTACCATCAGAGCGAGCGCGGGCGTCGCCCGCAAGGCGGACGTTATCAACTTCGAAAGCATCGGCATTCCTCTTTTGCTGTGCGCAAAGCGCGCGGGTTCCACTCGTCGGCTTCAGCCGTTTCTTTTGCTTTTCGTGTCGGCTTGGTGTCGACTGAGCAATATGTGTCAACAGCGTGTCGACAAAGTCAAGCGGAAAAATTACATTGCCCGAGCTGGGAATTTCTGGCCCAATGGCCCAACTGCGAAGGAAAGGGACTTAAGTGTCTGACGAGTCTGAAGTGAAACGGGTCCGGGGTACCGGTTGGAAAAGCGTATACGACACGCTTCGCAACGAGATTCTTGCGCTGGCCCTTCCCCCTGGCCAACTGCTGGACGAGACGACGTTGGCAGCGCGGTTCGACATGTCGCGGTCACCTGTTCGCGAGGCGCTGATCCGGCTCGGGGCAGACGAACTGGTCGTCACGCTGTCGAACCGAAGCACAATCGTCGCACCGATCGAGGTTGCGACGTTTCCAAAATATGTCGAGGCCCTCGATATCGCCCAGCGCATGAATACGCGGCTGGCGGCGGCCCTTAGAACCGACGCGGACCTCAAGGTAATTGCAAAGCGTGACAAGGCATTCGCAGCCGCGGTCAAGACAGGCAATCATCTGGCGATGTCGGAGGCCAACAAGGATTTCCATATGGCGATCGCCTACGCTGGCAAGAACCAGTATCTGGCCTCGTTTTACGACAAGCTGCTCTCCCAGGGGCAACGCATGCTGCACCTGCATTTCGAGTACCTGGAGCGGACCCACGAGGGCTACCTTCTGACAGACGAGCATAGTCAAATGCTGGACGCAATCCGCGACCGGAATGTGGATCTTGCCGACGAACTCGCACATGCCCACACCCGCCAGTTCCAGGATAACTTCATCAACTTCATGCGCGAGAATTATACGACCGACGTAGCGCTTGGCCCATTGCGCGCGGCGGAGTAGATCATGACAATGAAAAGCATCGGATTCGTTGGAACCGGAGCAATCACCGAGGCGATGGTCAGAGGTATCTTGGCCGAGCCGGCCTATGTGTCGGAAATTTTTGTCTCACCTCGCAACGCCGACATCGCGACAAGGCTCGCGGTTGAATTCAACGCCGTCCAGATTGCGAGCGATAACCAGGCTGTAATCGATCGAACCGATGTCGCAATTCTTGCCATACGCCCTCAAATCGCAGAGGAGGTGTTGACGGGGCTCACTTTCAGGAGTGGTCAATCAGTCATTAGCGTCGTTGCGGCGACAGAACGCCAAAGTCTCCTTCAATGGATCGGCGCTGACGTCCATCTCGTACAGGCCATACCGTTACCCTTCGTGGCGGACCGGCAAGGCGTCACGGCGCTCTATCCTCCCGACGAGGCGGCAGCGGAATTGTTCGACACGCTTGGCCGTGCCATCCAGTGCAATTCCGTCAAGGAATACGATCTCCTTGCTGCAGCAAGCGCACTGATGTCGACCTACTTCGGATTCATGGAAATCGCAGTTGACTGGTTGGAAAAGAACGGCCTGGAAAGGGCGAAAGGACAGACCTTCCTTGCACCACTATTTCACGGTCTCGCCCTGCGGGCAGACCAGCCTGACATAGTGTCGTTCGAAGCTCTGAGCAGGGAGTTCGCGACAAAGGGCGGACTGAACGAGCAGGTCCTTTCGCAGTTCGGCGGTTCCGGCGGCCGCGACGCGCTCTGGTCCGCGTTGGACTCTGTCCTGGCTCGAATCGAAAGGGCCAAGCCCCGCTAACCGGCTGCGACAAGGAGCCGCCGGGGTAGTGTCGCTGATCACCTACGCCTTGAAGGGATGCGAACCGGCGGCCACGCGTCGTCCTTATCTGGAATCCCGCATTTTCACCCTGATCACGTCGCAGTGCAGCGACGCTTCGATCGAAAGGACGCAGTCGCTTGTTGAAAGCGCCCGCGGCTTGCGCCTGTAGCGAGCTTGCTACGCACCAGACACCATCAGCGGTACGGGCAAAACGGTGCTTGCCTCGTCGAGGATGCTGAACGTGTATCTCCCCTCAGGATCGACATTGACTGAGTAGCTCAGGCGGTCGCGTACATGATTGCTTTCGTCGAACGTTAGCACTTTCGGTTTCAATAAAGTAATTCGGCTTTCGTCGAGATAAACCGAGTTGCAAATGATGATCTGATCGCCGGGCTGACAGGTGCGCGCTGCGGCTCCGTTGAGAATGCAGCATCTCGAGCCGCGTTGCCCAAGGATGACGTAAGTGGAGATCCGGGCGCCGGAATTCTTGTTCCAAATCTCCACAAACTCCATGGGCAGGATGCCGGCTTCCTCGCAGTGATCAGGGTCGAGCGTGATTGATCCATGATAATTGAGATTTGCCTCAGTCACGTAAATGCCATGCAGTTTGCCTGCGACCAGCTTTCTCATAATTTCCTCACCGTCACTTTCGTCGGCGCTTTATTAGAGGAAAGCTCACTCCATCGGAAGGCCAAATAGTCAGGCGTAAGTAGAGTTCCCTATGAACGAGCGCATATCATGCCGTCGCCTTTCTGTTGATTCCGGGCGGCCGGCTCACAGCACGCAATCGCCGTGCCACACTGAAATCCCGCGTCTTCACCTTGATCGCATCGAGATGCAGATAAGGATCCACGTTACTCCTCGACCGCGGCCCCTTGGGCAATCCCAGCGGGTCGGGTGCCGGTCCTGCAGGATGCACCGCTCCGGAATATGAAACAACACATCATTGGTGACGACCATTGGAACGCGCGAAGCGGCTGCCATAGTCGACAGTTCATGCAGTCGCATCTGATCGTTCGGCCGGCGACGCAGCGTCAATGCCAGATATGTGTCGAGACACCCGTCCCGGACGGCGCTCAGCCGCGTCAACCTTTCGGCAGATGACGAATTGCGCGGCCACTGGATTGCAGCCTTCCTTGATCCGAGGTGCTGAAATCAGCGGAGTTGATCGCAAGCGCCAGAAGTCCGGCCTGATTGCGCCAACCCCTACAACTCGGGCGATGAGGCCACGAGATAAGCAACACCTTCAAGCCAGGCCAAGTCTGGCCCTTTACGATACAAGCGGTAGGTATGCATGCCAAATCTCAGCAGCTCCGGTGAACGAATTGCGCTCTACACGGCACTGACTTCGCTTAGTGCGATCAGCATCGACACTGTCCTGCCAGCCTTGAGGTCGATCGAGACAGACCTGGGCTCCGGAACCTATTTTTCTCCCCCACATATCGTTTCGCTGTTTGTCGTCGGCATGATCTTCGGCGAGCTTTTGTTCGGTCCCGTTGCAGATCGGCTCGGCCGAAGGAAGGCGATGTTGATTGGCTTGGGCATTTTCATTGTGGGGACATTGTTGGGGGCGATCGCGTCATCGCTTGAGGAAGTTGTCCTCGCGCGTATTATTCAGGGAATTGGCGCGTCCGGCCCCAAGATCGCATGCCGGGCCACAATACGAGACCAGTTTGCGGGCGATCAGATGGCACGCGTGATGTCTTTGATCTTCGGGTTGATGGTGGTCATTCCGATGTTCGGTCCGGCTGTAGGCCAGTTTTTGATGTCATTCTGGAATTGGCGCGCCATCTTCGTGATGTACGCCGTAGCTGCAATCGCCCTCGGAGCATGGGCTGCCTTGCGCCAGCCTGAGACCTTGCCGCCAAATCAGGAGGTCGACAGTCACCCTAGGACTGTGCTCGTCAACATCGGAAAAATAATCAAGAACGGTCGGGTCATGTCGATGACGGTTGCCATAGGCCTGATTTTCGGCGCCGAGCTGGTCTACCTCAGCACAGCGGCCGACCTGTTCTTCGAGGTCTATGGGATCGAGAAACTCTTTCCGGTATATTTTGCAGGGCTTGCGCTGGGGATCGGTATCGCCTGCTTCATCAACGGAATGTTGGTCGAGCGCTTTGGTATGGAAAGCATCACGCGGATTGCGTTGTCGCTATTCTCCCTGTTTTCGCTTCTCCTCCTTGCCGCTAGCGTTTTCTACGACGGCGCGCCACCCCTGTGGATGTACTTCTCTATTCTGTTGGTGGCGTTCTTCTGTCTAGGGCTGCTGTTCGGCAACATGGGAGCCTTGGCGATGGCCTCCCTTGGAAACATTGCGGGTCTGGGTTCATCAATTGTTTCGTCTGGATCAGGCGTCGTGGCCGTTGCTTACGCTTTGGTGATCGGTATGCTCCGCCAATCGCCTCTAACTGCACTTGCTATCGCACTAGCGATAGCTGGTGTCGCGTCCCTACTGCTGGTGGAGTTCGCTCTGAGAGCGGATGCGCAACCGTTGAGCCCGGCCAATCGCAAATGCCTTGCTTGTTGACCGTCCTTTCATGCTCGTTGAAATCGATTGAGCCTTTTCGCAGACAACCCTGTGGCATTCTCAGACCAGAGAAACGTCGCTCTCATACATGGGCGATCCGTGCCGTATCTGCGACGGTGCAACACCGCATACCAAACAGACGGCGCAGTGACATCCGGGTTGTAACCGTTTGGACGCAGCTGAAGCGATGAAACGTCTCGTCGCAACTCACATCCTGACCCAACACTCATGCCCGCCTCATGTCAAAAGTCGGTTTGGCCGAGCGGATCAATCAAAATGGAAGGTTTGAAAATGACGGATATTTCGGCCGATGCAACGGCTGCGCTCGCACAGGTCAACAGGGGCGAACTCGTCGATCTCGCATGCGACCTTGTTCGAACTCCGAGCGTGAAAGGTGATGAGGCAAAGCTTGCCCACAAGATGGCAAAATGGTTTGAAGAACGCGGTTATGACGTTTGGCTCCATGAACTGGACCACGGCCTCGCGCAAGTCATCGCCACCCTCAAGGGCACCGGGGGTGGCAAGAGCCTGATGTTCAACGGACACCTGGACATCGATCCGGTGACAACCTTTGGCTGGTCACGTGATCCATTCGAACCGCACGTAGACGGAAATCGCCTTTATGGTGCCGGCATCATTAACATGAAGGGTCCGGACGCAAGTTTCATCCATGCTGCCGAGGCTATCCGCAAGTCCGGCGTGAAGCTCAAGGGCGATCTCGTCGTCGCTCTGGTTTGCGGCGAGCTTCAGGGCGGCTACGGCATGGAAGAATTGCTGAACACCGGGTACCGCACCGACATGGCAATCTGCTGCGAACCGTTCGGTACGTGGAACGTTCTGACGATGAATGTCGGCGTCACCACATTCGCAGTCTCAGTCAAAGGCAAAACCGAGCACATCATGTATAAAAAGAATGGCGTCGATGCCATTCAGAAGATGCTCAAGGTCATCCCGGCGATCGACGCGATCGAGTTCACATACGAGTATCGAGCCGACCTGCCGGATGTGCCGGCTGTCCACGTCGGCGCGATTATCGGCGGCCGCGGCGATAACTACAATCTGAAGGGTCCGAACTACGTCTCGGATTATTGCACCGTCCTGGTCGACGTGCGCTTCCTGCCGGGCCAGACCATTGAGACTGTGCGCCAAGACTTCATCCGCGCAATCGACAAGGCGAAGGCACTCGATCCGGAGATAGAATACACTGTCGAAGCGCCGCCGCCGGCTTACTTCGGGACCGGACTGACGCGTGGCCACGAGCCTTTCGAAATATCACCTGATGAGTACATCGTTCAAACGGTGGTAAAGTACCGCTCCCAAGTGATGGGAGAGCCACCTGAACTGGTTGGCGTCCACAATCCTGGCTCCTATTCCGGCGATGACACCTCTCACTTGTGGCGTGCCGGCATTCCTTGCGTTCTGTTCGGCCCTGGTCATCCCAACGGCATCAAGAGTGCTTTCGCAGACGAATTCATGGATATCGACGACATGGAGGCGCATAGCAAGATTCTCGTGCTCACCGCCCTCGAGGTCTGCAACCTCGACGCATAACCCCGTAGATGGCGGCGGTCTCGTAGCTATCCACAACGCCAGCTCGGCGCCCCATATCGGTATATTTGTATGCTGATTTATCACCGAGCTGGCACTCTCGAACACTCCTTCTAAGCGGCATCCTCGGAGTCGTTTTGTCACTCTGGGTCAACTGAACAGTCGCTCTCGTTCATGGTGTCAGCGCCGATCTCTGTCAGACTTCCGCCAACACAACAGGGGTCCAAAAAGGAGACTGGGATGCTTTCGACAAATCGAAGAAATCTATTGAAATCCGGCGCGGCCGTGGGGGCGGCACTGCTTTTGTCCCAGGGCTCGTGGCGCAATGCCGAAGCCCAGGAAGACGGCGTTCTTCGGATGGCCTGGTCGGGATCAGCCCAAATCCTGGACCCGGCAGCCCAGAACCTGCTGGATGAATTCCAGTTCACTCGCCTGGTGTATGAAACATTGACAGAAATGGGACCGGATTTCATCCCGAAGCCTCTTCTGGCCACTGAGTGGAGCGCCAGCGAAGACGGGCTCACCTGGACCTTCAAGCTGACGCCTGACGCCAAATTCCACTCCGGAAAACCGCTAACTTCCGCTGACGTGGTATACACCTACTCGCGGCTTACTGACCCCAAGACAGCGCTCGTCGGAACGAGCTTCTTCGATGCAATCGCCAAGGTGACCGCGTCCGACCCGCATTCCGTTGTATTTACACTGAAGTACCCCTACGCAGACCTTCTGACGGCCCTGGCGGGCAACTACGGCTCGATCATTCCGGACGGATCGACAAAAGAAAGCCTGTCGACGAAACCCGATGGAACAGGCCCCTTTGTCATGGCCGAGTTCGTTCCTGGCGCAAGGATTGTCTACAAAGCAAACAGGAACTATCGCACTCCCGGCGCAATCGGTCTGTCGGAGATCAGGCAGGAGACCATCGCACAGGGAAATGCGCAGGTTTCGTCGTTGACTGCCGGGGAGGTAGACCTGATCAATCAGGTGTCCCCGCAGCTAGTTCCGTCCCTGGAGGGACAGACGGATGTAACGCTCCTGAAAACTCCGGGAGCGGGCTTCCACAGCATTTATATCAACACGTCGGATGAACGCTTTGCCAAGTCGCAGGTCCGCGAAGCAATGAGGCTAGTCATGGACCGGCCGGCCCTCGCCCAGATTGCCTACTCCGGGCTCGGAGAACCATCTGCGGACAATGTCATTCTGTCCTCGAGCCCCTATTTCGATGCGGCAGTCGTTCCGCCCGAAGTGAACATCGAGAAAGCGAAGACTCTTCTCGCCGAGGCGGGTTATCCTTCCGGTTTCGAGGCGAACATTTATACAACGGCCGAACGCTACGGCCTCCAACAGATGGCTGTTGCCTTTGCTGCGATGGTTGGCCAGATCGGGATCAATCTGAAGATCGTGACCTGGACGAACGGCGACCTCGGCACACAGGCCTATCGACAGAAGGAACTCGTCACGTTCTACTGGACGCTGCAGTCTGGAGCAGACGCTTCTATTGCCCCATTCTATGAGTCCAACGGTTCCTACAATGGCGGAAAGAGCACTGCACCTTTCTTCTCCGATCCGGAGATCGATAAGCTCATCCTGGCAGGCAAGGCGGAGCTTGATGAAAACAAGCGCAAGCAGATTTACTCGTCATTGCAGAAAATCATCGCCGATCGCGGGTACATTCTAGTGCCTTATGAAATTCCTCTTGTGGTCGCCGTGTCCGATCGCCTGAAGAATTTCCATGCGTTTCCGCGCGGGTTCCACGACTTCAAATACGTCACTTTGTCGTAATTCTCGGCGGCCGGAAAATGCTTAGATTCACTCTTCGTAGGCTGGTGTCGCTTGTCGGCACTCTGCTGACGATATCACTGCTGATCTACCTCGCGGGGTCTGCGCTGCCGAACGACGCGGCGCAGATGCAGCTCAACGTTTATGCGAATGACGCCAACTTGGCTGTCCTTCGTGAGCAATTGGGGCTGAATCTGCCCCTTTGGCAACGTTACCTGATGTGGCTGCGCCATGCTCTGAGCGGAGACCTGGGAACTTCACTGAGTTTCCATTCTCCGATCGGACCGTTGGTCTTCGCACGCTTATGGCAGAGCGCGATACTCGCGTTCGGCGCGATGTTGGTCAGCGTTCCGCTAGCCATTCTTCTGGGGACGCTCTCGGGCATCTATCGTAATCGTTTTCCCGATTATGCAATGACGGGCGTCGGACTATTGGGGGTATCCGTTCCAGAGTTCGTCTGGGGCGTTCTCCTGATCCTGCTGTTTGCGGATACCCTGCATCTGTTGCCGCCGACCAGTATCAGCAGGGGTTCGCCGTTGTACACGCCACGGGTTCTGGTTCTTCCTATCCTTACGTTGACCTTCCTCACGCTCGCCCAGGTCGGCAGGCTAATGCGATCCGGGGTTGTCTCGACTCTGCGTGAGGATTTTGTCCGGACGGCTCGTCTCAAAGGAGCCGGCGAGAGACAGACGATTTTCCGTCACGTTTTGCCAAACGCGATCGCGCCGGCGATCAGCGCGATCGGACTTAACTTCGGATGGATGTTCGGAAGTCTGGCCGTCGTTGAGACGCTGTTCTCATACCGTGGGTTGGGCGAACTGATTGTGTTTTCCGTTCAGAACCGAGACATACCGCTCCTGCAGGCCGCAGTCCTTGTGGTCGCGCTTATCGTGTGCCTCGGCAATTTGATCGCCGACCTCGTCATAATCGGACTCGATCCGCGCCTTAGGAAATCACTCAATGGTTGATCACACTTCAAGCCTCGACGTGGTACCAAGCCGTCGCTTCAAGCTTCCTCGGCAAATGAGCGTCCCGGCATACGTCGCAATTCTTGCGCTGCTGGTGGTCGTGATCGCAATTGTCGTGGGTCCGTTCCTCTCTCCATACGGAGCGGCACAGATCAATCCGATGGATGCTCTGCAGGGTCCGTCATGGAGGCACTGGCTGGGAACGGACCAGTTCGGTCGAGACATCCTCACCCGCATAAGTGTCGGCGGCGGAGCCACTTTGGGCCTGGCGCTGATTTGTACTGTCGCCTCGATGACCTTCGGCACTGCGATAGGACTTGTATGCGGCTACTACGGCGGTGCGGTAGATCAAGTGCTTATGCGTTTGATGGACGTCATTCTAGCAGTACCAGCGCTCTTGATCGCACTGCTGATCCTCGCCGCTTTCGGCAGTAGCATGCCTACGCTCGTCGGCGCGATCACCGTGATGTTCATCCCACCGGTTTCGCGGGTGGCCAGGACCGCCGCGATGCGTGTTGCGCATCTTGCCTACGTCGATGCGGCACGTGTCCGACGTGAAAGCTCGGTCGGCATCATGGTCCTGGAACTTCTCCCGAACATGCTTCCTGTATTGGCTGTAGAGGCAGGGATACGTCTCAGCTACACGATCCTCAACCTTGCCTCGCTCGGTTTTCTGGGCCTCGGAGTTCAGCCACCTACACCTGACTGGGGCCTGATGATCAGCGAGGGCAGCGCCAATCTTACGACCGCCCCTTGGGTCGTTGCGGGACCCGCGGCAGCCATTGTGATCCTTGTTCTTTCTGTAAACATCCTACTTGATGAGTTCGCAAACTGATGTCGTACAATAGCGCCGCGAAGGAACCAGCTGTAGAAATTCGCAATCTGAGTATTCGCTACAGAGGCTCGAACGGGCTTGCGATAGAGGGTCTGTCGCTGACGTTGGAACCAGGGGAATGCCTGGGGATCGTCGGGGAGTCCGGCTCAGGAAAATCCACCGCCGGACTGGCGATAATGGGATATCTCCCCGCCAGTGCCGAAATCCTGTCCGGTGAAGTCCTGGTAGCAGGCTCCGACGTCACCAAGCTGGACCGTCGCAAACGCCGCGAGCTTCGGGGCCGTCGGATATCGATGGTCTATCAAAGCCCGATGACCGCCCTAAACCCATTGATGACCGTCGGCGATCAAGTCGCCGAGGCCCTGACCGTTCATGGTCACTCAAAGGCGCAAGCGCACCAGGCGACGGTGCGGTTGTTTGAGCAGGTGCGAATGCCTGATCCGGCAGACATCGGCCGTCGCTATCCTCACCAGCTCTCGGGCGGCCAGCTGCAGCGTGTGGTTATCGCCATGGCTCTGTCTTGCAAACCCGATCTCATCATCATGGATGAGCCGACCACGGGGCTCGACGTCACGACGGAAGCAGCAATCCTCAGCCTGATTGACGACCTGAGACGAGAAACCGGCACCGCAATTCTGCTCATCAGCCATAACCTGGGCCTGGTGGCGAAGCATGCGGACCGGGTTGCGGTGATGCTCAAAGGATGCGTTGTGGAGCAAGCGTCGGCTCGCGAGCTTTTCGCGAACCCGACCCACGAATATACGCGTGCGCTCCTGGAAGCCGTTCCTAAGATCGCCGAACCGAAAGGTGGAAGGGTTTCCACCGTGAAGGATGGTGCGGCCCCTACCCCGAAGGAAACGGTCCTTGGCATTCGATCACTGAACGTCACGTTTCCCGCCCGCCGCAGCAACAATGACAGCCCCAAAATATTCAAGGCATTGGATCACGTTGATCTAGACCTCCACAAGGGTGAGATTCTGGCGATCGTCGGCGAGAGCGGTTCCGGGAAAACCACTCTGAGCAGGGTTGTGGCGGGTCTGCATCGCCCCGACTTCGACAGCCGAATTGACCTTCGGCCCTCTTCAACCGCCTCATCTGATGTCGCGATGGTCTTCCAAGACCCGACAAGCACCCTGAACCCCGCGAGAACAATCGGTTGGACACTGAAGCGCACCCTTGCTTCGGCGGGCGTTGCGCGCGACGAAAGGGCGGATCGAGCGGCGAAGCTGCTCGAGGATGTGAAATTGCCAGCCCATTATATGTCCAGGCTGCCTCGCGAGTTGTCGGGCGGGGAAAGGCAGAGGGTAAGCATTTCCCGGGCGTTGGCACAGAATCCGTCGGTATTCATCCTTGATGAACCGACGTCTGCGTTGGACGTATCGGTTCAGAAATCTGTCTTGAATCTCCTGCTGGAGCTACGAGACAGGTACGAACTTTCGATCTTGTTTGTAACGCATGACCTTGGCGTCGTTCGCTACATCGCTGACAGGATCGCGGTTCTCTACCGGGGTGAGTTGGTCGCAGTTGGTGATGTCGAGGAGGTCTTCGAAAAACCCGATCATCCATACGTAAGCCAGCTGATCAACGCCAGCATGGCCAATCAGATGCCGCGTCGCGACGAGCTGGTTGCCTAAACTCGCCCCTAAGAAACTCAAATTGAAAGGCATGAACCATGTCCGATAATTCGGCCGTTGCAACGGCTGCGCTTGCGCACATCGACCGAGATGAGCTGGTTGACCTCGCTAGCGAGCTAATCCGCGTCCCGACCGTGAAAGGCGATGAGGCCAAGTTAGCGCGTACCATGGCAAAGTGGTTCGAGGAACGCGGCTATGAGGTATGGCTACAAGAACTCGACCATGGCCTGGCACAGGTCATCGCAACTCTCAAAGGCTCGGGTGGAGGCAAGAGCCTGATGTTCAACGGGCACCTGGACATCGATCCGGTAACAACCTTCGGCTGGTCACGCGATCCATTCGAGCCATTTGTTGACGGCAACCGTCTCTATGGTGCCGGCGTCATCAACATGAAGGGTCCAGACGCGAGCTTCATTCATGCTGCAGAGGCGGTTCGCAAATCCGGCGTGAAGCTTAAGGGCGATCTCGTTGTCGCCTTGGTCTGCGGCGAACTTCAGGGCGGCTATGGCACTCAGGAACTGCTGAAAACCGGGTTCCGCACCGACATGGCGATTTGCTGTGAGCCGTTCGGCACCTGGAACGTCCTGACGATGAACGTCGGCGTCGCGAAATTCGCAGTTTCAGTGAAAGGCAAGACTGAGCATATCATGTACAAAAAGAATGGTGTCGACGCCATTCAGAAGATGCTCAAGGTCATCCCGGCCATCGATGCGATCGAGTTCACGTACGAATATCGTGCCGACCTGCCGGATGTGCCGGCCGTGCACGTCGGTGCGATCATCGGCGGTCGCGGAGATAACTACAATCTCAAGGGCCCAAACTACGTGTCGGACTATTGCACTGTCTTGTGCGACGTGCGTTTCCTCCCTGGTCAGACGATCGACACGGTCCGCGAAGACTTCATCCGCGCAATCGACAAGGTGAAGGCACTCGATCCGGAAATCGACTACGTGGTTGAGGTGCCACCACCGCCGTTCTTCCGGACCAGCCTGACCCGCGGCCACGAGCCTTTTGAAATATCGGCCGACGAGTACATCGTCCAGACGGTGGTGAAATACCGCACCCAAGTGATGGGAGAGCCACCTGAACTGGTCGGCGTCCACAACCCGGGCTCCTACTCCGGTGACGATACGTCCCACCTTTGGAAGGCCGGCATTCCCTGCGTTCTGTTTGGCCCTGGTCATCCCAACGGGATCAAGAGCGCTTTTGCTGACGAGTTCATGGACATCGACGACATGGTAGCGCACAGCAAGATTCTCGTGCTCACTGCGCTCGAAATCTGCAATCTCCAGGTCTGATCTGGTCGTGGAATCGATGTATCCCGGCCCGCTGGGCCGGGATCGCTTCTGCATACAGACGTAAGAATGCGATGGCTTTCTAGCCGCCACTTCGTTTTGATTGCGATCAGAGCGCTCAGCCTTTAGCAGCGGGCAGCAATCAGTCTGCTCGCGTATACCCACCAGACCGATGGCGCACATCCCAAAATCGGAAACCCGATTATCAAGGCCGACTCCGGCGTTCGGCACCAACCACCCGACAACACGAGCACAGAGAGAGCTGCGAACGCCCCAACAGCGTACCCGGTCAGCGAATCGCCGCAACAAGGCGTCGAAACGAGGCGAAGGCATAACCACTATCGTCGCCGCCAAGTCGGCTAACGCTGTTATTTAGACGCGCTCCATCGCCGGCCTTAAGCCGACATGCCAATAAAGCTTCACCGGAGATAAGCCCAGGCACTCCCCTGCCTCCCATTGGCCTTTTTGAATGGAATCAAAACCGGCGCGCATGATCTCGGCGGTATATGCGCCGACATTGATCGTCAGAGCGATGATCGCCACTGTGATCGCCGAAAACGAGAAGCCAAGGCTCGACAGGCCAAAATAGACGAGAAAAATCTGCACTACGAAGGGTGTGTTGCGGACAAACGACGACATTGGCAATGCCTTTCTCCTCCTCAATAGTCATGAACATCACGCCCTTGGCACTGCCCGGCTTCTGACGGACGAGAACAAGGCCTGATGTCGTCAACCATCGCCCGTCTCGCGCGGCTGTTGCATCAGCGCAGGTGACGATGTTTCGGCGGGTGAGATCGTCGCGCAGGAAGCTGACCGGATGGGCACGCAACGTCACACCGGTATGGCCATAGTCCTCCACGACATTGGCACCTTCGGTCGTCTGCCCAAGCGCCACATCCGACTCCTGCAGTTCGCTATCGCAGCTAGGAATACAACCAATTTAGGCCAGGCTCAGGACGAGATTGTTGAAAATTTTCGTGGTTACCGGAGTTGGCGATCCGGACGGCGACCAACCTAGCCTCGGCGCCGGCGAATTAAAAATCTCGCACTCGCGCGCGACCCGCGTGCCAGTTCTCGTATATGGAGGAGGCATTCGTGTCCCGGCTGCAAAGAAGAGCGCACCGGCGGCCGCGAACCCGGCGAACAGAAGAAACATCGCGGGCCCTCCAAGAATGCCAAGCGTCGCGCCCCCAAGCGTCGGCCCAACAAAACTACCAATTGTCGAGATGGAATGAGCGCCGAAGTAGCTCCCTCTGTTTTGCGCGCTCGAGATGCCGTCAACCAACATGTACTCTGAAGGGACGATAAGGATTTCGCCGGCGGTGAAAATCACCATCGAAATTGCGAACCCCGCCAAGCCCGTAGAAACTAAAAAGCCCACTTGGCTTACCAGAAGCAGAATGCACCCCGTCACGAGTGCGCTCAACGCGCCCCTACGTTCAATGAAACGTCGGGCAAAAGGATTGCCGCTCAAAACGACCACACCGTTGATCGAGACAAGATAGGCAAAGATTTCAACACCGCCCGCCAAGTTGTCAGCGAGGTATGGCGCTAGCGTTGCCGTCCATTGCCCATGCACCGCAATGAGCAACGTGCCACCACCAATGAAGTGGAGCAAGCGCCGGTCGCACACCGCGGCCCTGATACCTGCGATCAACTGCACTGGCTTGGGAGGGTAACTGCCGGTGCAAATAGATGATGGCAGATTTAGCAGTTGCAGGACGAACGCGAGCGTTGCGTAGACCGCGGCGGCGGCAAGAAAGAGCGGGGTGGAGACAATGCCGGCTGCAATGCCGAGCAGAGGACCGATGGCCCAACCAATGTTTGATGCCGTGTAGCGCCATGAGAAGTATTTAAGGCGAACAGGCTCGGCACACAGGTCACTCATCAGGGCGCGCGAAATCGGCCCGTAGATTGAAATTGCGACAGCAGCAACGCATTGGGCGAGACAGAATACGAGTATCGTTTCCGCAAGCCCCAATGCGACCGTTGCGAGTGAGAGCGTAATCAGGACGAGCGTCAGCATCGCCTTGCGGCCCGTTTTATCTGAAAGCGATCCTACGAACGGCCCGGCAAGAGCCCCTATCAAGGGCCCCAAACCTAACAGAAACCCAATCATTGCGGGGCCAAGGCCGAATGTCTGCTGCAGCTTTATTGCAAGGAACGAGAAGGTCATTGCCCTTGCAAGGGTGACAATTCCTGTTCCTGCAATAAGAAACAGGACGCCGTGCGGTATGCCTTTCCGCTTGTCCATAAAATCCACTCATCTTTTTGGCAGTTTTGAAGCCACGGCGACCTCCCCGCATGTCTGATTCCCCTATAGCTCCGCATCTAGGCTGCAATGTTAGAATAGATGGCATGCAACGCGTACTATCGGATCGGAGAGCAAATGCGGCTGGCACTATCATTGTCTGATATTCAGGCTGCCAAGGAACGTGGGGAACTGAAACCGGCACTCTGTCAAATCTGCACGCGCTATGACCTTTCGCATATTACTTTCCTTGTTGTACGCAACGGAGTTAATTCGACGCGCTATCCGTTCTACTGCACGACCTATCCGGCGGCTTGGAGCGAAGCCTATTTGACCCGAAACCTTTTCGAGATAGACCCGGTGATCGACATCGTTCGCGCGGGTCATTTGCCGGTGGACTGGTCCTCTCTCGATCAGAAGTCTGCGCAGGTACGCCACTTCTTTGAAGAAGCCCGTTCTCACGGAATAGGCCCCAATGGCCTAACGATTCCCGTTCGCGGGGCACATGGAGAACGCGGTCTTTTTTCCGTGGCTTCAGATCGTTCCAAGCGGGACTGGTTAAGCCTATGTGCTTCGAGCACCCACGACCTGCATATTCTTTCTCATTACCTCCATGAGACGGTGCTTGCGGTAACAGGGCTTCGAAGGGCCGCCCGCTACAAGGAACTGTCGAGGCGGGAAAGGCAGTGCCTTCAGTTGCTTGCCGCTGGCAAGATCCACAAGCAGATTGCAGCGGCATTGCAAATTTCGGAGAGTTCCGTGCGCCTCTACCTTCGGTCAGCAAGAAACAAGCTCGGTGCTTCCACGAGTCATCACGCGGTCGCCAGGGCAAGTTTCCTGGAGTTGATCAACCTCTAACGGTGCTTCGTTTTCCTGCAGCCTTGGTCACGGCAACCATAGCTAGCTTTTCTGGTCGCCAGTCAACCTAGAGAATCCGACAGATTGCGGCATCCTCCGCCGAGGTCCAAAAATCGTAGCCAGAAGTTCACGAATGGCAGAGGAAGACGGCGCTCGCTAAACCATCTCAATTCGGGAGATGGTCAGCACCACCGTCGACTTCCAACGGAGGCGATGATGTTTGATCCGCGCGCAATTGAACTTTGGCGACAGGCTCCTCGGCTAACGTCGTTTGCTGCGTTCTTCGAGAGAACGGCCAGCGGTAAGGGAGGCGCGCCGGACCTTGCAGAGCCACAGCCGGATTTGAGCCTGCTTGATTATGACGTCGATTGTGCAGTCTTTTCAGATACGCATAAGCGTCTGTGGGGACACTTTGACAGCCATTACTTTGCCAGTATCCCATATCGACTCGAAGAGGAATGCAGGCTGGGCGCCGCAATGCTTGCGTACGCACTGAGGGGTTGGGCGCGCAACGCTTCTCCAACGACAATCTATACCCTGGGCACCGGGACCGGTTGCCTCGCACGAGCGCTAGCAGCACTTGGTGGCGGGCGCATCAAGACGCTTTGCTGCAGTCCGACGGCGGCGAATCGAGAAGCTTTCCTCGGGAACCGGGGAAGCGAGCATGCACATTTCTTCCTTGGGCCCTTCTTCGAACTGGACGGCGACCGTTACGCAACCGATACCGACCTCCTGCCGTTTCGGAACGGTTTTGATATCCTCTTCGAGGACACGACATTTCAAATGTACGATCGGGATAGGGTGAAGCAACTGGAGTTCATTGCCCCTCGCATTCGGCATGGTGGTGTCCTTGTACAGGTACAAAAACTAGCTCACCAGGACCGCGATCTCTATGACGAGCGGGAGCGCCAGAAAGATGAACTATTCAAAACCCGGTATTTCTCGACGAGCCACATCTCCGAAAAGAAAGATGAAATCCTGAATACAATGACGGATTTTCAGGTCGACTTGCAGGCCACGGCGAGCGCGCTGAGATCGTTCTTCCGCTACTCCGTGCTGACGTGGAACAGCGGCAACTTCTACACTATCGCGTCCTCCAACTCCCGGGCATCAATACTAGCGCTCGTATCGCTGATGACAAAGCCAGCGATACCCCCCGCCTACTGCTACGAGCAACTGCCGGCCGCGGTCATCGATACGGAAACAGACCCTCTTGGCCCCGAACTTCTGTGGCGCGGCGCCGACATGATGGCTTCGCTCGCGTCGAAACGGCCGGCGGCGGCGTGACATGAGCCCAGATCGATCGACTGGATCAGGTGAGCATTGCAGCGCAATCGATGTGCAACGCTCACTATCCTCTTTGATACCGCATCTGGCCCCCTACTGGGCACGCCCTCTTCGCGCATATGCGTCCACTGTCTACGAGGCCGAGCCTTTCCATTCGGAAAGTTCGGTGCGCGATCATGCCATGGATCTCCTCCGCAAGTCCGTCGAGAACGCGGCGCGAAGGTCAGGCTTTGGGGATGAGGAGGCGCAGCGGGCTGGTCGTGAATTGGTGGCGTCGCCGGTGCTGCAGACCGGCCCGCATTGCCTGCTGCTCTTCGAACCGGACGCGTTCTACACCCATTTGTTCAGTCTGCTGGGTTTGCAGGCCCAAAAACGGGAATGGCACATCACCTATTTCGTCTCGACGACGACGTTCAAGGAGACGGCAAAAAAGGGTGCCGGCTGGCTGCGCCTCGAAGACACCCCCCTCAATCTCTTCGGGCTCCCCCGGAGCCGGATGGATGGCTGCAGTATCGGCTGTTTGAACGGTCCCTACCGCTTCGCTCTTTCGAATGCCAAAGGCGAGGCCGCGCCGAATGCATCCGCTGCTCGCCTCCTTGCCGAGCTGCCTTCCGATACGTTTCCGTCCGCGGCGGAAGCGATCAAGACAGCCAATCAAGTTCTCTGGCACCGCAGATTTTCCACTCAGGTGAAGCTGCTTCAACTCGATGATTTCGATATTGCCGACCTGATTGCCGACCACCTCGAAGAGGCGGGATCATGGATGTCGGCGCATTTTATAGGAGATGGTGCTGTCGCTGAATCAATATTGAACGCGATTGACCGCCTGAACGCAGGTCCGTGGGTCGGTTGGATCCGCAGAACGACCGATCTCTTCTGGCGGGTGGAAAAGGACAGAGTGGTCCCATTGCGCCTTCAAGACAGCATTCTCAGGGCCAGCGGATCATCGAACTTCGAACTGAAGTTCAACCCGAACGAGCTTGCCGCAGCGCTTCGACAGCGCGCAATCCTCCCCAGCCTGTTCGTGGCATTTCTGGTGACCTCGATCCTACCCGGTGTGAGAGTTCTCGGGGGTTGCCGCCAAACAGTCTATTTTCCGCTCATGCGGTATCTAACGTCGATCGGCGTTGAACGGTCTGGCGATCTCAGCCTCCTGAAAGCACTCGAGGAAGACGATCGACCCGGCCTATGGGGGCACCGCGTCTTGAAGCCGGACAACAGCGATCCGTTTCAGGAGATCGAACGAGCGGGGGGCGTCTCGCCCCTTTTATCGAAATATGCTGACAGCTCATTGGCACAATCCAGCGGCGATTTTGCAAGTTTTACGAAGGACCCGATTTGGGCCGAGCTGTCAGGGCACATTGCGGCTGGCACAATCACTCGCACGTCCAATGAATGGGAGTGGTCCGGATCCTGATCAAGAACGAATTCAGGTAGTCTGTTGCCCTCGCAATTTTGATGAGATTCCGTCTGTTCGAATGGATTTCCGGCTACGAACTCAGTCCGGCGTTCGAGAAATTTGATCGTGGAATAGCTGCCATGACCGGCACATGGCGATCTCTGGAACGCAATGTGAACCAGAAACGCTCCCCCTACGTTCGATCCCTGAAACGAACGCCGACACCGCCGCCGTTCTCGGGGATGAACTCTATCCCGGCGCTTTCCAGAGCCAACCGGATCGCCTTCAAATTCGCGGTTGTTAACGTGGTGCGTCCCTCTTCCACCTCTGCGCGGCTTACGGTTGCGACTCCGATTCTGGCTGCTTGCGCGAGATCCTTCGCACTCCACCGGACCAGAGCACGTGCCGCTCGTATCTGCGCGCCGGTGATTTCTTTGTTATCATGTGATTTCAAATTGATCATCTTAAGATTGTTTGGTAGAGGTGATTTGCCTGAATAAAAGTTTGGGCGGCCACACCCGATGTTGCTGCACTGGGTGAAGCCTAACCACAATCAAGCTGTTTGGGAGCTCGGATCATGGCTGATTCTGAGAATAGCAGAACTTTGCCCACAATCATCCATGGAAACTCCTCCCGGCTTCCGAGTGCGGCAGACCTCACCGTCTGAGCGATAGATCCATCGCTTCGCGGGCGCGAAAGCGTGCGTGGTGGAGAGCTCAATCACCGCGGCCGGCTCATAAAAAAGAAGGGAACATAATAATGCCATTACTGCATCGACTCCGCACGACCATACTCGCCGCAAGCCTCGCTACGGCACTGTGGCCAGCGTTTCTCGGGACAGCCGCTTTCGCGGAGGAGCTGCGTATCGGGACGCAACTCAAGCTGATGACGCTCGATCCGCATTATGCGGACCTCAACGAGAACAACTCTCTGCTTGCCCATATCTACGAGCGTCTCGTGAATCAGGACGCGCAATTGAACCCTCAGCCGGGCCTTGCCGTTTCGTGGAAGCGGCTCTCGAAAACGCAATGGGAATTCAAGTTGCGGGACGGCGTCCGGTTCCATGACGGTTCGCCCTTCACTGCACAGGACGTCATTTACTCGATCGAGCGCGTCAGGGATTTCCTGAAGCCGCCAAGTGGTGGTTTCCAGTCATATACGCAGGCGATAAAGTCGGTCACGGCGCCTGATCCATTGACCGTCGTTATCGAAACGAGCAGCGACGTCCCGACGCTTCCGCTCTCACTAACCTCCATTTTCATCATGGCGCACAAGGCTACCGGCTTTTCGACCACCGAGGAGCTCAATTCCGGAACACAGCCCAACGGGACCGGACCTTATAAGTTCCTGAGCTGGCAATCGGGCGAAGTCCTCAGCCTGGCACGGAACGACGGATATTGGGGTGGGGTACCTGCCTGGTCGGACGTAGCTTTCCGGGTCATCGAAAGCCCTGCGGCGCGCGTCGCCGCACTAACGACCGGAGACGTCGATGTCGCGGACTACATTCCAGCGCGCGACGTCGAAGGGCTTGAGCAGCGCGGTATACAGGTCGAAAGCACAAGTGCCGCGAGGTCAAACTTCTTGCAGTTCGACATCGGCCGGGAGAAGCCGCCGGGTGTAACCGACAAATCAGGAAACCCGATCCAGAATCCTTTCCGGGACAAGCGCGTGCGTCAGGCTCTGACAATGGCGACGGACCGCGCCTTCGTCGCCGATAAGATCCTCCTCGGATATGGAACGGCCGCAGCGCAGCTCTTTCCGACTGGATTGTCGGGAACCTCTGCGAACCTCAAGGTGGCGCCGCCGGACTACGCCGGGGCAAAGGCGCTTCTCGCAGAAGCGGGTTTTCCGGACGGCTTCAAGGTCGTGGTCGCTGGCCCGGCGGGACGATATCCCGGTGACGGCGAATCTTTGCAGGCCATCGCGCAAAACTGGGCCAGGATCGGCGTTAACGTCCAACCCGTCGTCGCCCCGTTCTCGGTTTTTGCCACGCAACGGTCAAACGGCGACTACCCGGTCTGGTATGGCGGCTGCTCCGGCGAGGCGGTGACGTTCTGCCTCAAAGCGGTTCTCACTTCTCCAGACACTGAGCGTGGGACGGGATCGCTGAACTACGGCAAATACAAGAACCAAGCGTTCGACGAGATGCTGGAAAAGGCCATGTCCATGGAGGACGGCCCCGATCGGAACGCAGCGCTCGCTGGCGCAACGGAATTTGTCATGGCCGACTATCCGATGCTTCCGCTCTATCATTTTCACTTGATCGTCGGGCACGGGCAGAAAGTTGGCTCCTACGCGGTACATCCGCGTGGATGGACAACCGCCATGCAGGCCGTTCCCTCGGAAGAGTGAGGGCACATTCATGATGAACGTTGTCTTTGGAAGGCTTTCTCAAGCCTTCCTTCTCCTCCTCGTCATGTCGTTGATCGGGTTTGTCGGCGTCCACAGCGCCGGTAATCCCGTCTACAACATCGTCAACATCGAAACAGCAACCGTCGCAGATATTCGCAATGCGACGATTGCTCTCGGATTGGATCAACCGCTCTGGCGGCAGTACCTTCTCTTTATGGGCAACGTCGTCACCGGTAATTTCGGTTCGTCCTACGTCTATCACCTGCCTGCCTTCGGGCTGGTAATGAGCAAGCTGCCTTCGACACTGGAACTTGCCACCACCGCCATGTTGGTCGCGGCTCCCTGCGGGACCCTGCTCGGCCTGCTGGCAGGTCGAAATCATGGTGGGCTAATCGACCGCGTAGTCCTCAAGGCAAGCGTCTTTGCGCTGAGTATTCCATCGTTCTGGCTGAGCATGGTGCTCATCCTGATCGGCGCAATCACGATGGGCTGGTTTCCGTCGGGTGGCCGCGGACCAACGGTCTCGTTGGGCGGCCAGGAATGGAGCTTCCTGACGCTCGGCGGCCTGCGGCAGCTGACACTCCCCGCATTGGCCCTCGCCATTCCGAACACCGCGCTTATCGCGAGGCTTGCAAGGGCCGGAACGCTTGAGGTGGAAAGCCAGGATTTCGTCCGGTTCTGCAGGGCCAAAGGCCTCTCCCCGCGCCGCATCCTGTTCAGGCACACGCTGCCGAACATCAGCATCCCCATCGTGACGATCGTGGGGATGCAGTTCGGCGGAATGCTGGCCTTCGCGGTCGTGGTGGAAACCATCTTCGCGTGGCCGGGCGTAGGCAAGCTTTTAATAGACTCTATTCAACTCCTCGACAGGCCAGTCGTGATGGCAACCTTGACCTTCATCTCCGTCGCCTTCGTCGGGCTGAATGCGCTCGTCGATCTTTTCTACGCCGTGCTCGATCCGCGGGTGCGTCTTTCCCGATAAAAGGAAGTTCCATGAAGGCCGAAACAATCCGTGCGCTGTGGAAGCGCCCGCAGGGGCACCGAATCCGGTTGTCCACATTGCTGCTTGCAGCCTACATTCTCCTTGCGTTGGCGGCGCCGCTCATCGCACCGCAAAACCCCTATGACCCGTTGCAGATCTACGGATGGGAAGCGTCATCGCCTCCCGGAACCTTGAGCGGTGGCGGCTACACTTATCTACTTGGGACGGACGGTCTCGGGCGAGACATTGTCAGCTCCATTCTCTACGGTCTGCGCATCAGCCTCGTCGTCTCCATCACCAGCACCGCCATTGCAGCTCTAATCGGCCTCACGGCAGGGGTCAGTGCAGCATACTTCGGCAGATGGGCCGATGCCGTCATCATGCGTATCGTCGACCTCCAGCTCAGCCTCCCGACTATCCTTGTAGCCCTCATCGCCATTGTCACGCTCGGACCGGGGATCGATCGCATCATTCTGGCGATCGTCATCGTGCAGTGGGCAACCTATGCCAGGGTCATTCGAGGTGTTGCGTTGAGCGAAATCGGCAAGCCCTATCTGGATGCAGCGCGCCTCCTGCAGTTACCCAGGAGGCGCGTCATCTTTCGGCATCTGCTCCCAAACAGCGTGGCCCCGGCGATCACGTTGATCCCGATCGAATTGGGGCATGCCGTGGCGCTCGAAGCGACCCTGTCATTTCTCGGGCTGGGCGTGCCAATCGACAAGCCCTCGCTGGGATCCACCGTCGCGAGCGGCTTCCAGTACCTGTTGACCGGCCAATACTGGATCAGTCTGTTTCCCGGCCTTGCACTGTTCGGCCTTATCGCAAGCATCAATTTCGTCGGCGAGGACGTCCGCCGCCGCCTGGATCCAAGGGGCCGTTCGATATGACAGAGCACAGTACCCAAGAACCCTTGCTGGTCGTCAGCAATCTCACCCTGAACTATCGTGCGCCGGCAGGTTTAACGACAATCCTGCGCGATGTGAGCCTCAACCTTCAGCGTGGCGAAATCCTGGGCATTATCGGTGAATCCGGAGCCGGAAAGTCCACGCTCGGTAATGCGATCCTCGGCTTGCTCGCGCCTGAATTCGAACAGACGTCCGGCACGATCCTGTTCGACGGGGATGCACTCGATGGCATGGACGAGCGGAAACGGGACGCCATCAAGGGGCGGAGGATATCCGCAATCTTCCAGGACCATACCGCCTCGCTCGATCCGCTGATGACCATTGGCGCTCAACTCGAAGAGACAATTTTCGCCACCAACGCCCATATTTCCGGTCAACAGGCTCGTACACGCGCGGTCGATTTGTTGACCCGCGTAGGCATTCAGAATTCCAATGAACGATTTCACAGCTACCCTCATCAGTTTTCCGGAGGCCAGCGCCAGCGTGTCGTCATCGCCATCGCGCTCGCAGGGAAGCCCGACATCATTGTTGCCGACGAACCGACCTCGGCGCTCGACGCAACCGTCCAGAAGCAAATTCTCGAACTCCTCCGCGAACTCGTGGAGGAAACCCGCGTAGCGATCATTCTCGTCACACACGACATGGGCGTCGTCTCGGAAATCACGGACAGGGTGGTCGTGATGAAACACGGGGAGATCGTGGAACAGGGCGCCACATCGTCGCTCCTGGATGCGCCTCAAAAGAACTACACGCGCAGCCTTCTCGCCGCCGTTCCAAGACTGCGCATGGCCGGCGCCGAGGATCGAGAGGAAACCGCCGAAGGCCTGGACATCACGGCCTCGCAAGATGGCGGGGCGGTATCCGGCACGACACCGATCCTCAGCGCACGCGGAATAACGAAGTCCTTTTCCGGGCGCGGGCTCGCGTGGGTCCATAAGAACTCACCGAAACCCGCACTTCAGGATGTTTCCCTTCAACTGGAGCACGGCTCGATTATCGGGATCGTTGGCGAAAGCGGCAGCGGCAAGAGCACGATAGGCCGGATCATCGCAGGTCTGGAAACCGCCGGCGAAGGACGGCTCGAGATCGATGGCACGTGTTTCGATATTTCGCGGGCCGGATCGCGCAGTGGCCTGCTGGGAAAAGTCCAGATGATCTTCCAGGATCCGGCGGTATCGTTGAACCCGCGAATGTCGATCGGTGAGACGCTGCGGGAAAGTGTCCGGTTCGGCACTCGCAGGACGGCTGATGAACCGTCGGCCGTTGCGGTGATGATGGATCGGCTCGGTCTGTCGCTAAGCCTGCTTTCCCGGTATCCGCATCAACTCTCCGGGGGGCAGAAGCAGCGCATCTGCATCGCGCGCGCCCTTCTCGCCAGCCCGCGGATCATCGTCGCTGACGAACCTACTTCGGCCCTCGATGTGTCTGTGCAGGCGGAAATTGTCACCCTGTTGAGGGAGAATGTGAGCGAACAGGGTATATCCATGCTCTTCATCTCGCATGATCTCGCTCTCGTGCAGGAGCTTTGCAGTTCCATCTACATTTTCAAGGACGGCAAGGTGGAAGACGCAGGCCCTTCGGAATTCATCTTCGCACATTCACAGAACCCGTACACGCGGAGCCTGATCGATGCACGCCCCCGGCGTTTCACGCACTGACGGCGGCATTGCGGCCTTAGAGCTGGAAATAATTGTCTTCTCGGAATTCGTTCAACTTCATCCACATCAACGCAGCGGTCACGCGCAGCGAAGGAAGGCTTACTCATGACGAACATGTTCACGATTGCAGTCACCGGACAATCTCTTATCAAACACGATATCCGCGGCGTGCATACGCAGGGATTTCAGGGCGTGCATGAAGTGCTGTCCCAAGCCGATTTTTCGTTCACCAACTTTGAAAGCACGATCCTTGGAAGTCATGGTGGATGGCCGCTCAAAGGGTCGTTCTTCGGATGCAGCCAGCCGGTTGTTCTCGACAGCCTTCAGGCGCTCGGATTCCAGGCGCTTTCGTTGTCTAACAATCATGCTTTCGATCTTGGTCCGTCCGGGATCCTTTCAACCTTGGAGGAGGTCGATAGGCGCGGCTTCCTTCATGCCGGCATCGGCCGCAATCACACAGCGGCAGCTCGCGCTGCAAAGGGTTCGTTTGGTGGCAGGAAGGTGGCCCTTGTCGCCATGGATGGAGGTCCAGGACCCGATTTCATGTACGCTGCAGACGCCGCCAACGGTCGTCCCGAGCGTCCGGGCGTGAACCGGCTAAGGCTGACCAAGGTGATAGACGTCGACACCGACACGTTCGAACAGTTGCGGACGGTTCGCGACAAGGTCGGCTACACGAGGATGGACCTGGGCAACGACAGCCAACCAGACGACGCCCCTCATGTCGAACTCGAAGCCGAAATCAGTATAGCTCGTGCAATTTTCAGACGCTCCGACAGGTTTGGACGAAATGTCAAAGTCGATGAGGACGACATGTCGCGAAACCTCACCGCGATCACGTCTGCGGCAGAGGAAGGGTGCCTGGTAATCGCCTACCTGCACCACCACCATTGGGCCTCGGACTGGTATCAGGTCCCTGAGTGGGTAGGCGCCGTAGCAAAAAAATGCATCGATGCGGGTGCGGCAATGTTCGTCAGCCACGGCGCCCCTGTTCTCCAGCCTGTCGAAATCTATCGTGGCCGACCAATCTTCTACAGCCTGGGCAATTTCATCTTCCACGTGAAATCCGAGAAATCGCAATGGCGGTCGCGGGAAGTGTGGGAGAGCGTTATCGGGTTATGCTCGTTCGACGGAGACGGCAAGTTTGCCGGTATGTCTTTCCATCCGGTGGTAATCGGCGTCAGCGAAGCGTCGAGCAGTGACGCCCTGGAACAGCGCCTCGCCCCCGAACTTGTACGCGGCGTTGATGCCGAGAGGATATTGCATCGCTTTCGAGACCAATCCGCGAGGTTCGGTACAGAGATCAAAGTATCGGATGGTACAGGGTTGCTAAAGTTTTAGCCGGAAAGAGCTTGGGCCGGAGCCAAATCGCGATATTCCGGCGAACGCGGATGAACGGATTTGAACTGACGCGCCATCAAATTGCGCGGTGAACGGAAACCATTTCGTGCTTAGCGCTCAAACCGCTCCAGCATGATCCTCAATTGTGCATTTTGCAGTTGAAGTTTGCGAGCCAACTGGTCGCGCAGCAGCCTGATCTCCTCATCGAGGTTTTGCACCTCATCGGGAAAAGTGGGCGCGCTTGTGGGAGGCTGCGGAAAGACTTCAACTGACTTGATTCCGCTGGCTTCCCGGCTCCGCTTTTGCTTCGAGCTCGGTCGCTTCTTGGAGGGCGAGAGTGTCAGTGCGTCGTGAGTTGGAGTGGCGGTGAAATCGGGGGCATCCGATAAGGCAGGATCAACGGCATTCCCGAGCTCGGCGCTTTCGAGGTCGACATTCCCCTGCACACTGCCACCTGCTTCTGCAGACGGCTCCAATACTGATCCCAGCGCATCGGTTTGATCGACAGGTTGCGGCTCCCCTTCTTTCAGGCGGTCACTGGAATTTGGCGTATTGTCGGGTGCCGCTTCGACAGGCTCGAGGCTCGCCGCCTCTTTCGATCCGTCGATGAGGCCGTCGCGTTGTTCTTTCGAACCCCCCAGCCTCGACGTCAGGCGTGCAAGAAATTTCCAAGGTGACGCCATTGTTATTCGACCTCGCGTTCTACCTCGCATGTAGGTTGCGAGCTTGAGCTTTGGCGGCGGCATGACCGCCGCCAAATCGCACATCGTGAGGAGTACAGAAATGCGGCCGGCGATGACCCCGCCTGGGATCAACCGAGGTTGAGCCGTTTACGCAGATCTGCATTTTCGGCACGAAGCTTCTCAGCGAGCAATTTGCGCAGGCGCTGGTTTTCCTCTTCCAGCTGCAGAAGATCCGCCATCTCGCCGATTTCAGCAGCCGGTGCTGGAATCGCTGCTTGTACAGCCTTCGGACCGCGTTTCACAGGTGCCTTCTTGGCGCTGACTGCAACCTCGATCGACTTCGGCTTAGGTCCTCTCGTCGGCTTGCCGCGCTTGCCAGCTGTGGTGTTCAAAACAGCTGCTGGTTCCGCCGCAACTTCGACTGACGCCGTTTCGGGTGCCGCCTTCTTGGCGCGAGGTTTACGCTGTTTCTTTGGAGCATCTGCGACGACAGAAGCCGGCGCGTCATTAATTGTTGTCGTGTCGTTTTCGTCGGCCATGATTGTCTCCTGTGTAGCCGTTGCAGTTGTCGGATACCCGATCGCTGGTGTCAACAACGGCCCTGTCCATTTGACTTTAGGTAAGGAGACCTCGCTGTCAGATGCTTTGTCTTGCTCGCCCGGCGTTAGGAATGGCATTGCCTCTTCCTGTACATCTCGCACCACTGACTTGAGATCCATGTTGCCCCAGATCGAGTTCGGCTTGGGATCGGTTTTTCTTCGCCCGGATTTGTACTCAACAACGAAACTCCGTTGAACCTTTTTCACGAAATGTAGCCTCGAAATTTCCGCGGTGATGTATCAGCGAAGTGTTTAGCAACGCAACAAGGCCTGCAGATAGCGATTGTTGCGTTGGCGGTCTAGACCCGAACTGCTATCAGGTCCTGTGCGCGCCGTCAGATGTCGCTGCCATAGATACGCCGATGCCGTTGAGGGCTTCGCTCATACCATCAATTGTCCCCCTCTCAGCCGCTAAGCGCCCGTCGATAGGCAATCGCCAATCCCCGTTGCGCCGAACTCAGAGACGGGTTCATGCGTATCGTGACAACGAACGCCGGTAGACAGGTATGCGCGACGACACCGTGCCAAAGGCGGCACGAACTTCATAGCCGAAGTCCCCCGCAGGAGACGGCTTGGAGCATTCTAGTTCCAGAGCCGGCGAAATATTCCGGCGAAGCGGCGAAACTCGCCCTCCTCATCCTCGAACCCTGCGTCCAGAGCACAGCACAGTAGGCGACCGCGGTCGCTGCTTCACTACCAAAGAGCGCGTGTGCCTGGCCAATGATAGCGTCACCGGCCGGATCGCCCTGATCGGCGAATTGAGGACTTGTGTGCTGCGGTCTATTGGACCGGAATGGATTGCGCGACACCAAAATCTCCCCGTCTCTGAAGTGCTTTTGAACGACTTGTTGGACGCTTGTCGCCACTGCACGGCGACTCGAAACGCTCATCGCGATAGCGCTGTTGCAGCGCGTCTTGCCGAGCCGGCAATGTCGATAGTATCGTCGTGAGGCTGTCGGATCCTCCGTGCGGCATGCGCTTGGCTGGGGACCGCGAGGAACCGGCCAAAAAGCGAACCGCTACGCGAACAGCAGGCGATCTTTGATTTTCCGTGTCACCTCGTAGTCTTCTGCCCACCAAGTCCTGTCGCCTGTGGCCCGTGGTGGTCTAGCGAGCTGAAGCTTAGTTTTCGCGGTCGCTGCTTCCTTTTGCGCAATTCTGAAATGATAGTGGTCGAAGATGCGGATCGCCTCTATCATGTAGGATACCGCGACCCGCCGATCTTTAAAGAGGAGGAGGTTTTCTCCATTCTGCCCGTCAGCTGGGTCGGAGAAATTATATGAGCCGGTGTAGACACGCGCCGTGGGCTTGTCGAAATCAATCACGATGAATTTGTGGTGCATCCGGTTGCCCACGTTGCCGGCGGTAGGTTCCTTCTTGAAGGGCTGCGGAAGATTCTCTGCCAGTTCGGCAGGAAAAACAGGAGCGACCTTGCCGTCGGGCAACTGCACGTCGATACCTCCAACTTCCTTGTCCGAAATGCCATAGACAAAAATCTCTTTGTCCTTAACAACTCTCTTGATTGCTTCGGTTACCGATCCAGGTGTCTGGTGCAAAAACGCAAGGGAGAAAAATAAGGATGATTTGGTCTCCCCTATGTCGGCAGCAACTTCGTTGAGAAGGGCATTGTCTCTGGAGTGCGGAGAGAATGCTACTTTTGCATCAACTCCAGCCAGTCCGAGGTCCGCCCATTCCGCGGAAGCCAAATTACCGAAAACGTCGGGATCTTCCGACGCCCAATAGCCGTCGAAGGCAAGAACGTAGGACTGGACGGCGGCCGGGCCATCGACCACCAGCGCGTTGTTGGACTGTACGAAGAAGCCGCGCCATGTGAAATTTGTCGAGCCACAGACGACCTTCTGAATATTGGGACCGTCGATGACGATCGTCTTGTTGTGCTGTAGGCTGCCCATATGATGCCGCTTAACATTGCCGCTGCCAGCCGATTGCGAGAGTCGCTCTGCTGCCTGGTTTTCACCTGATCCCGCTTTCTTATGCTCGCGGCTGTCGTCAATAATGATCTTGAGTTTATTGCCGAGCTTTTCGAGCCGTGAAACTACATCTGGTTCGCTAAGATCGTACGCCACCACCCGCACATCCGCGCCGGCCGAAATGGCCTGGTCGAGGGCCTCCAGAATGGCATGGCGGGCCTCGAAACCCATCCACGCCAAAGCATCTTTTGCCTTTGGGTGTGTTGGAACAAAACTCAGACCCTTGGCAGCCGATTTGGGGAGTAGCGTCGATATCTTACCAGCAGATTCATAGCGATCCACAAATGCCTGTGACGACACGAAGCCCCGCGTGTAGCTGATGTTCAACTGTCCTGGATAGGTTTCTCGTCGCAACTCAATGGCGGCGTGCTGCGGCTCTCCATAACTCAATTCGTCCCATTCGTTCATAAAGACCGGCGACACGCGATATCCAAATTCGCCCTCTAGTTCGGCATCGCGTGGAAAGTGAACCCAACGAAACTTCTGAATAGGTGATCTCAGAGTAGACATACGATTCGGGTCGACCTTTCCGCCAGGTCCCGGAAAGGCGAGGCGATTTTTGAGCGCGTAGAACCGGTCACCCTTAGGTTCCTTGTATTCGATGGCAAAACCGACAAACTCCTTGGGAGGCGTGCCTTCCTTCCAGTTCATCGCGACCAGGGTCATCCCGTCGCCTCGGTGCAGTTTGAGTGAAAAGAGAGCGGCACTGTTCTTGCCGCTGACCTGGAATTCACTTGTCATATTCCTCTCCCGAAATGACCATGTCGTTTGCGATTTGAATTCGTCTCTACGGGCATCCACGGACCTGGAATGCCTCGTTGAGAAGCGCTGCCAGTCTAATCCCGCCCCTGCCGAGTTGACGGTCGAGCATGCCGAGCCTCGACTTGCGGTATTGATCGTCGAGAACGATGTTCGCTGGCACTGAAGCAAGAAGCTGCTGGGCTTCAACGTGCGTTTCCTCGGCCCAGGCGATGACGTCGGCGCTGGCGCTGGCGGCGGCCTCTGGCGTTTTGAGCCATCCAGACTCAAGACGATCGACATATGCTCCCCATGACCAAGTCGTCTTTTGGATCATGGTGGCGTCCCAGGCGGAATGCAGATTTCCGTTGAACGGCAAGTTTCCATTGACTCCCTCTTTGGTGACAATAGTTACCGCGACGCCATTCCCTCCTCCAAACTCCTTGACCGTATGGAGTGGCTGATGCACATCGCCGACGAGATGCACGAGAAACCTCAGGGCGCGGGAACGCTCGGAGATGGGCCGATTAGCACAACCTACAACAAGCCGCTCTCGTTCAATCGCGGCGATGATGCAGTCGCCCTTACCCTGAATTAATTCGCAGTCCCGCTCGACAGAAAACGATTTGTCAGAAGCCGGGATTTCAACGAAGTGCCATCGAGCCGTCGTCCCGTCCCTTGCTCGCTCGTCGTCAGCCCAACTGGCGACAGAGCTTAATGACCAGCCTTTGCCAAGAATTTCGTCGACACCGGCGGCGGCAGCCGTCGACAGCCGATGTTGGGCGATCTCGGCGACAATGGAATGCCCCTCCTCCCCCCATGCCCAAGCGTGAGAGGAGAACGACAAACAAAGTGATACAATCAGAAAGATTCGCATCCGCAAACTTCCCCCTGGCAATCAACTAGCAGTATTATTATACCTGTTTGTGACAATCCCAAAGTGCGTGTGCCGCGCCAGGTCTATTGGTCAATCTGCATTTCAATCGATCCCGCGCGCCGCAGCCCCTGAGGGTGCATTTTCGGACAATGGCCGAAGCCGTCAGTTTCCCGTCGTTGCCCGGATCCACACGACCCTTCACCAATTTTCAAGATTGACCGGCAGGCGTGTGGTCGCCTTGGTGGGGTTCGAACCGCTGTCCTCCATTTTTCTGGACTCGACTCAAATCACTCGGAATGCTTCATTGCCGCTCGGAGGACTGAGCATGGCATATGAGTGGGACGAAGGCCGAGCGCGAAAAATGCGCCTGATTAAGTTGGCATCTGTGTGGGCATTGACCGCGTCAGCGCTCAGCGTTCCCGTCGCCTTGCTTTTGACCGCATCGCCTCTTTAGCCGCCCACCGAACTCACTGAAAATTCCGGCTCTTCACCTTCAGCGTATCGATATGAAGATCATCTATGTAAATTTCCCGCGGCTTAACACCCACTGGGGGCCGCTCGCGGCTGTCCGGACTGCCCGGCGATCCGTGCGCGAACTCGTCGCCACGTCCGCTCGGCACGCGGAAAGTGTCCCGTTCGCCCAGGCTCGCCAGATCGCTGGTCAAATCGAACATCCGTTGCGCCACCAGGTGCACGACGCCCCCTTCGCGCTGGATCTTGCCGTTGATCGCCACCATCGAGGATCCGAGCACGACGCGGCGCTGTTTTTCAAAGAGGCTCGGCCAGACGACGACATTGGCGACGCCGGTCTCGTCCTCGATGGTCATGAACATCACGCCCTTGGCACTACCGGGCTTCTGCCGGACGAGGACAAGGCCGGCGGTCATCAGCCAGCGTCCATCGCGGGTCGAGGTTGCCTCGGCGCAGGTGACGATGCTTCGCCGAATGAGATCCTCTCGCAGGAAGCTGACCGGATGGGCACGCAGCGTGACACCGGTATGGCCATAGTCCTCCACGACGTTGGCGCCTTCGGTCATCTGCCGAAGCGTCACATCCGGCTCCTGCTGTTCGGCAATCACCGCCTGCTCGCGATCGGCAGCAGCCGCGAATAGTGGAAGTGGCTCGTCGCGTAAGGCCTTGATCGCCCAAAGCGCGTCGCGTCTTTCAAGTTTGAGAGAAGGTCGAAACGCATCAGCTTCGGCAAGCTTTACGAGGGAGGCCGACGACACGCCGGCGCGCCGCCACATGTCATCGATGGAAACGAAGGGCACGTCGCCACGCGCCACCGCAATTTTCGCTGCATCCTGTTCGGGTAGGCCCTTTACCAAACGCATACCGAGACGCACCGCATGGTCGTCGGTTCCCCTGATCTCTTCCAGCGTGCAATCCCAACGCGAACGATTGATGCAGACCGGCCGGATTGCAACACCGTGGGCACGCGCATCGGTGACGATCTGCGCTGGCGCATAGAACCCCATTGGCTGCGCATTGATGAGGGCCGCACAGAACACATCCGGATAGTGGCATTTGATATAGGACGAGGCGTAGGCGATCAGGGCAAACGAAGCGGCGTGGCTTTCCGGAAAGCCATAGGAGCCAAAGCCCTCGAGCTGCGAGAAGGTTTTTTCGGCAAACTCTTCCGTGTAGCCGTTTTTCACCATCCCCTGGACGAGCTTGTCCTTGAACTTGCTGACACCACCGGTGAACTTGAATGTCGCCATTGAACGCCTCAGCGCATCAGCCTCGCCGGCCGTAAAGCCGGCACAGACGATCGCGACTTTCATGGCGCTCTCTTGAAATAGCGGCACTCCCAAGGTCTTGCCGAGAACTGCCTCGAGTTCGGGCTTGGGATAGACGACCGCCTCCTTGCCCTCGCGCCGTCTCAGGTAAGGATGCACCATATCCCCTTGGATCGGCCCGGGGCGAACGATCGCCACCTGGATGACCAGGTCGTAATAGGTCTGGGGTTTCAGCCGCGGCAACATCGACATCTGCGCGCGGGACTCAATTTGGAAGGTGCCGAGCGTGTCGGCCTTGCGGATCATCGCGTAGGTCGGCGGATCTTCCGGCTCGATGGTGGCGAGATCGAGCGTTATCCCCTTGTGCTCCTGCAAAAGGGCAAAGCCCTTGGCCATGCAGGTGAGCATTCCTAAGGCAAGCACGTCCACCTTCATGAACTTGAGCGCCTCGATGTCGTCCTTGTCCCATTCGATCGTTTGCCGATCCTCCATCCGGGCCTGCTCGATCGGTACCAGTTCGTCGAGGCGGTCATTGGTCAGGACGAAGCCACCCGGATGCTGGCCCAGATGACGGGGAGCACCCATCAGCTGCTGCGCGAGCTCCAATGTCAGCCGCAATCGCCGGTCGGACATGGTCATGTTCAGCTCGTTGACCTGCTTTTCGCCGACGCCCTCCTTGCTCCAGCCCCAGACACCGGCCGACAGCGCCGTGATCATGTCTTCGGGCAAGCCGAGCACCTTGCCGACATCGCGAAGCGCACCCTTGGCGCGGTAGCGGGTGACGGTCGCGCAAAGGGCAGCCTTCTGCCGGCCGTAGGTCTTGTAGATCCACTGGATCACCTCTTCGCGTCTGGCATGTTCGAAATCGACGTCGATGTCGGGCGGCTCGTTGCGCTCGGCTGAGATAAAGCGCTCGAACAGCAGATCGTTTGCGGCCGGATCGATCGCCGTGATCCCCAGCACATAACAGACGGCGGAATTGGCAGCACTGCCTCGACCCTGGCAGAGAATATCCTGAGATCGCGCAAAGCGGACGATGCTGTAGACGGTCAGGAAATACGGCGCGTAGTCGAGTTTGCGGATCAGATCGAGTTCATGATTGAGGATCTTCACCACATCATCAGGCACCCCTTCGGGATACCGATCGCGAACGCCCTCCCAGGAAAATTTCTCCAGCGACTGCTGTGCCGTCAATCCGGGAATGATCGCTTCCTCGGGATATTGGTATGTGAGCTCGTTCATGTCGAAGCGGCAGCGATCGACAATCTCGCGAGTGCGGGCGAGTGCCTCAGGATAGCGGCTGAACAGACGGTGCATTTCCTCAGGGGGCTTCAAAAAACGATCGGCGTGCCGTTCGCGCAAGAACCCGGCCCGGTCGATGGTCGTGCGATGGCGAACGCAGGTGACGACATCCTGCAGCTGTCGCCTGCCCGGCTCGTGAAACAGCACGTCATTGGTGACGACCGGCCGGACTTTGTGCCGGATGGCCAGGGTGTTGAGCTCGTGCAGACGCAGTTGATCGTTCGGCCGCCGGCGCAGCGTCAGTGCCATATAGGCGCGGTCGCCAAATATCTCTTTCATCTTGCGCAACTGGACGGCGCATGCGTCATCGGCCTCGTCGGGGATCAGGATGGCGAGCAGTCCCTCTGCATAAAGGGCCACATCCATCAGATCGAGAACACACTTGCCTTTGCCGCCCCGCTCCTTGCCGAGCGACAGAAGCCGACAGAGCCTCGAATAGGCGGCCCGGTCCGTCGGATAAACCAGGATCGACATGCCGTCTGTCAGATCCAGCCTGCAGCCGACGACCAGCCGGACGCCGGTTTCCTTGGCCGCCTCCCAGGCGCGCACAATCCCGGCAAGGCTGTTGCGATCAACGACGCCAAGCGCTTCGATGCCGAGTGCCTGAGCCGTGGCAAACAGCTCATCGCAGCCTGACGCACCACGCAGGAAGGAAAAATGACTGGTGACCTGGAGCTCGGCGTAGCGCATCAGCCATAGATCCCGTGCAAGAACCATTTGGCCGTTCCGGTCACGGGATCCACACCGTCGCCAGAGCGGTAGACCCAGAAGCGATTGCCGTCCTCGTCCTCAACGGAATAGTAGTCCCTGACAGCCTCCATCTCGGATGAACGAACCCACCACTCGCCGAAGACCCGTTCCGGCCCATCACCGCGCTTGATGCGCCGACGTTTGCCACGCCAGGTCATCGACGCCGGTGGATGGTCGGGCGTGAGCGCAATCACCTCAATCCGTTCCGGGTGCGCCAACATGCGGCTTGGCCGGGGCCAGCGGGTTGGCCAGGCTTGACCCAGTTTTTCGGAAACCGGGGAGACGCGCCCGACATTGCGTTCGGGAACGTCGCTTTCGACCGGGGCCAGCCGGTACATGCGCTGGCCGCGATTTCCCAAACTGTCGAGCAGAGGCGTGACGTCGACGATGGTTTCTTCGATAAGCGAGGAGATGGACTGCTTTTCCTCGAATGGCTCGATCATCGTCGCGGCAAGGGACAGCTTTTCGATACCGAAACCGGGATCGATGTTTTCGATGCTGGAACAGAGAAGCTTTGTCAGACGCTGGACATCGCGCACCGGCTTAGCCGTGCCGGCACGCAGGGACTGCAATGTGTTGTCGACGCGGTAGATGATCAGATCGGCGCGACGAACGCCCTGCCCGTGCGTCTCCAACGCGGCGCAGAGGTCGATCACGAGCTTTCCGATATATTTGGCGATGGTCTCAGAGGCTCCGATAGGCTCGGAAAAGGAACGCGTCACTTCGATCAGCTCTGCGGTGCGAATGGGGTCGATCGGTTCGGCAAGGTGTCCAAGCATCTGATCGAGCCGGCGGCCGACCTCCGGCCCAAAACGCAGAGCCAAAGGCGCCCGCGGCGTTACTGAGACCTCGCCGACGGTCCGGAACCCGAGCACGGTCAGGCCGCTGACAATATCGGGCGACAGGCGAAGGCTGGAAATCGGCAGGTTGACGACGGCCTTGGCCGTCTCGCCAACCGGGACAATGATCACCTCGCGACGCGTGGCGCGCGCAATGGCGTGGGCACTGCCCCAGGTATCGGCAATGGCGCCGCGGGCCTGAAGGCCATGGCCTCTCAGAGCGTTGACAAGACCAATGAGCATCGGCAACTCACCACCGCGCAGGTGATCGGCGCCCTCGGTATCCATGACGATGCCATCGGGACTGTCCATCGCTACCACCGGCGTATATTGGCGCAGCATCCACAGCGCCAGGCGCTCGATCGCCAAGGCGTCGCCGTCCGGATCGGCATCGACCAGATGCAAGCCGGATATCATCGCCTGGGCTTTGGCAGCGGGCATGCCGATGCGGACGCCGGCCTTGAAGGCCGCAGCGTCGACCGCCGCGACGGTGCGTTTCGATCCACTGCGCGCGACGACCACGACCGGTGTTTCAGGCAAGATTCCGGGCTCGGCGCGCCTGATCCTGTCCGTCGCGAGCGTGGGGAGAAAGACTGATACGACCCGTGGCATCGCAGGCACCTATTTCAAATTCCGCGGCTTCTCCCGCTCTTGCTCTGATCAATTCCGCCAGCCACCGTGCCCGCCCGATGCCCGGCACAGGCAGCGGCTCGGAGGGCAGGACGCTGATGCGCCACCGTGTCGTGGCGGCTGTCGGCTGTCCGAAATCAGCTGCCTCCGTCGGGCGACGCCATCGTCGAAGCGCAATGCCAATCGTTCCTGAAGCCTCGGCCGCCAGCTGCAGGCGCCGCGAGGCGGTCATCGGCAGGCGTACGAGTTCGGCAACGACAGCCCCAAGCCCGCCAAAACGCAGGCCTTCTTCGAAATTCGTGAGCACGTCCTCTTCCCGGTCGGCCTCGACATAGATCACCCGATCATGATGAAGGCCTGCTTGTGCCAATGCCGGCGCGAACAGATCCGGCCGTGTCAGGCACCAGAGCACGTCGCCTTTCGTGCGCGCAACGATCCCGGCGACAAAAAGGGCGGCGGCCGCGCCATGAACCGCATCGGCCCCACCACCAGCCACTTCGTGCAGGGCACCGCAGGCCAGCCCACCACCGGGAAGCTTTGCGTCGATCTCGGCTATCCCGAACGGCAGCACCTCGCCCTTGCGCACAACTCCGCCTTCAAGCCGCCGGATGCGGTCCTGAAGCTCGGAAATGACGGGGTTCGCGGCAGTGATTGGCATCGGTTTCCAAATTCAAGAGTGCATTTGCATAGCCAGAAAAAGGCTGATATGTTCTGTTTTTGTTCTTTAAACGGCGATGAGTCAACGGGCAAGAATCGGGTGGACTGCAGGCGGCGTCACGAGACGTCTGTTGCTCAATCGATTCATCAAGCAGATTCAATTCGATGCTGAATGTGACGAAAAATATCGTGGATGAGAAAATTGAGATATGCCCGGCCTGCTGACGCTTAGGGATTTCAAGGGACCGGTGATTACCGTCGAATGCAAGCCGTGCGGGCAACAGGGCGAGCTTGATCGCAAGGCGTTGGTGAAACAGTTTGGCGCCAGCATGCGTTTTGTGGACCTGCGCCGTCGCATGGCGATGGGTTGCGAGAAGATGCATTGTTCTGACGGGCAGGATAGATGCGGGACGGGATTTCCCTGTTTGCTGGAGGCAGCCGTAGTTCTTGAGCTGCAAAAGCCCACGTGATCGGTGAAGCTCAAAGCTTGATTGCGATCCGAAAGGGTCAGAAACTTCGTCTTGACCCGCATTGGATAGGAGGACGGCAATGTGTAATCTCTACAACGTGACCACCACGCGCGACGCGGTTCTGCAATTTACAAAGGCGTTCCGGGATCGAGCCGGCTGGAATGAAGCCTCCTTCGATGTTTATCCAGGCTATCAGGCGCCGATTGTCCGCGTTGCCGAGGACGGACAGCGCGAGATTGCCCGGGCGACCTGGGGAATGCCGTCGCCGCCAGCCTATGTGAAAAACTACGATCCCGGCGTCACCAATATTCGCAATGTGAGTTCGCCGCACTGGCGGCGCTGGCTCGGCCCGACCAGCCGCTGTGTCGTGCCGTTCACCTCCTTTGCCGAACCGGATCCAGCCAGCAAAATCGAAGGCGGGCGTGTGCCGAACGCCTGGTTCGCTGGCAATGAAGATCGGCCGCTGATGTTCTTCGCAGGCTTCTGGACGCCCTGGAAAGGTGTGCGGAAGGTCCGCGATGGTGAGCAGGAATACGAACTGTTCGGCTTTCTGACCACGTCACCCAACGAGATCGTCTCGCCGATTCATCAAAAGGCCATGCCCTCCATCCTGACCACGCCTGAAGAAGTCGAGACCTGGTTGACAGCACCGTGGGATGAAGCCGGACGAGGAAGGTCTGTTGCTTTGATCACGAGCGCTCAGCACGACCGGTGCAGTCAGATGCCTGTCCACCAAATGCCGGCTTATCCTATGGGGACTGAAGTGATGGGGAAAGTGCAACCCATGCGCAAAATCATCCATGTGGACATGGACGCATTTTACGCGTCAGTCGAACAGCGAGACAACCCGGAGCTACGTGGACTACCATTAGCTGTTGGAGGATCCGCGGCACGCGGCGTTGTGGCGGCCGCAAGTTACGAGGCCCGCGTCTTCGGCGTGCATTCGGCAATGCCGTCGGTCACCGCCAAGCGCAAATGCCCGGAGCTGATCTTTGTGCCTCCGCGGTTCGACATCTACAAGGCAGTATCGCAACAGATCCGCGAGATCTTCGCTGAATATACGCCGCTGATCGAACCGCTATCGCTCGATGAGGCCTACCTCGATGTGACGGAGAATCTGAAGGGCATGGAGATCGCCACGGAGATCGCGCTGGAGATCCGCGCCAAGATCAAAGAAGTCACCGGGCTTAACGCGTCGGCCGGCATCTCCTACAACAAGTTCCTGGCGAAGATGGCAAGCGATCTGAACAAGCCGAATGGCCAGGCGGTCATCACCCCGAAGAACGGACCAGGTTTCGTCGAGGCCCTCCCCGTGAAGAAATTCCATGGCGTTGGGCCGGCCACCGCCGAGCGGATGAAACGGCATGGAATCGAGACGGGGCTTGATCTTAAGTCGAAGTCCCTCGCCTTCCTTCAGCAGCACTTTGGCAAGTCCGGTCCGTATTTCTACGGCATTGCCCGTGGGATCGACGAACGCCGGGTTAGACCTGATCGCATCCGGAAGTCCGTCGGCGCGGAAGACACCTTCGTTGAAGACATCGACAATTTCGATCTCGCCAAAGCCGAGCTGCGGCCATTGGCCGAGAAAGTCCGGCGCTACTGCGAGGCGCACGAGATCACGGGAAAGACCGTAACAGTCAAAATCAAATACTCGGATTTCAGCCAGGCGACACGGAGCCAGACAGTGTCGGGAGCCGTCTCCGACGTCGACCAGATGCTGGAGATTGCGGAATTCCTGCTTGCCTCGGTGTTCCCGTTCAAACGTCCAGTGCGGCTCCTGGGGATAACCCTGTCGTCCCTTAACACGGAAGAAAGCGGGCGAGAACCGCAGCTCGATCTGGGGCTTTGATGCAGCCGGGCCTGAAAACGAAAAAGCCTGCCGCGGGAGGAGATGCGGCAGGCTTTTCGAAAAGAACCGAACAGCGACCGGGAGGAGGAGTGCCGCTGTTCCTACAGACGTCCCTGGGAGGAGGAGTGGGCCGTCTGAAACTCGAAGCTCTGCGGGAGGAGGTGCATCGCTTCGATGAAACCAAGATACCCATTCTCTCCGCACATTAAATAGACTTTGCTGCAGTGCAGCTCTGCGGGAAATGCACGGCCTAATTCTGATGAGAGCGATCTCCAACTCCGGGCTTCGTGGCAGGCCAGGCACGGAAACGCCCGCGTCATCAGCGGGCGTAGTGTCATTCAGGATGGGCAGGAAAATGTCGCTTAGCGAGCGACCGACTGGCGGGCAACGCTTTGGATGTCGGCACGATTGATACCGAGGTCCTGCAGCTCGCGCGAGCTCATGCGGCCAAGTTCGGAAACGGTCTGACGGTACTTGCGCCAGTTGTTGAAGGAGCGTGCTACGTTCATGATGATCCCCTTTCGTGAGGTCTCTTGACGCCAGCAACCTTGCTTCGGCTCCAACGTCGTTTCGATGGTTGGGATATAAGCCCTTGCCCGGCCGTCGATAAGGCACAAGGTCTCAGGTCGGCCATGCGCTCAAAGCATGGGTCCAACCAGAAATGTGCTGAAGGGGGCTATCAGGCCCGGAACCGGTCGAAGGCAGTGAGGCGTTTGATTGGAGGATCGGCGTCTGGATAACGGTAGATTTCGGCTCTGAGATAGCGGAGTTCATCGTCAAGCGCATCTTCACCCACCTCAATCCACCAGGATTTCGGGCGGCCATCGCTTCCGTCGGACCAGCGGCAGCCTCGGACCTTGAGATGATCCTTCATATCGAACGGCTGTTCTCCGCAAAGATCCGCACACGCGACTTTTGACTTACTTCATAGAGATCGGCGAAAGCGATTGAGGCCGATCCATCCACTCCTCGAGCGAGAACCTCGAAAAGTGCGAAACAATCATCAACGGCCCGATGACCGTCATGGAAATAGCCCGCTTGCCCGATCAGGTAACCGAGCTTGGTGCCCCATATCCCCGCGACGCCCAATCGATCTCGGAGTTGGAGCACGCCCAAGCCTTGCCCATGGAGCAGCACCGGTGTTGGTGCCGGGTTGGGCACTTTAAATGCTGTCTACGGCCCAGCCCCATAGTTAATCCATTGAGATCCTCCTGCCATTCACCTGGACAACGAGATCGACTGCGTTTCTTGCGAGAGGTGTGGGCCAGTCTCGTCGACTCGAAGGACGAAGGTATCAAAATCTCTGAAAATCGAAGGCACGCGCGAATTCGAATTCCGCGAGGAGAATTTCAGCCGCAACTCCGTCGCGGTCGGAAAGAATCTTGCATTTGAACTTGTGAGATGAATGCTATCGCCCAACTGTTCGTCACTAAGTGCAGCAATAAACCGCTCGCTATCATAAGAATCGACATTGCCTCGGCGAATGGCACTTTGACATAGCATTGCGAGGTAGTGCGTCCTGCTCTTGCCAGACATCCAATGCGATAACCGTCTCAACTGATAGGAATACAGTGTCCAAACGGTGCCCGACTTAGCCGCAAAGGCACAGATATCGCGCGGAGTAACAATCAGTTGGCCGGTGCTCTCGAGATGGGAGAGAACCGTCAAGGCATTTGCATCGTCAAGGAGAATCAGCCGATCAACACCTCCCAAATCTATGTGCGGAATCTGCTCGAAGGAATAACGCCGGTCGCTTGGTTTTCCGCGAGCAACAACTAGTTCGAACCGATCAGAAGGCCCTTTAAGCTGATACACCTGCCCATGCTCAGCTTCGGCAGATTCTCGGATTTCCCAACCTTTCAGACGAGTAATGTTCTCAATTGTCTTGCAATGCCTGTTCCATCCCATCCCCTCTGAAGGCAGATGATCAACGATGATCGCGGCGTCAATTCGCCGCTTCCGCTTTGTACTTGTTGGGATCTGTTCACGCGTGAAATCCGGAAAGAACAAGCGAGCAATATCATCACTCTCTGCATCGGGCCTTCTGTCACTTTCACTCAGAAAAGCAATACCGGCAGTCGACCCAACTCCAAGCTTCCTGCATCTCTCGTAGATTTGAGCCCATGCGTCATTTGACCGATCCGGTCCTAAACCGCTTGCGCGCATAAAAATACTCTTGTCGAACGGAACGGACCATCTATTTCTTTCGGTCGTGTTGGCGCTGAGCAAGTTGACAGCATCTCGCAACTCCCCGGAAATGACATTTTGAGTAAAGCCGGAGGGGCTTCGCCGTGTAATGATGATTGTTGGGTGAGGGTAGCGCGAGAGCGCCTCGGTCTCGGCGCGTGACAGCCTGGGTGTAGCTTTTGTCCGTAATGCCAAACCCAACGGCCTTCTTTGCGCATAATGCATAGTGGCAGGTTCAATATGTCCATATGCATCGTCGAGTAAGAAACCTACAAATGATGGTCCTTCGAAACCGACCGAGTCAGCGATAAACTGTTCCGACTGGCCGGGCGGATAAACGCCGATAGAATCGATCCTTGCACTTAAGTTGGGATCCGTTGGCGGAGTGCCTTCGTCGGCAACGTAGACCAACGCGTCGAGGGACGACAAATCAAAACTCAAACTACGCGGATAAGCCGTTTCACCTCGGGAGCTCGGAAGGCGATAATTCCAACCCTCGCTTGCCTGCTCGTAGAGCCCGCGCAAATCGCGAAGTGTGTTTTCAATGATGTCTCTTAGCAGAGCCCAAGACCGGCTTTGCGTGGATCCGGGCACTGTACCCCGCACAATAACCTGTCTTCCCTCAACACGAAGGGTGACCGGCCCCAGGGCCGCCATGTCCGATAAGTCTCGCTGGGAGGCTTTTTTCCGCACCAGCGTTGCATTGACATCTTCTGTCAGGATCGCCAGGTCCCTCCATCGGTCGGCGACGTCAGGTCTGTCGCGCCTCATTTTTTCGTAAATCTTATTGGCGAGAGTGTTTCGATCGGCATGGAGGCCGAGGAATTCGGCCACCTCAAGCGCCAATAGGGGGCGTTCTAACAAAAAACGGCCATGAAGTGCTGTTTCCAGTTCTCTGCGGTTTTCGTCGCCTTGACCCACGATAGTCTTGCCGCCAAGGCCAAACGCCCAGTACGGCCACTCACCAATCTGGCTGTTGTTTCTTGGGGCATCCAGAATCTTAGTTTCCTGCGGCTGCAGAGGTGCAAAGCCGGCAACACGCCCATCTTCGTCTCGCTCTTCAACTAGCAGCGCGTTTGACATCGGATGAGAGAAGACAGGAATCAGGAATCCGGTTTTCTTTTCTATTGGATCAGCAAGGCCGACCAACTCGCATCGCTCGATCCTATCGCTCATGCGAACTGCCCCTGATCGGTCAGGAATGTATCGACCTTCTCATACAATGCGTGCGCGAATGACAATGGATCGGACCGCCCATAAGTCTTGTACGGAAGGGGAACCGCGTTGGCACATTCTTGCAAAGCCTCCTGCATGTCGGGGTCGCTGAGAAGAGCAGCGGGCGCCACGACGGCACGTAATGCTGTCTTCAACGATACTGCGGTAGAAAACTGCACCTCAATCGTGCCGCACCGATCATCGATCGCGCGCATGGATGGATCGGCAATCAGTCGCGCATATGCCCTGGACGACGCGCGCGTTATCGGAATCTTGCGTTCCGCGAGGGTGGGAAGCTGGTCGTAATAATTTCGATTTGTGTCGTAGAATGCACTAATGAGGCGCATGGGCTGCATCCCTGATGTCCCCAGCTCGAATTCTTCTAACGTCAAACCAGGTCCGAGTAGAGGCGTGTAACGGGCGAAGCCACCGCTATCAAACGGGAGAACCCGAATCGCGGAACTTAAGACTGTTGGATCGATGACAAGGCAAACTGGTGCCAAATCAATAAGGCTGCTCGGACCAGATCCGGCGGCTGGTTTGTAGGCAGGGCGGCCATAGAACATGTATAAAAGATCGGTCTTATAAACGGGGCAGCTTGTAGGACCAAGACTCCGTTCCTCTAACGCTCTCATGGAAGCAAGTGCAGTCGTACAGTGCATCAAATGGAGGTTCGGCGCCGCAGGAATCGCGCTCCGAATAAAGTCTTTTATAGCGACTGGCATGATTTCGGTTCTCGGCACAGAATTTAAGTGATCAAATTGGGATCACCGCGGAGCGCGAAAGAGCCGCGGCTGATGATGACGAAAGTAACCATCTTTTTTTGCAATCGCCACGGCGACAAGCAAATCGAATTGATAACCTACCTGGGCCTTTAGGCGAGACGTTACACGATTCACGTAGATCCAACGGCTGCCGCTCAGAACCGGAAGCAATTCTCCTTTTCTCGATTCCACCAGGCACAAATCTCGTGGGTCTGAGGAGTTCTTGAATAGGAACAGGCCGACTTGATCTCGCCGGCGATATCGGCTCGCCTTATAAAAAGGGACTGAATTGAGCCGGATATCAGAGACCTCATGCTCAAAGCCCCTCGCCTCCAGGACTTGCTTGGTCATTCTCCCCGCCATCTGCTTGAAGCGATCCAGCAAGATCGGCTCACCAATTTCTTCGAGCAAGATGTCTTCGACAGGTGCGAGCGCAGGCTGGCCGAGATCACTTGCCGTCTCCATTCGCAAGACTACATCCGCGCGGTTCAGTACCTGCCATAGCTTTTGGCCCGGGGTACTTGCGTACTCTGAAGCAAATTGTGCGGCGTCAAAGTCATCCATATCAAGACCCAATTAGACCGGGTAAAATCACCCTGCATCTAGCTTAGATAACCGGGCGAAATCACCCGGTCAAGGCGATTCCGAAAAATATTACACCTCCTGTGTTCCGCCCGACATTTTCCGCATGACGCGCGATGACTTTCTCGTCGATTCGCTGGAAGCAGACCAGGACCAGCTGTTAAGGGGCGTTAGTCGCATCAACCACGAGTCTCTCTCGCTCATTGAGGTTGTCGAAAAACTGGTCACGATTGGACCCCGCTTCGCATCGAAGGTTTTGACAATCATGGAACGTCCAAAAAGCTGGCTAAATCTTGGCTTCGTTCACGCTCGGTGCGGACGCGTTCCCCACGGGCCATCAAAGTATTTACCTTAGAGCAATACGGTAAGGCGAATCGCTTTCTAGTTCGAGGCCCAATGATCCGCTTTCTTCTTGACCGATTCCCATGCGTCGCAGTGCTGGGGGTGTACATGGCCCCGGCGCTGTCATTCGTCTTCCCTGACCCCGAACTGTTCTATCTGAAGGGTGCGGCGCTCTATTTTCTTTTTACCGTAGCCTTATTTTTCATTTTGAATCTTCCGATGCCGCTGTCGTCGAACGCTCGAGCAAAAATTCTGAACCATGGTATTGTTCACTTCACATCGCCGCAAAACCGGCAAGGAATCGTCACCACTGAAGAAAGTGGACGCAATACGGTATGGGTAAAACCAAGCTGCGGCACGGTGGCAAACTTCCCAAACTTCATATGGCCCGGCCCGGCGGCCTTTTTCTTTTCGCACGAGCCAAACGCTTTGCAGCGCTTTGTCAATTTATGCGGTCGCCATCACGTTAATAGAAGCGCTCGTGTGGTTGTGGCTGGCGAGCACATTCCCGCCAAATGCTATACTCCCATATGGGATGGAAGCATCCTCATCGTAGGTGGATACAACGGCGTGGGTACCTTCCAAGAGAGCGACGAAATATAGTGGCCTACGTACCCAGCGTTATCTGAAATTCTGCGTCTTTGCCCCGACCTGATCGATGGGCCGATAGGTATCGATGAAACGCATACTTTCGGCAAGCGGCGCAAATGGGGCGCGCGAGGCATTAAGTATTTTTCTGTTTAAGAGCCTGCCGCAAGGCGGCGGGTAGGCTACGGCACTCGGCAATCCGGGAGCCTAGCAGCCCCACCACCCACTCGTGGTGACGCTCAGGTATCGCCATTCGAGCGCCTCTGAGGCCATTGAAGACCACCTCTGCGATACCGTCGGAGCCGAGCGCGGAGGCCACCCGCTTGCAGTTCAGGATATCGGCAGTCGCCAGGATTTCGACGGTAGGAAATCTTTCGCCAGCAATCCTAATTGCCTTCCGCTCGTCTATCACGGCGCCGCGGTTCAGCGAAACCGCAAGCGAAAGCGTTGCGGCCTCGCCATCATCGAGCGTACTGACGGCATCACCGCTGATGAGGCTCTCGAATATAAGTTCACTCTCGTCGTCAAAGGGCAGGAATATCAAAAGGCCGCGCTGTACGAGGGCCTCCGCCATTGCAGCGTCGTTTCGCCCATTTAAGCGATCGAGAACTAGTTCGTCGCGAACAATGTCGCTCGCGCAAAACGTCGTGCCATAGGACCGGATGATATCCTCCGCTCTCCCTGTCGCGTTGAGGTTGATGATGACGCTGGAGTCGACGACGACGGGCACGGGGACATTACCGGAGGATGGAGGTTGCCGCATTGGCCCCGCTTTCCTCGGCGTCTATGTCGCTTAGCAAATCACGCACCTGCACCCGATCGAGATGCAGCAGTCTTGCGAGCTGGCCTTCGCTGAGAAGGCCGCGTTGTGCGGCTTGATACGCCATCAAACTCGTTTTGAGTGAAACCGGAAGGGCCGCTTCGTCCTTTAGCCGGTCGCTCTTGTCAGCATCACCAAGCACCTGCCGAGCCTGATCGTCGGTGATGTCGCCGTTGGCTTTAAACCAGTCCCACGTTCCTCTTTTGGTCAGCTGAAGCTCCTCGAGTCGACGTACAATGGCCTCCCGGGATACGTGAAAAATGTGCGCTAGGACGATGACATGGCGGCGGGTCAGGCTTGACGATCCTGCAGTCACTTCCGCAAATTTTTGTCGAACGGCCTGTGCCGGGGTTAAAAAACCGCGTGCGAATGCGTTTGCATATTTCTCTTCTCGCGAGCTCTCGAGTTCGTCGATTTCATTGACCTCGGCGTCCATCCGCGTGGATACCAAATGCCCGAGCTCATGCGCGGCCGTTTGGGTCCTACGGTCGAGAGGATGGTTGGCATTCAGGAGAATGCAGGCGCCGACACTCTCATCGAACGCAAACAGTCCGGAGATCTTTGCCGCGAGACGCCGGGAGTAGACACGTACCCCCATCTGCAGTTCGAGCAACGACACGATATCTGCGACCGGCGCCAGACCAAGGCCGAGCCAGTGGCGGAGTTCGAGGGCGTGCTGTTCTGCCTGTTGCCGAACATCGCCGGTAAGAATACGCCGCTCGGGCGGAAGGTTTCGCACATGCTCGATACCCAACAAGCTCTCCAGCTCGACCTCGGCGCGAACCAGTTGAGCCATCAGCTCGGCGGCCTCCGTGACAGCCTTTTCCTCATTTTCTCCAAGCTTGCGGAATTTTGGCGTCAACTCGACGTGGACCGCTTCCTTACGCAAAAGTCCGTTTGCGCTCGTTCCGAACAGACGAGCGAGCTGCTGCAATTCCGCGATTTTGACACGCCTTGCACCTTTCTCCATCGCCACCAGAGTCGTTCGAGCGACACCAATGGCTTCGGCGGCATCTGCCTGGGTCCTGCCAGCGCTTTCACGCGCGACACGCAGGCGCTCGCCGATTTGCTCCTGCGTCAGCTGATCGGTGACCTCGCTCATCGCGATGAGACCAGCCACTGAGCTATGAATGACTTGGGTCCGAGATACTTCATAAAGGCCTTCCATTCTATTTCATGCTGTTCTAGCAAACCGTGCAGCTCCCTTTCAGCCTCGGCGTGCGTCAGACCTAGTTCCTGTGACAAAAGCCAGGCGTGTCGGCTCACCCGTTTGCGGTTGACGAGTGAAGAGCGCAAATCGGCGAGATGATCAAGATGCAAAGCGCCAGCGATTGCGTAATGTTCCATCGCGCCGGTGATCTTGTTGAAACCCTTTGCGGCGCCATTTGCAAAATCGTGGGTATGCAGATTTTCCCAGATGTAATTTTCTTTGGGCTCATCGACGCGAGCTGCGTGAAAGCTCAGTCTCCGCAACATGCATGCCGCACAAATCCCGCAATGGCGCCGTTTCCCATTGACCGACGAATTGCGATTTTGCTGCCAGCATGAGCGCGTTTCCTGGAATTCCTTCGGATCGACGCCAAGAGCTGCGAATTCGCTAAGGGTCTGGCCTTTGGTCTTCCATAGACGCGGGAGCCTATAGGCGACCTGATGGTCCAGAATTGCGGCAACGAACCGTTCCATTTTGCCAAAGAACCGCGGATGATTTCGGTAGTCCTCGTATCCGTGACTGGTCTGAACCAATGACGGCCCTAGTGCCCCCTGCCCGCTTTCGGGCATGACGATGTCACGCGTGCCGACGAGATAGGCGGCGATGGCGCTCAGAAGCGTGAACTTGAAGCCGCGGCTTCGAACAGACGATTCCCTGATCCCACCGGGGCCGACAGTGACTTTGAACGGGATTTTGAGAAAGGGAGCTTTGCGGCTTTTGTGGTTCGGCCGATCATCCGATTTAGATCCCACGCGAACCCGGATCAGCTGGTCGGTCCGCCCACCGGCGGTGAGGAGCGCGGTGACCGCCCTTGAGTCCAGGCCATCGCTGAACGGCGTTACGGTCTTGGAGGTATCGTCGAATTCGAGGCGGCTTTGCCGGCCGATGTCCTGTCCAGCGGGCGAGCGTGATTTGTAAAACTCGATCTTCCATTTATCGCCGGTTAGAAATTTCAGAGCCGATGCCAGCGCGTCTCCGACCTCAGGTGACTGCCATTTCTCGAAGTTGGCATCTTGGACAGGCAAGCAAAGCTCGATGCTTCGGATCCACCCCAAGGCCGGTCGTCTAATCGTTTTGTCGCAGAATTCGACGGCAGCGATCAGCACCATGAGATCATAGATGCGGCTGTTCCAGTTTTTGGTCCGATAGTCGTCGAGATCCTTCATATTGAACACAATGGATTTACCGAGTTCTACTGTCTGCCACCCCTCCATATGGTGCGCGCCTGGCTCGGTGACGGCCACGCGGACTGCTGGGTACTCGCCTTGTAAGACCTTCATTGCAGCGGCACCCCTTCATCAAGACCATCGTGAACGGATGGTGCCCTCAAGACCGTCGCGGACGTATCGCCGATGATTGACAGCGCCATTCGCGAGAAGGAGCCGTTCGCGTCCATAGCATCCACCGTTTGAGCCAAGCGAACCCGAATATCGAGAGAGGCTCCGCGGCCCTCTTTAACGAGATAATGTTCTTCCGAAGAACGGGAATTCGCCGAGAGACGTTCAGTTAGGGCGGTGGCTACCGCTTCGCGAACAGCGTCCCGTCCGTTTAATCCAGCATGGACTGCCATCTGCGCGCATTCGATGGCACTCGCTGCCAAAGGCTGAATGGCCGGATCGTCTCGCAGCTGGCTCAGCTGCCCCTGAACAAGATCGGGGAGCCTGCTGAAAAGATCATTGCCATCGACGATGCTCATGAACTGCCGCATTGCGGGCGCAAGTTCGATAGTTGCGTCGCGCAACAGGGCCGCCTCGGCTGCCTCGCAGAGCTGTGTAATTGCGAATGCGGGCTTGGACGCCCATTCAGCGAGCTTCCTGTATCTCGGACGCAAAGGCAGACTTTTATGCGGACCATCGCTCATTCGAATCTCCTAATGTCAGATATCTTGATAAAATTTATCTGACATGTCAATATACATCTGTCGGTCGCCAGATTCGAATGTCACAACTGAACGAATGGAGAGTGTGGAATGGATAAGTACCGAAATTTCGCGCAGCTCCGCGTAGAGGAGGAATCGGGTGCATTCGCTCTCGACTTAAGTGATCGGGGCACAGCAGCAGTGATCATCGCTCCTCACGGCGGCAAAATCGAACCCGGGACGTCGGAACTGGCGCGAGCGGTCGCAGGAACCACATACAGTGTCTACGTATTCGAGGGCCTGAAGGCGAACGACAACCGCCATCTGCATCTCACATCGACAAATTTCGACGAGCCCCATGGCGACATGCTGGTGAAGAGCAGTCAGTTCGCAATCGCTTTCCACGGCTGCGTCGGCGCGGACGAGGTGATCTACGTTGGGGGGCTCCACGACGAATTGATCGATCTATTGCGGGAAAATCTGCTGGAGCGCGGGTTCACCGTCGCTCGTCATGCGAACGCAGATCTCCAAGGAACGAGTGCGGCAAATATTTGTAACCGAGGCCGTTCTGGAAGCGGGGTGCAATTTGAAATCACCCGCAGCTTACGCGACCGCCTTTTAGATAAAAAGCTGGGTAGTAAGCGACCCTCCATGGGTGACCTTGTTGATGCTGTGAGGAATGCTATCAACTTTCACGAGAATCGCACAAGCTTACTTTGATTGAAAATTTCCAGCGCACAGGGGAGTGATGCGTGGCCGAGTATTTCACTGACACAGAATATGGAAAGCGCCCGCGCAATATAGAAGAGATCGATGAGCGTGTCTGGGCTGGTCTGCTCACTTTGATCCGGATGAGGATCGACGATGGGTCTTTCGGCTATCGATTTCCGCTCCGATGCCCTGACGGAAATGCCGCGTACGGCTGTGACGAGCAGGCTTTCAAGCGAATTTTATCTGTCGAAGTGCCCTGGCTGGACTGGCCACCCGCGATCGACGAGGTGCCGGAAACGCCCATTGTATTGGATCTTCTGGTGTTTTGCGCAGAGTCCGCAGGCAAACCCGTTTCGGAGGGGCACCATGGATACTTCAATCACGATCATCTGAGCTGGGATCGAGAGCCTGGCCTCGAACGATTTGCCGCCGACGTGAACCGTCTTTTCGCCCGCAGTGGCGTGGGGTTCGAGATGAAAGCCGATGGCGGCATACAGCGGCTGATGCCTGCAGCTTTCGCAGAAATCGTCGGCTGGACGGTCTATCAGACGGGGGACAGCGAGACAGACGCTCTGCTAGAGCGGTCAATGAAACTGATCAACTCTGCGAAGATCGACGATCGAAAGGATGGGCTCGAGAAGATTTGGGATGCATTCGAGCGAATCAAGACGATTGAGCCAGGCGCAAACAAAAAAGCGCAAGCGGACGCCCTCCTGGACCGTGCCGCCACCAGCGGCTCGCGTTTCCGCCAGGAGCTCGGCACTGAGGCATCAGCGCTTACTTCGATCGGCAACACGTTCCGCATCCGGCACAGCGAGACAGGTCAAGAAAATCTAAGCCGGCCGGAATACCTCGACTATCTGTTTTTCCGGATGTTGTCTTTCATTCAACTCGCCCTGAAGACCACAGGCAGGACCACGAGCTGAAAGCCCAGGGGAGTATTGATGGCGCGTATAAGAAAAATTGAGATAAGGAATTTTCGTAGCATTGCTACGTTCGATTGGTTTCCGAACCCAGGCATCAATTGCTTGATCGGCCCAGGGGACAGCGGAAAATCGACGATCCTAGACGCTATAGATTTATGCCTTGGTGCTCGCAGGAACATTGTTTTCTCGGATGACGATTTCTATAATTTGGATACGGCAAACCCGATCTGTATTGCCGTGACCCTCAGCGAGCTCGATGGAAATCTGCGTTCCCTGGAAACGTATGGGGCTTGGTTGCGAGGGTTCCATCCCGTCAGTGGGGTCATAGAAGACGAGCCAGGCAATGGCCTGGAAACTGTACTAACCGTGCAGCTCAAGGTGGCAGATGACCTGGAACCGCAATGGTCCTTGGTTTCCGAACGCGCGACAGCGCAAGGCCTCGAACGAAATCTGTCGTGGGCCGATCGCCTCGTCCTATCCCCCACGCGCCTGGGTGAAAGCTCGGAGAGCAATCTTAGTTGGAAAAGAGGTTCCATTCTTAACAAAGTGTCCGGGGAGCGAGCGGATCTCGGTGCGTCCCTGGCCCGGGCTGTACGAGACGCGCGTGCGTCTTTCGGGAATGCGGCCGAGTTGCAGCTGGGTCAGGCACTCGCGACCGTGCAAGCTACCGCAACGCGCCTGGGGGTTCCTACCGGACCAAAGGTTCAAGCTCTCCTCGACGCGCATTCTGTGAGCATTTCGAGCGGAACCATCTCGCTCCATGGGAGCAACGGCGTGCCGTTAAGGGATTTGGGGCTCGGATCGATGCGGCTTTTAATCGCTGGCTTGCAAAGGCATGTCGCTGGTACGTCACCCATCATGCTTGCTGACGAACTTGAATATGGTCTTGAACCCCATCGTATCATTGCGTTACTTGGAGAGTTGGGAGCGAAAGATCCGGTCGCGCAATTTCAAGTATTTGTAACCACCCATTCTCCCGTTGCAGTTCGCGAACTCTATGCCACCCAGCTACATGTCGTACGCAGATATGGCGCACAGCACTATGTAAACTGGCTTGGCAATTCGCCTGATGTTCAAGGAACGATAAGATTATTCCCCGACGCCCTTTTGGCACGGTCGATCGTGGTCTGCGAGGGGGCGACAGAAATTGGACTGCTGCGGGGTCTCGACCTCGGCTCCCAAACCGCCAGCACGCCGTCTTTCGCCGCGATGGGCGCATCCCTGGTCGATGGAGGTGGAGATACCACGTTTGCCCGTGCTCTGGCTTTTCAAAAAATGGGCTATCGTACCGCAATCCTCCGGGACAGCGACGTTGCTGCAAATCCCGACTTAGAAAGCCAGTTTCGAAAAGATGGGAGCGCTGTTTTTTCGTGGCGTCCAGGCTACGCGCTTGAGGATGAACTCTTCGCCTGTGTGAGCCTCAACGCGCTCAACCAACTGATCGCCCGTGCCATCGATCTAAAGGAAGAGCAGGTCGTGGACGACCATATTCGTTCTACCTCGAACGGCGCACATTCTCTTTCCAGCCTGGCTACGTCGCTAATACAGCCGGGCTTAATTCCGGAAGTCAGATCCATGCTCGGTCGCGCGTCGCGTACGAAAAAAGGTTGGTTCAAGTCTATCACGGCAATGGAAGCGGTCGCGAGAGACATCGTCATACCCGACTGGCAAAACTGTTCATCAGACCTCAGAACACCGATAGACATGTTATTTGGATGGATGCGTGCCTCCTGACCTCCTCACTATCGAACGGGGTTCCGTCGTCGCGCCGGCTGGCTGCGGGAAAACCGAGCTTCTGGCGCGCGCGCTCACGCGTCACACCGGCCGGCTTCCCGTACTTGTCCTAACGCACACGAATGCGGGCGTCATGGCATTGCGGACGCGACTGAACAAGTCGGGTGTCAGTCCGAGCTCCTACAAGCTCACCACAATCGACGGCTGGTCCATGCGATTGATCACACTATTCCCGCATCGATCATCACACGATCCGGGGATCATGAACGGCCGGTTTCCGCAATATGGGGAAATTCGTCGCTTTGCCGCGAACCTTATCGAAAGCGGGCATTTGAGCGATATCATAAAGGGAACGTATTCGCGCGTCCTGATCGACGAATACCAAGACTGCTCCACGCTCCAGCACCGCATCGCAGTGGCTCTTTCCCAAGTGCTGCCGACTTGCGTGGTGGGTGACCCGATGCAGGCAATTTTCGGATTTGATCGGTCGGATCCTTTACCCGACTGGGATCGATCCGTGCTGGACTACTTTCAGCCTGCTGGTTTTCTGAATGACCCACACCGATGGCTTAACGCCGGGACAGCGCAACTGGGGCATTGGCTTTTGTCAGCTCGGACTGCATTACAATCCGGCGTTAAGGTTGACATCAGAAGTGCGCCTCCGCAACTAACCTGGATCCCGTTGGATGGATCCAACGGAGATCACCCACGAATGCTCGCTGCCGGCCGGATGGTGGCGCCGACGCCCGGCGGGACCGTGCTTATAATGGGAGATAGCCGCAACCCTTCTGGACAACAGCGTTTCGCAAGCCAAGTGCCTGGCGCAATTACTGTGGAGTCGGTGGATCTCAAAGATCTCGTCACTTTTGCCGAACGTTTCCAGTTGAACGCGCCCGATGCTACACGCGTGCTCGTGGAATTCGCTCAGCAACTCATGACGAACCTCAGCGGCCCCGAAATGCTGCAACGCCTCGATACTCTCAGGCGCGGACAAGAGAGGAAGCCTGCTACAGAAGCCGAATCCGCAGCATTGGCGTTTGAGGTCGACCGGAGCTACTCAAGGGCGGCCTCTCTACTCTCCGCTCTCAATAAACAGGGCGGCGTGAGGGTTTACCGTCCGGCAGTGTTCAGAGGATGTTTGCAGTCTTTAGGCCGCGCTGATCAGGATGGATGTTCATTTGCTGAAGCCGCGATTGCGACAAGGGAGCAGAACCGGCTCGCCGGCCGTGCACTGCCGAATCGCGCAGTAGGAAGTACCCTGCTTCTGAAGGGGCTGGAAGCTGATGTTGCTGTTATATTAAATGCCGACGAGTTGGATACCAAACATCTTTATGTGGCTTTGACCAGAGGGTCGCGCCAAGTGGTCGTCTGCTCGAAGTCCCCATTGCTTGGATGAGAAATTTCTGTTCAGGCAAATGCACCTGCTTCACCAGTGCGGTACCGCCGTTTTTCGCATATTGGTCGGCCGTGATCCCAGGTGTCGCCGTGATTTCACACTACTCGATGGTCTGCCGGATATCAGCACGTAGAACCGTTTACGCCTGCGCCGTCCTTCATCAAGGCTGTCTCAGACCATATTCCTGCCAAGCTAGGCGCGCGTGGCCCCAAGCCAAACGATTCCACCGTGATCTCGAAGACCACTCGCAAGCAAGTCCTGCCAGGAGCCAGCCTTCGCCGCGGAGGTCTTCTTCGTAAGAGGGAAAATCCTCGGACGGTTGCATCAGAAAGCCAAAGAGGACGTCGTGTGATTGACGCACGCTGCGCCGGGAATATTGTCCAGCAAACCACGTTTCAAACGCAAATCACAGACTACATCGATGGCTAGCCCAGCGAGCTGCACGAATGAAAACTCACGGACGGATTATGTATGTTAAACTTGTTTGATCCCCGATTTCCGGAAGCAAAACTCCACGATCACTTTCGTCTCATCAACGCCCACCCCGACTATGCTAAGGTCAAGCCTGTCATCCAAGACTGGGCGACTGGCTTGCTGGATAGGAGGGGCGAGAGCCAAAAATTCATCAAGGAGTTTCAATCGACGTTCAATTCTTCGATGTGGGAGCTATATCTCAACAGGGCTCTGATCGATTTGGGATGTAGTGTGGACTTTTCGAAGTCGGCGCCGGATTTCTTCGTCCGAGGACCCGGAAACTACGAGTTCAACATAGAAGCTGTCATCTCTGATCAGCCTCCGACTGCGAAGCAGCGGAAAACCTTTGACGAGCAGGATTTCAAAAACCGTGGTGCGCTGAAACTTGCTGGGAAGATCAGGGATAAGGTGGATCTTTACCGCGGAAGCAATGGAAAGAAGCACCCGTATTCCTCGATGAGCCACGTGTGCGGTCGGCCATTTGTCATAGCGATCGCCCCATTCGATAGCGACCTCTCGCTCACGCAAAACAACGAACTCATCAACATGGTCCTTTTTGGCTTGGCGCCGCCTGTGCTCGAAGGGCAAGACCAAGGAAAGCAAGACAAGATAACCTATCTCCTGAAGCCTTCGGGTGCGCCAGTTGAGATGGGAATTTTCACGAACGACTCGTTCACGGAGATCAGCGCCGTCTTCTTTTCGACAGTCGGGACCTTTGGAAAAGCCGTCGTTGAAAGTAAAATTGCTAGGCTCGTCCGGGCAACGCGCTACAGGCTGATCGACAAGGACCAGGTTGAACCCGGTTCGCAGCTCTGGCAGGTCGGGACGCACCGGTTTCAGCTCGCTGCGCGGAACTACCTCCTCACGCAACGACGAGAAACCGAGCACCAGATCGGCGGTGCAGATATGCTTATTCAACACTCGTCGTTTCATCGTGAAACCCATCTGGATGGGCTTCAGGTCTATTTCAATCCTTATGCAGACGTGCCGTTTGACCCTAAATTCCCATGGCCCGAAGAAGTCGCTCTCAATTATTACGATGTCGAAAGCGGTGAGCACATCCAAGCGCATCCTGACGGCGCGCTCGTTTCAAGGCAGGTTTATGAAATAACCCCAGAATCCATTCGGCTTCTGCTCGGCACATATGGCTTCCTTTGACGATGGGAGCCGACTCGTGGAATGCAAGTTTCACGAGGCGCTGACTGGTTTAAACGCCGAGAAACAAGCCCCCCGGCTAGTCGTCTCTTTTCAGAGACGAGAACATCGACCGGAGATCTTCATTGGAGAAACCCCTGTCGTAGGCGGGCCGCGACTGGCCGGACGACTGCGAGCGGGGCGCTGAACCTCTCGTTTCCTCCATCCGCTGTCGATAATCCTCCATTTGTTGGATTGACGCGAGCCGCTCGTCGAAGTCCTTTCGTTTCCAGTAGAACGCAGACGTCGAAGTCAGGCTTTCGATCTTATCGAAATGATCCAACCACTCTCCAATTACCTGCTCAGCATCTTGGTCCTTGCTGATCGAGCTCAATTCGAGGACATCCCCCGCTTCTTCAGCTGCCTCATTGAAATTGCGATAGAATTCCTCCGACATTTCGACCGGTGAGGCCACGAGGCTCGTCGCGAGCTCGGAGAGTTCTTCAATCTCCATCGCGTACTCACGTTCTGAAGAAACATACCTGTATACCTCCAGCCTGAGATATCTTCCGTAGGCTTTGGCATGAGGAAGATGGCTGTACACACCGGTCTCTAGCTCGCCGACGAATACTGGAAGCTTCGCGGTCACCGTCCAGAAGAGTTTCTCAAGCCCTTGCCTACGGAGGTGCTGGCAGAAGTCGGCATTACCAGTTTTGAGAACGAGTTCGCCGACGAAACCTGTGAGGTCATGTAGGGCAATCTTCCCAGTGACTGATGAGCCCGACAAAGCTTCCAGCATCGATGCGGCGACCTGGTGCCGAACGCTTTCAGCAACCTGGGGATCGAGCTTTTTCCATATCGACAATGCTCCCGCCACTGTCGGTACGCAGCGAGCAAGCGTAGCAGCAACAGTGGCGTCTGAGGACTCGCGAGAAAGGTAATCTTGCACTGAAGGATTTATGAAGTTCGCCTTGTCATTCTCAATCACCACGAACGAGGACTTCACCTCGCGGAGCGTCTCTTCAAAGATCGAACCTCGCAGTTCTGCCCTCCTAATAGCGCCAAATTCCACGATCGCGCGATCGAAGAAGCTTCTGAGGGTGCCCAGTTGGATGCCGCTGTTGGAGTACCGGTCTTGTTCGGCAAAGAACATGCAATGGAGTAGGATCTGTGCCCTCCTGCTGATGTGCTGCTTGAATGCCTTCTCCCAAATCTTCTCCGGGTTGGCAAGCGTATCGAGAAATGCCTTCGGATAATCGGTTGCGGCCACATTCCGTTGCATCATCTCGTCCGTCATCCACTGGATGATGCGCGGCATGTAGTTGCGGTGATCCACAATCTGGCGAACCGTGTCACCTTTGAGAAGCGCATCGATCGAAGCTCGATCCATTTCCGAATGGTAGAGATGGTTATAAAGAATTCGCGCCTTCAATTCTCGGGTGTAGGTAGCGAGATTGAGCACCATCTCTGACATCTCGACCTTCCTGTCGTCGAGAGCCTCGGAAAGCTCCCGCGCGGCGTTGAAGATATAGGCCCGCGTCGTGAGGATAAACCGCTTTGTCTTGTCCCTATGTACCATGGACATGAACCGCGCGATTTTTCCGTCGTCGCGTGCCAGAGAAGCTGCATCGAGCCTGATCTTCCCCAGAAAATCGTCGAAGACAAAGACCTGTGGTGTGTCGCGTCGAAATGCTCGGAAGGCGTCATTGATTGAAGCGACCGATGCAAGCTCCCAGCCCTCGTCGCTGTATTCTGCGACAAGTACCTGAGCGAGGGTCGTCTTGCCGACTCCTGGGGGGCCCGAAATGATTAGGCAGTGTGTTGCCTTCAGGATTTCCGCGGATCGGTTGAGGCTCGGATTGACGACAAAGACCTTCAAAATCCGTTCGATTTCCTCAGCTGTCGCTTCGGTGAATACCGCAATGTCACTCTTGAGCAGTCTGTCAAGCACCGCAGCACTGGATAGCCAAAGCTTGATGTGCCGCCTCTCTACCGCGGAATGTTTCGCGAGGTAGCCGTTCAACTCCGAGCGTCCCCAGACACGAGATGAATCGACTGAGGGATGCTCCAGCAAGGATACCAGTTTAGCCTTTCTGTTTGGGGTCAGAGGTTGCGACGTAAGGAGGTAGTACTCCGACGGTTTCAGCGTTGCTACGTTCTTCTTCTCCGCCTTCACCGCCTTCTGCAGGTCCGACCAGGTGCTGTTCTTGTAGTGCTTCGCCTGGATGATGAGGTCGCCGTCGGCTCTGGCGTGACGGCCATCGACACCGCCGTCAGCGCCTTCGGAGAACGTCTCGAACCGAAGCCTGGTTTCCGCTGCCACCAGATCTGCGCATAAACGCTCGAACTCGATCGGCGACAAGTTGGCGAAATCGTATCGGTCGGACACTGGCATGCGACTCCTGGGAGAACTATGCCGTCATGCTACCAATGGAATACGGTCCGTCCATATATTCCTTCTCGCAGATAGTTAGGAGTACCCCCGTCCCCAACTTTTTCCCTAGCCGTTCCAATCTCAATGGCTTCATCCAGCAATGGCGTGAAAGACGACGACGCGCTCGATATCCGCCTGAAAGCTCGCGACTATCTCACAGGGTCCACTCTCGAGTTTAGAAAAAGCGTGACTGAGAATAGCAGTATTGTGCACCCAGCAACCGCGGATCATAAATGGCCCTGGGCGATGTGAAGTTTCGCTCAGATTATCCCCCACGCCCGAAACCTCCCCCTGCCCGTCATCTCCCTGAGGCCGAGCTCCAAAACAATCCGCCGCGCTGCCTGCGGCGTGACGTCGAGGGTGTTCGCCACCATGCCGGCCGACACCAGCGGTTTTGCCATGACCAGCTCAACCAGCTCCGGCAGTTTCGAAGACGTTCGTCTTCCCGTCAATTTGCGTTCCATCATCTGTCGCGCCAGCGCCAGCCGGGCATGCTCTTTCAGACCAATCTCAGCCGCCGCGATCAAGCCTTGCGTGATCGCGATCAACCGGGTTTCGCGATCACGATGCCGGCGCCGATCGACGGGAATGGTTTTGAGGCCGAGATTGATGGTGGCGAGATGGGCGCCGGTGGTGACGCCGGCATCGCGCAGGATCGAGGCGGCCAGTAGCCGGCCGAGCCACGGCGCATGCTGCAGTACCGACAATTCATTCCAGGCATCGAGCGCGACAATCGCCTGCAGCACCGCCGGCAGGTCACGCGCTTGCCGCAACACACCGCGCCATTCCTCAAGTCGCTCGTCCTCGTCCCAGTCGAGATCGTAAACCAGCGGATCCTTTTCCGGGGCGCCGGCGCGGCTGGGCCGTTTTGCCTGTTCGATCGCCGCTTCCGATCGGGCCAGCACTGCATCGATGGCGGCGAATTCGGCGTCGAGCGGGCTGACACCATCATCGACCTCTTCCCCCTCCACTCCTCCGACCGGACAGTCGGCGGCCGCCTCGACCTCGCTGCTCGCAGTGGTGTCAGCCGACGCCACCGTCGCCGCCTGGCCCCGCAGGCTCCGGAGCCCATCGGCAGATAGCGTCCAAGCGGGCGGATTCGCGGAAATCCGTCGGCGAGTTTTCAGGACGTCGCGGGCGATGGTCAGTTCATGGGTGGGCGTGCGAATATCTTTCGTGGCGTCGTGGAGGACGAGGTCTTCGAGATGCACCAACTCGCCGTCGATCCACAGCGAGGCGCAGGCGTCAGCAAAATGGAATCGTTCGATCGATCCCTGGCCAACCGGTGAGCGAGCGATGCGCTCATCTAGACGCGCCAACTCGATACCAGCGCGAAAAGCGGGCTCCATCAGGGCTGTCATGCTGATTTTAGCAAAATCGTAAACCATTGAAATCATAGTAAATGATTTGTTAAAGGAACTCTATGTAATTATTGCGGTTCGCCACATTGTATGATTGTCGGTTGGGCTTCTAACCATCGATAACTGCCGCTTATCGATGGTAGATCGACAGAGGCCGCGAATCCGTCTAATCTGGGCCAAACCCCGCACAGTAAAGGTTTTTTCATGGAAGATCGCGTCCGTTTCGCCCTCGAAAAGCTGCTCAATATCGCCCATCAGAATACCGGCCAGGGCGGCCGCGTCGCCAACTTCCTGCTGGCCTGGTGGAACGCCGAGGTGCATGGCGGTTTCGATCTCACCGATCTGGCCAATGTCGATCGCGAGGTTGCCGAGGATATGGCGACGATCTTCACCTGGCTCGCGCGTGAAGAGGACCTCTCCTACCCCCACGACTATCGCAGCGAAATCGAGCAGATCATCGCTCGCTGGCGGCCGCAGGCAAAGCCAGCGTGATGGCGAACGCTCACAAGTCAGTTGCTCTATCCGGGGTCCAGCGGCGATCCGTCGAGCTTGACACGATCGCATCAGTGTTGCCGATCGATCGTCGCGACGAGCTGGCCGAGCTGCTCACCGACAAAGACATCGAGACGCTGCGTCATCTGGTCAACGAGGGCATGGGCGCCAACACGCTGCGGGCGCTGACCTCGGACCTTGCCTACCTTGAAGCCTGGGGGCTGGCGGCGACCAAAAAATCCTTGCCCTGGCCGGCGCCCGAAGCACTGCTTTTAAAATTCGTCGCCCATCATCTCTGGGACCCGCAGCACCGCGAAACTGATCCCGATCACGGCATGCCGGCCGACGTTGACGAGAACCTCCGGAGCCAAGGATTCCTCAAATCCGTCGGCCCGCACGCGCCGGCGACGGTGCGGCGGCGGCTGGCCAATTGGTCGACGCTGACCAAATGGCGCGGTTTTGACGGCGCCTTCGCCTCCCCTGCCCTCAAATCCGCCATTCGTCTGGCGATCCGAGCCGCGCCAAGACAACGTCTTCGCAAGAGCGCCAAGGCGGTCACCGGCGACGTCCTGGCAAGACTGCTGGCGACCTGCGCGACCGAGAGCCTGCGCGACCTGCGTGACCGCGCAATATTGATGGTGGCGTTTGCGTCCGGCGGCCGTCGCCGCAGCGAGATCGCCGGCTTGCGCCGTGAGCAGCTGACCGTCGAGCCGCCGATCCCAGTGGAGAATGGCGCCCCCCTCCCCTCTCTCTCCATCCATCTCGGTCGCACCAAGACCAGCAGTGGGGAACAGGATGATGTCGTCTATCTGACCGGCCGGCCGGTAGAGGCGCTCGATGCCTGGCTGGGCGCCGCGAAGATCGAAAGCGGAAGCGTGTTTCGGGCCATCGGGCGATGGGGGACTGTTTCGCGGCGCGCGATCGATCCGCAGTCGGTCAATGCCATTATCAAGCAACGGGCGGTGTTGGCTGGATTGGAGAGCGGGGAGTTTTCGGCGCACGGATTGCGGTCGGGATACCTCACGGAAGCCGCCAACCGCGGTATTCCCCTCCCTGAGGCAATGGAGCAGTCACGACACCGATCGGTACAGCAGGCCTCCAGCTACTACAACAACAGCACACGACGGACAGGTCGGGCAGCCCGTATGATTTAACCGCGATAGCGAACGGTTTCTCTATTAAACTCTAGCGTGGTTCGCCCAACGAAAAATGATATGCAAGTTGTGTAGCCTCGGAGAAGGAGCGATGAGGATGAATGACAATCCGGCAGTCAGGGTGGTCCTTTTGACTGAGCAAGCCACTCCACCAGAATACAAAACGAGCGGCTCAGCGGGAGCTGACCTCTTCGCGGCATTCAACGGCCCAGCCATAGTCTTGGGGCCAGGCCAGCGAGCAAACATTCCAACGGGAATTTGCATAGAAATTCCCGAATCCATGGAAGCACAGGTTCGTCCGCGATCAGGCCTTGCGTCGCACCATGGAGTAACCGTCCTGAACTCCCCTGGTACGATCGACAGTGACTATCGCGGCGAGGTTATCGTCATCCTTTTAAATACCTCCGAGACCTCCTACACAATCAAATCAGGAGATCGCATCGCACAGATGGTGATCGCCCCGGTGGTCAAGGCGGCATTTGACACCGTTACGAAGCTTGGTAGCTCCGCCCGGGGCCATTCCGGTCTGGGGAGTACCGGAAGCTAGCCCCAAAATGTCGCATTGCGCCACCCTCAGCGTGTCCATGGGATCTTCTTAATGATCCATTTGTTCACTTCTGAAAGATCCGGGGCACTGGCGTCGAGTTTGGCTTTCAGGGACTCTTCACTGGCGGGCGTCAGTTTCATTCTTTGAAGCGCGAGGCTAAGTAAGAATTCGCTTAGCGCTTCGCCGTGCGGCAGATGCTGCAAATCTACCATTCTCCCGACTAGGTCCGCCATACGTTCACTTTCGATTGGGGCATCGCGATAGTCGAGTTCGATCGGGAGGGACGCCCTGATAAAGGCCGCTTGTATTATCCCATCGTTGAAGCGGAAGAATGTCTCGGCTGCAATAACACAGTGGTTATACGCATCATTGAGGAGCCGTTCGGATTGCATCGAGTCCTTTCCCGAGCGGATGTTTGCCACAATGGCCGCTATCGTGGTGAACACGTCTGCTTGAGACGACGTTGAACAGTTCACGGTACGGGGCCAAAAAGCGAAATTATCTCTTAGTTTAAGTTTGCCACCCAGCCCTTCAAGGAACAAATTGTCGATGAGACCAAGGGAGCTATCCAATTCCCCCAGGCGCTTTTCGAGTTCATTTGGAAGATTGTCGTCCTCAACGAGCAGCGCTCGTTCCGCGTGCCAGCTCTCCGCTAGCCGTTCTCGATCAATCAAGATGTCAAACCATTTGTGGAATTTATACGTAGGCTGCTCCAGGTTGCTCTTCAGCGCCGAGGAGAAGGCAGGAGAGGAAGGCATCGCTGCGGTAGTAATGTAGATCCTGTGAGAGGCAGGCGCGTATTTCCGGAGCGCTCGACTCGCCATAAGGAACTCCGCGCCGTGGCCAGTGGCACCTCCAACAACTACGACTGGGGCTTCGCAGATTTCCCAATCCATTTTCCCGGACTCGATTTCCTTCAGAGTAAGGATCCGGCACTCCACCAACTGTCCTCCCTGCGCGTGCACTTCAGCCGTGATGGCCGAAGCAAGCGTTTTGGACGAGGGGTCATCGTCAAAATGAACGATCGCACGTGTCGAAGCCGGAATACTCGTCGCCACGAGTGTTCTAACCCATTTCCTGAAGAAGTCGGTAAGGACCAATTTTTCTACGTCAATCCAAATAGCTCTCCGCGAATTGGCGATAAGGCTTGACTTATAGGCTCGAAAGACTTCCTGCCCTACTAATTGGGGCAGAAATCCTTTCACAACGTCAGGCTTGTCGTCAAGCTTGGGGACGATCGCTCTGGGGCCGTCGGGAACCGCATGGAAATGCTCACCGATCAGGTTGATAGGCCGGCTGTTTTTGGGGTCAATTCGCGTGGTCTCCGGTCGGATCCCATGTGGGTTCAGCTCGCCATCGTAAACTAGGTCCGCAAGAGTAGTCGTGTTGGGAACGCTGGCCGGAGCCGTGGAAAACAGCGTCACAACCATCTTCGGGTCGGCAACCACCTTCGAGATCCCCTTAGCCATTTCCCCCGACTGGGAGGCGGAGATAAGCACCAGCTCCTTCCTGTCTTTGTGGAAGGGGTGCGTATCTTTGCCATCATAGGACTTGAACGTCGTTATGACTGGAACGGTTTTTCGATCCTTCATAAGCACGGCCGCGAAGGCCAGACTGGCGATTGCCGACGTGTCGACATGGATCCTCTGAACGTCATCGGTCAGCAATTCAAGGATCCAGAACGCGCAGAAAAAAATTTCCGCCCCCTCCGCCAATGCGTGTGCCGCTCGCAGAAAGCGACTGTCTGCTCGGCCTGAAGGCTTCATAAAATGCGCGGTTGGCCCGGCTTCTAGTAATCCTCCGCGATCGCGAAAGAGCTTGGTCAGCCCCTGCCGCCGAATTGGCTCCAAGTTGAGAGTCTTAGGAGGGTCAGCTCGGAAGGCCCGCAAAAATCGCACATGTCCGCAGCGGTCGTATACATAAGCGCCGATTGGAACGTCACGTGCAATTGGCGCAAAGATATCATCCAACTCGTCACCGAGATCGGTGAGAACCTTGGTCAATAATTCCGGGAATAGGATTACCACCAATTCGGGCGACAGATCATTTCTCGTCTGGTCGGAAACAGCTGTCGTCAGATCGTTGGCATCGAATTCACCCGGCCCAGAAAAGATTACGAGCGTTGAAGCCCCATTGGGCGCCTCAGCGCTCCGGCATCGAAACGAATAGAGGCTATTCATTGATTACGCTCTCGGTTCAAAGGCAACATTGCGGTTATGAGAGTTCCATCTGCCCATGCGCGAGGCTGATTAGGTCGGCCACCGTCAATCGAGTCCTCCAAACCTTCGTCAACGTCGGATTGGTGTCCAGGTACGCCGGCGACGTGGACAAGTGAAAGCCTTCCAGAACGAACGCGAATGAACCCACCATTATCGCTGACAACGCGCATTATTCTAAAAAGCCCGTTACCGCTCGTCTCGCCTCCTTTGGTTGTCCCACCCTTTCGAAAGCATGAAAGTATGGCTTCGAACTCATCGTCGATTGATATTTGACTACCAAGAATTCCCGTGGAAACTCGCCCCTTCTTCTGTAGCCACGTTTGGGCCATCCCAGCGCCGCTGTCAAAAATAGACATCTCCACAAACTGTGCGTGTTGGGCTGCTGGGTGATCGGGCCGCCAGGCTTGAAAGTAGTCCTCAATCGGTCTGTGCCCGGATGCACTTGGAACAAGCTTATCTCGCTTAATGTACCTGGAGCCGATGAGGACCCCCCGGACGGACCTCCTATAGGCATTGCCTGCGGCGTCGGCCTGGGCGTGTTCATGTGTGTTCAGAAAAGCCTCGTACATGAGGCTGGCTGCAGCACTTATTAGTCGCGGATCACTGATAGGACGAGATCGAGGAACGATCACCCCTCCGGCTGCATGGAGCAAATCGGCAAAATCGCGGCGGCTTCTGACCTGATCGCTGTTTGGGCTGTAGAGACGGTTGGGGCGTGCCAGACGTTTAGCGTTATCGATGCATATTAAAGGAATGGTCGTTTTTGCGAACTCTCGGAGATCTCTGAGGTGGCCGAAGTGCATCGCTTCAACAAACGGCAAGGCTGTTTCCATGGCCTTAGATCGCTCGATCGCCGCATTTCCGTATCCGCGAATTGCCCGAGCAAAATTCAACGCCACCAGACCGACCGCGGTACGTGAAAAGTGCCCAATCGACACCTCGTCGTTCCCATCCGCGTAAATTCGCAAAGGGGTATTTTCAGTTGCTCGACGGGCCCAGGTGATAACCAGCTGCAACAGAGAAGCCTGACCGCCAATCGCATCAGCTTTTAACGTGTTCGGTAGTCTTAGTTCCTGTTCAGGGTCTGCCCAGAGATTGTCGAGATAGGTCTCGAAATCACCGAGCGAGAAGCTCTTCTCGACACTAAGCAATCCTTCTTCCTCCAGCCCTGAGCGCGATATCGGCAGATCTACCAGCCTGCTGGTTTCAATTGTCTTATAGTGTCAGCCTACAGCTTAGCCCACTTGAACCCGCGCGCACATTGCGGAGCCGCACCTGACTTGGTTCACAGGGCACTGACGGTCAGAAGACAAAGGCTATAGATTCATTTGGAGAACCAAAGATATCAGTCGACGGTGTCCAAGGTCCGAACCGCACCGGTTTGCGGGAGGCGCTGAATGTGACCGAGGTTACCGGAGGACGTTGGTTTAGGTTATGCGGCCAAGGCCTGATGCGTTTACCATATGAGGTTCAGCGATTTCAATGGTTTAATGTGTCGTCAGCTGACAACAGCGCGCACTTCTATCGTTCAGACAGACGTCACTGGCTGGTTCACCTCTTCATGCACGCATCGCCCCTTCTGAATTGACCTTGAGGAGCGCCAGAAGCATCGGGCCGAGAGAAAACTCGCCGCGCCGTGTTCTTGACGTGAGATCACGAAGATATCCCCCGGCCGAATTGATGTGCCCTGCCCGTTCAAGTATAGCAGCCATCGCGACGGCCGCATTTTCGGCGCCCATATCTCCGCCTGATCAGTGTCCAGGAGCGGTAGCGCTCGACGAGCGCCCGATGCACGCGAGAAGCTTTACCGGAACCGCCGAATTCTTACGTTTAAGTGCCAAACGACATGAAGCGCACATAGCGTTCCAGCGCCATCAATACATCTCAATGCTATCAAGTGATTGTATTGTATACTAAAACCACGAAAAAAAACGGCTGACAAGCCTACGGGGGCGCTGCCCCTTGGATGTTCCCTTACGGGAAGCCCATCCTCCACCGATCATCAACCCGCGCGTTGAGATCTCTCTCCGTTTGCCTTGAGCAGCGCCATCAGCATAGGTCCCAGCGAAAACCCTCCAAGCTCCGCGCGCTTCGTAAGATCGCGCAGATATCCGCCGGCCGAATTTATGAAGCTCGATCTCTCAAGAATGCACGCCATTGCCACCGCCGCGTTTTCCGCCGTCATGGCAACGCACGCTTCCTCGTAGGCCGACGGACTGACCCCGAGCATTGATCGAACCACGACTGCAGCGGACATCAGGTCGCGCCAGCACGCAACCGTCCCGCCAGGGCCGTACATCGCAATATCCGGGCATGCCTTCAGCACCATCCCAAGCGGGAAGGCTTTTATCGGCTCACGCAGAACCCGGATGGCTTGGCTCGATTTCGCCCCCTGCTCTTTTTCAGAGCGCGGTTCAGATTCATAGATGGATTCGGTATTTGAATTCTGTATGTGGCGTTCATTTTGGACAGCATTGCCATCCGTTTTTTCAGAATTTACCTGCATTTCCAGCAGGTTGATGATTTCTTCGCGTAACATCTCCATTTCCTCGGCAACCGGCTCCATATCAGCGGCTGTGGGGCTCTTCGGAACCCTCGCCATGAGGCCGATGTAATGCTCTTCGATCATGCCCCAATCACCGGCAGCTCCCTCCTCAACGGCCGCGGAGATGAGCTTGCGAACGTCGCGCAGGCAGATCGACAGCCGTTCTTTGGTCAGTCGGAGGGCTTTACGGTCGGCAGCGACTTGCTGAGCCATGTGGGCGAGTTCTTCAGACCTTGCGAGCATTGGAGCCAGGCTGAAGCCAAACGCGTCCTTGATGGAGCCTGAGCCATCCTTGTGCGCATAGCGCTTCCCGTTCGGACTGTCCTTGCGGATAATCAGACCGGCATCGACAAGTGCCGCCAGGTGACGGCGAAGCGTTGTGCCGGTTATACCGTGTGCCCGCACCGTCAACTGATTGTTCGACGGGAATACGATCAGTCCACGCTCATCGGACAATTGCTGCTCCGGATAGAACGACAACAGGGCGTTCAATACCGATAGCGCCCTATCTGTCAGGCCGAGAACGATCCGTGCCTCACACGCGTCGCGAAACACTTTCCATTTATCGACCGACTTGCCGGGCTTTATGTCTGCTGTGGCCAGCTGACCTTTCACCAGGGCAAGCGTCATCGGCCGCCGCCCAAAGGGCGTCGTCACACTTCCAACCTGCATTTTCTTTCACCTTCTAAAAGGCAACAGAAATCAGCTCACCAAAAACAGTGCCAAAGACTCTTGACTGTGATTCGGGGAAATGCGATTCTCGATCTTGCTAAGGATAACGAGAGAGGCTTCCACGGTTTACCGTTTGGGGGCCTTTTTCTTTTGCGGTTTAATCTCCATTATGTTCGGGTTTTGACCGTCTGTACTCCTCGTACAGTCGATCCATTCGGCCGGAAAGCCAATCGCTGAAGGGCTTCGCTTCGAGATTCGAAAGCTCTATCGCAACCTTCTTAGACTTGGCGTTCATGACCAAATTCAATGAACTATCACTCGACGTCCATTCCTTCGCGGACTGCACGCTCTTAGGCTTCTTTGCCGCCGATTTCAGTTTGTACCGCTTCAGATATTCGTGGAGATCGTCGAACCGTTTGTCGCCCGCGAGTTCGATAAACTCGGCGGTTCCTGCATAGTCCGTTGCGACCCTCAGAAGGGCAGGGGCGAGCAGCAGTTGGCGCAAGCTCAACCATTTATCACGGCCGATCTTCTTGCATGCGCCGAGCACCGTTATGACTGGCGAAGGAACGATCTCGACAACACCAAGCATCTTCGAAAGCATGGCCTCATCAATCGCGAGCGATGACTTGATCGCATCCTTCGTCAGTCCCGATGCAAGGAGGTTCTGTGCGAAATATGCGCGTTCTATGAATGACAGATTCGAGCGGGCGGAGTTTTCCTGCCCTTGCGCGATGGCAGAGGTGACGTCGTCCAACTTCTTGACGACGGCCTTGACCGGTATTTCAAGCTCCCGAGCGACCCGCAGACGTCGATGGCCAAAAACGACCATATAGCGCTTGTCGTCCACTGAACTCGGTCGAACCAGAATTGGCGTGGTTTGCCCGGACGCTTTGATCGCCTCCTTGAGTTCTTGGAACTCTTCGCCATCCTCGGAAAGGCGGTCGGCAACAAAGGAAACGTCAATCAACCGCGGATCCAGATCCACGATCACCTCGCCTTTCATCAGCTTCTTGCTGTTCTCGGCCAGATCCTCGATGGACCGAACGACTGTCTTCGCCGCACCTGTCATGCCGTAGCCGGGCTTCGTTGGCGTCTGGTTGGCCGAGATGGAAGCCATGTCTAATTTCGCAAATGGATTTTCACGGGACATAACCGACCTCCAGCTTTCCCCTCAACCTCGATAAGCCATTGGCTCGTCTCATCAAAACGGGCATTAAAACGGCTGACAAGTTCATAGTTTCCGCCCCCATGAGCCGTGTATAAGTTCCATGATTTCGCCGTTGGCTGCATTCAGGCTTTCCATGGCACGGTCGTAGGTGGAACGAACGAAATCGCCTCGCTCGACCTCATACAAGGTCTGCTTCTTTATCGAAGCATCGGAAATTGCAGTCGACTTCAGGACGTGATTTCGCAGCATTTGCTGGGCAAACATGGATTGCATGAACCCGACCATCTGCGCTTGCGGGATGTCGGTCGGCTCGAAGCGCGTAACAAGATAGCGGAACCATTCGACACGCATCTCGGCGCCAGCCTCTGCGACCGGGCCCATGATTCCACCCAACATCATCAGGAACTGGCTCATCGACATGATGTCTAGCATCTGGGGATGGATAGTGATCAGAATGCCTGTGGAGGCCATAAGCGCCGTGATCGTCAGGTATCCCAGCTGTGGCGGGCAATCGATCACGACCACGTCGTATCTGTCATCCACCTGCTTCAGCGCATTGAAAATGCGCATGTAGAACAACCGACCATCCTCTCCCTTCTTTGAGGAGATTGCCAGGGGTACGTCATACTCGTATTCCTGCAGAACCAGATTTGCAGGAACTACATCAAGGCCAGGAATGTTGGTTGGCTGGATAACGTCCGTTATAAATTTCCGCTCATCATCAAAACGAAGCGCCTCGTACAATGACGCAGTATCATCGAGTTCTGGCTGAATTCCGAACAGGGAAGTCAGCGAAGCCTGGGGATCGAGGTCGACCGCAAGTACGCGATGGCCGGTGAGGGCGAGATATTGCGCAAGGTGCGCTGCTGTCGTAGTCTTTCCGCTTCCGCCCTTGAAATTCACTACAGATACGACCTGCATCGGCTCGGCTTCACGACGCCGAGGCACGTAGTACCTCTTGTCGGATTTTTTGTTGGCCTCAAGATAGTCTCGAAGCTCCAACATCTGGTCAGCCGTATAATAGCGCCGTCCACTGACCGATTCTATTTCGGGTCCCTTGCCCTCCGAATGAATTTGTCGAAGATGGCTTTGGGTGACGCCGATGAAGTCAGCCACTTCTCCCAGTTGGAATTTGCGCAATCCTTTGCGAGCATCGGGGGGATATTGCTGGCTGCGCAGCATATGCAACGCATTTGAGATCTTCGCCCCTTGCTGGGCAATCTCGATATCAAATCGGTTGGGCTGCGAATGGCTCATTTTGCAAACTATTCCTCGGGAGGCTAAACTTTCGAAAAAATGGCCCCATAGCCATAATTTTCGCAACTATCTCCCGATTCTCAAATCGCCGCAAGAGATTTAAGGTTAACAAAGGGTTAACCGGAAATCGACAGATTGCACGTTTACAAATTCTTTTTGTTGCGTTTTCATGTATTTAGCAACTGGCATGGCCTGTCGCGTTCACGGTCTGTTTTACTGTGAATCCTACAAATGCGCCCGCTTATGTGGGCGCACAGGGCCGCCCTCAATCACTCTTTGTCGCTTGGCCTGCTCAACTCACGTTGAGTGCGACTTGTAGGATTCTACAACTGCCGCCCGATTCCAATCTGTGTTGATTTCCTCGCCGTCCAACAACGACGGAGAAAATCATGCAGGTTCTCGCTTTCTCAACGCCCCGGACGATCCAAGAAGCGCATCTCCTTCACATCCACTACCAGCTTCGAGCGCGGGTGTTTTCCGATCGCCTGGGTTGGGAAGTCGATGTAACGGCCGGGTGTGAGTCAGATAGCTTTGACGCACTTCGGCCGACCTATGTTCTCGCGATCGCAGAGACCGGCCAACTGGCGGGATGCGCGAGGCTCCTTCCTACGCTTGGGCCGACAATGGTGGCGGACGTTTTCTCGTCGCTTCTTCCCGGCGGTCGACTCAACGGTCATGCCGCGATGATCGAGAGTTCCCGCTTCTGCGTCGACACTACGCTCGCGGAGGGGAGGGGGAACGGCTCGGTCCACGAGGCGACGCTGACTATGCTTGCGGGGATCATCGAATGGTCCATGGCGAATGGCTACACCGAGATTGTCACGGTGACCGATCTTCGGTTCGAGCGCATCCTCGCTCGCGTCGGATGGCCGCTGCAGCGTTTGGGCGAACCCAAGAAGATTGGCGTGACGATCGCCGTCGCCGGCACCCTCCCAGCCGATCGCGACACGTTCCTAAGGCTCCGCCCCGCCAACTTCCGTTCTGAACTCACCCCTGTCAGCCAGGCAGCGTAAGGAGAAATCCGTGAACCAGCTTCGATCTCACCCCCGACTTGTCCGCAAACTTCAGGAGGCACTCGGCGATCAGCTTTGTGTTGCCCTGGACGACGCGAATGTCGTCGAGATTATGCTCAATCCGGACGGAAAGCTGTTCATCGAACGCCTGGGTCACGGCGTTGCGCCTGCCGGCGAGATGTCGTCTGCTGCCGCGGAGATGGTGATCGGAACTGTGGCGCATGCGCTTCAATCCGAAGTGGACACGGAGCAGCCGATCATCTCCGGCGAGCTGCCGATCGGCGGTCACCGCTTCGAGGGTCTTTTGCCTCCCGTCGTCGCCAAGCCTGCCTTCACCATTCGGCGTCGGGCATCACGCCTCATTCCGCTTGAGGACTATGTCCGCACTGGCGTGATGACGGACTACCAGGCCTCCACGATCCGCAGCGCCATTTCCGCGAGGCTCAACATAGTCATTTCCGGGGGAACAGGCTCGGGCAAGACGACGCTTGCGAATGCCGTTATCAACGAGATCGTCAAATCGACGCCGGAGGACCGCCTCGTCATTCTTGAGGATACCGCGGAAATCCAATGCGCGGCCGAAAACGCCGTTCTCCTCCATACCAGCGATACGATCGATATGGCGCGGCTCTTAAAGAGCACCATGCGGCTGCGTCCCGACCGGATCGTCGTTGGCGAAGTCCGCGACGGTGCGGCCTTGACCTTGCTCAAGGCCTGGAACACCGGCCACCCGGGCGGCGTGGCGACCATTCACTCCAACACTGCCATGTCGGCGCTACGCCGTCTTGAGCAGCTCACGGCCGAGGCAAGTCAGCAGCCGATGCACGAGGTCATCGGAGAGGCCGTCGACCTGGTCATCTCGATCGAGCGGACGCCGCGCGGCCGGCTTGTTCGCGACATCATCCAAGTCGAGCGATTCATCAACGGACAGTACGAGATCGAATCCGATCAGCTCACCGAAGAACAGGAGGCGCGCCATGTCGCGTAAGCATGCACTCATCGCAGCCGCGCTCGTGGCGACGCCCATCATTCTTGCCTCGGTCGCGCCGGCGCTCGCCAGTTCCGGCGGAAGCCTCCCATGGGAAGGGCCACTGCAGCAGATTCAGGAGTCGATAACCGGCCCGGTCGCGGGTGCGATCGCGCTTGCAGCCGTGGCCATCGCCGGCGGAATGCTCATCTTCGGCGGTGAACTCAACGATTTCGCGCGTCGACTTGTGTATGTCGTTCTTGTCGCCGGCATCCTGCTCGGCGCCACCAACATTGTCGGCCTGTTCGGTGCGACCGGCGCTTCGATCGGGCTATCCGACGAGCAGGTCATCTCAATTGGTTCGAACGAAGGAGGGGAGGGCGATCATGGCTGAGTCCCTGTCCGGCCTGCGGCGCAACCGCATCCATCGCGCGCTCTCCCGCCCGAACCTACTCATGGGCGCCGACCGGGAGCTGGTGCTGATCACCGGTCTTGCAGCGGTGATCCTGATCTTCGTCGTGCTTACGGCCTATTCGGCGCTTTTCGGCGTCGCTGTCTGGGTCGTGATCGTCGGGCTGCTCAGGATGATGGCGAAGGCCGATCCGCACATGCGGCAGGTCTATATCAGGCACATTTCCTACAAGCCCTATTACAAGGCGACCACTTCGCCGTGGCGGCGGTACTGAGGAGGCGGCCATGGTAGCTCTCAAACGCTTCCGGGTGACCGGCCCATCCTTTGCCGATCTCGTTCCCTATGCCGGCCTTGTCGACAATGGTGTCCTCCTCTTAAAGGACGGAAGTCTGATGGCCGGCTGGTATTTCGCTGGCCCGGACTCCGAAAGCGCGACCGACCTCGAGCGCAACGAGCTGTCGAGGCAGATCAATGCCGTTCTGTCGCGGCTCGGAAGCGGGTGGATGATCCAGGTCGAGGCCATCCGCATTCCGACGGTCGACTATCCCACAGAAGACCGTTGCCATTTCCCGGACCCGGTGACCCGCGCGATCGATGCCGAGCGTCGGGCGCATTTCGCGCGCGAGCAGGGGCATTTCGAGAGCAAGCATGCGCTGATCCTGACCTACCGGCCCCTCGAGTCCAAAAAGACCGCTCTCAGCAAATACATCTATTCGGATGAGGAAAGCCGGAAAAAATCCTACGCGGACACGGTGCTCTTCGTGTTCAAGAACGCGGTGCGAGAGCTTGAGCAGTATTTTGCCAACACTCTTTCGATCCGGCGAATGGAAACCCGCGAAACGGTCGAAAGGGGAGGGGAGCGAATTGCCCGATACGACGAGCTGCTGCAGTTCGCGCGGTTCTGCACCACCGGGGAAAGCCATCCGATCAGGCTTCCTGATGTTCCCATGTATCTTGACTGGATCGCGACGGCCGAGCTTGAGCACGGACTGACGCCAAAGGTCGAAAACCGTTTCCTCGGCGTCGTTGCGATCGACGGTCTGCCGGCCGAGAGCTGGCCCGGTATTCTCAACAGCCTAGACCTGATGCCGCTGACCTATCGATGGTCATCGCGCTTCATTTTCCTTGATGCCGAGGAGGCCCGGCAAAAGCTCGAACGCACACGCAAGAAATGGCAGCAGAAGGTCCGGCCGTTCTTCGACCAGATATTCCAGACACAAAGTCGATCCGTCGACCAGGACGCGATGACCATGGTGGTCGAGACGGAGGATGCCATCGCACAGGCCTCGTCGCAGCTGGTTGCCTATGGCTATTACACACCGGTCGTCGTGCTGTTCGACAGCGATCGAGAAGCACTGCAGGAAAAGGCCGAAGCGATCCGGCGGCTGATCCAGGCGGAAGGTTTCGGTGCGCGGATCGAAACGTTGAACGCCACCGACGCCTATCTCGGTAGCCTGCCGGGAAACTGGTATTGCAACATCCGTGAGCCGCTGATCAACACCAGCAATCTCGCCGACTTGATCCCGCTGAACTCGGTCTGGTCCGGAAACCCGGTTGCGCCATGCCCCTTTTACCCACCGAATTCCCCGCCCTTGATGCAGGTTGCGAGCGGATCGACAGCGTTCCATCTGAACCTGCACGTCGATGATGTCGGCCACACACTGATTTTCGGTCCAACCGGCTCAGGCAAGTCGACGCTTCTGGCCCTGATCGCCGCGCAGTTTCGCCGGTACGAAAATGCACAGATCTTCGCCTTTGACAAAGGCAGTTCACTTCTCCCCCTGACGCTCGCAGCCGGCGGCGCTCATTATGAGATCGGCGGCGACAATGCGGAAGAGGGGAGGGCATTGGCCTTCTGCCCACTCTCCGAACTCAAAAGTGATGCCGACCGGGCTTGGGCGACGGAATGGATCGAGATGCTGGTCGGTCTGCAGGGCGTCACCATCACCCCCGATCATCGTAACGCAATCTCTCGGCAGGTCGGACTGATGGCGAGTGCATCAGGTCGCTCGCTCTCGGATTTCGTCAGCGGCGTGCAGCTGCGCGAGATCAAGGATGCGTTGCACCACTACACCGTCGATGGCCCGATGGGCCAGCTCCTCGATGCGGAAGAAGACGGCCTCACGCTCGGAGCCTTCCAGACTTTCGAGATCGAGCAACTGATGAATATGGGCGAGCGCAATCTCGTGCCGGTGCTGACCTACCTGTTCCGCCGGATCGAGAAGCGCCTGGATGGGTCGCCGAGCCTGATCGTGCTCGACGAGGCCTGGCTGATGCTCGGCCACCCTGTGTTCCGTAACAAGATTCGCGAGTGGCTCAAGGTGTTGCGCAAGGCGAATTGCGCAGTCGTTCTCGCGACCCAATCGATCTCCGATGCCGAACGGTCGGGCATTATTGACGTGCTGAAGGAATCCTGCCCCACCAAGATTTGCCTTCCGAATGGCGCCGCCCGGGAGTCGGGAACGCGCGAATTCTACGAGCGCATCGGCTTCAACGAGCGGCAGATCGAGATCGTCGCTACCGCCATGCCGAAGCGCGAATACTACGTCGCCACGCCAGAAGGCCGGCGGCTCTTCAACATGTCGCTTGGGCCTGTCGCGCTGAGCTTTGTCGGCGCGTCGGGCAAAGAGGACCTCAAACGCATCCGCACACTGAAATCCGAACATGACCACGACTGGCCGATCCACTGGCTTGAAACGAGAGGAGTTCACGATGCCGCATCGCTATGTAAATAGATGGCTCACCAGCTTGGCGGCCGCCGCTCTCACGATCGGAGCCGTAGGCGCAGTTCAAGCCGGCACGGCGACCGGCGCAGCGACGGAATGGACGCAGCTCGCCAACAATGCGCAGCTCGTGGACCTCATGAAAAGCTCCGGCATCCAGGTCGACAATCAGCTGACCCAGATCAGCCAGCTTGCAGAGCAGATTCAGAACCAGCTGATGATCTACGAGAACATGCTGCAAAACACCGCGCAGCTTCCTGACCACGTCTGGGGGCAGGTTGAAAGCGATCTCAACCAGTTGCGCAGTATCGTCGACCAGGGACAGGGCATCGCCTTTTCGATGGGAAATGCGGACGACGTTCTTCAGCAACGCTTTCAGAGCTATGCCGATCTCAAGACGAATTTGCCGGACAACGCAACGTTCTCCTCGACCTATCAGTCCTGGTCGAACACCAACCGTGACACCATCGCCAGCTCGCTGAAGGCGGCGAGCCTCACCGCCGATCAGTTCGATAGCGAGGAAGATACGATGTCCTCGCTGCGGTCGATGTCCGAGACGGCTGACGGGCAGGTGAAGGCTTTGCAGGTCGGGCACGAGATCGCCGCTCAGCAAGTCGCGCAAATGCAAAAGCTTCGCGGTCTCGCCTCCCAACAGATGACGATGATGGGAACCTGGCTGCAGACGGAACAGACCGACAAGGACCTGGCGCAGGCGCGCCGGGAAAAGTTCTTCAACGCCGAGGTCAAGAGCGTTCCGGACGGCCAGAAAATGGAGCCGCGCTGGTGAGCCGCCCAGTCCTGATTGCCTTGGTACTGGCTGTCGCCGCTGCATCGTCTGCAGCGACAATACTGATCGTCAATTTCCGAAATACAGGCAAACCTGTGCTCTCCGAGGAGCAGCGCGCCGTCCGGGAAAAATTCTTCGGCTCCAGCAAAGAGCTGCCGCTAATCAAGGATGGTCAGGACATGCGCCCGAAATGGTGAAACCAACTGTTGCACGTTCATTCCTGACTACAGGTCTCTTTGTCCTCGCCTATGCCGTTCCCGCATTCGCGCGGGAGGGACAGGTCCTCACGGAGCTGGAAAACCAGGTCTCGTCCGCCGCGAAGGGCTGGGAAACCACCATCATGGAGGCGGCGAAATCCCTCTTCTGGATTCTCGCAACGATCGAGATCGGCATTGCGGCCGTCTGGCTGGCGATCCAGTCGGCCTCGCTGGACAGCTGGTTCGCCGAACTGGTGCGGCGGATCATGTTCATCGGGTTCTTCGCATTCGTTCTGACCCAAGGCCCGACCTTTGCGCGAGCGGTGGTCGACAGCCTTTTCCAGATTGGCGCCGGCGGTGGTTCAGCGTCTCCCGCTGAAGTGTTCGATGCCGGCATCCGCGTCGCCTCCCAAATGTCGCAACAGGCACAGTTCGGGGTGTTCGAAGACAATGCGCTCGCCATTGCCGCCGTTCTCGCCATGGGCATCGTTGTCATCTCCTTTTCCCTGGTTGCAGCTATTTTCGTGTCGGTCATGGTCGAAATGTATGTCGGCTTGCTTGCCGGCATGATCATGCTCGGACTCGGCGGCTCATCCTTCACAAAAGACTTTGCTGTTCGCTACCTCGTCTACGCCTTCGGCGTCGGCATGAAACTCATGGCCTTGGTGATGATCGCCAAGATCGGATCGAACGTCCTGCTTGGCCTGGCCCAAGCTCCGACGGCCTCATCGGATCAGTTCGTCACGACCTTGGCCATCGCCGGTATCTCCGTCGTCGTCTTCATCATCGCCATGTATGTCCCGAACATCATCCAGGGCGTTGTCCAGGGCGCATCGGTCTCTGGTGGCATGGAGGCAATCCGGCACGGCGGGCAAGCGGCGTCCTTCGCCGCCGGTGCTGGTTTCCTCGCCACCGGCGCTGCCGGTGCGGGCTTCGCGGCTGCGCAGGCGGCCCGCGCCGCAGGCTCCTCGGTCGCAGGTGCCGCACTTCGCGGCATGGGTGCGAGCTTCAGTTCCGGCGCGCTAGCAGCTGGATCCGCCGCGAAGGAAAAGGCAATCGGCTCTCCGGGCGCTTATGCCGGGTCCATTCTCGGACTAGCTAATGCCAAGCTCGATCAACAGCGCGGCGGTCATAGCGGACCGAAGCCTCCTCCCGAACGCAACGACAAACCGTAATCGAGACAAGGGAAGAATAAATGGCAGCGAACCGCGCCCCGGAAAACCCGTATCTTGCCGCCCGCCAGGAATGGAGCGAACGCTACGGCTCCTATGTGAAGGCCGCAGCAGCATGGCGCATTGTTGGTGTGCTCGGCCTGGTCATGGCCGTCATCGGCTTCAGCTACGCGATGTATCTGAGCACGCAGGTGAGGCTGGTGCCTTACATCGTCGAGGTCGACAAGCTCGGAACGGCAGTCACGGCAGGCTTTCCGGAGCAGATCGAGTATGCCGATGTCCGCGTGGTGCGCGCCACACTCGGTAACTTCGTCACGAGCTTTCGCTCGATCACTCCGGATGCGGTGGTGCAAAAGCAATATATTGACCGCACCTACGCCCTTCTTCGCACGTCCGATCCGTCGACGGAGAAGGTCAACGCCTGGTTCCGAGGCAATTCTCCGTTCGAGAAGGCGAAGTCTTCGACAGTTGCCATCGAGGTCAACAACATCGTGGCGCTTTCGAACCAGACCTATCAGATCGACTGGACGGAATACGAGCGGGATCGCAAGGGCAAGGAGATCGGCACGCGGCGGTTCCGCGGCATCGCAACGGTGACACTCACCGCGCCACAGGATGAGGCGACGATCCGCCTCAATCCGATCGGCCTCTACGTCCGGGATTTCGACTGGACGGCACAGCTTTAAGGGCAGGGATTCTTTCAATGAAAAAAACGAGATTGATCGCAGCCGCCGGCTGCATAGCCGGACTCTTGCTTGCGGCGGGCGCGCAGGCGCAAAGCATGACGAACAACGAGGTGAAGGGAACAAATCTTTCCAGGAAGTGGCGCGGCGCGCCGGGACTGGTCACGACGGGACCGGACGGAAAGGTGATCTTCCTGTTCGGCGAAACACAACCTTCCGTCGTCTGCTCTCCTTTACAGGTCTGCGATATCGAACTTCAGGGTGGCGAGATCGTTCGCGACGTCCTCGTCGGCGACACCGTGCGCTGGAAGGTAGAGCCGGCCACCTCGGGGGCCACAGGTGGACAGGCGATCCATCTCATCGTCAAACCATCTGAGCCAGGCCTTCTCACCTCGATGGTCGTCACCACGTCACGTCGAACCTATCACATCCAGCTCAAATCCCATCCCAGCCAGTACATGGCGCGCATTGGCTTCGAATATCCAGAAGACGTTTCCACCAAGCTCGCCGACATCAACGCCCGTCTCGAAACGGGCGGCATTCCGGGCACCGCACCGGACAAGCTGAACTTCTCCTACTCGGTGAGCGGGAGCGCGCCCTGGAAACCGAAGCGGGTCTATTCTGACGGGGTGAAGACCTACATCCAGCTCCCGAAGTCGATCTCCGGTCAGGATGCACCTGTGCTTTTCGTCGTCTCCGGCGGTCAAAATCGCATCGTCAATTACCGGATGAAGAACGACATGATGACCGTCGATTATGCGATCGACAGGGCGATCCTCGTTTCCGGTGTCGGTTGGCGGCAGCAGAAGATCACCATCCGGCGGGGAGGCTGAACCATGCGGAAGCTATTCGCATTCTTCATCGCGGTCGCGCTGCTCTCCGGTTGCCAAACGGCGGACGACGCGTTGACCACCAGTTCCACGCCTGTGGCCGTCACCGGACCGGCTGCAAGCGCCATCGCCGGTGACATGGCAAGTCGTCTGGCTGAACAGATCGGCTCGGCCGGTGCTACGACCACGATCAAAATGGAGACGAACACATCGGAGTTCGCATCCGCCCTCGAGGCGGCCCTGAAGGGTTGGGGCTACACAGTCGTCACGGACGGCAAAGTCGCCAAAGACGTCAAGCCGGTCGAGCTTGCCTATGCAATCGAGGGCTTCGACGGACAGGTGCTGGTGCAGGTCTCGACGCCTTCCATCGCTCTTGGCCGCGCTTACACGCCGACGGCGGCGGGCGCGACGCCGGCCAGTCCCCTTTCGATCATGCAGCGCAACTGACGGAGATTAACATGGTCCAGTCGCTCCAGCTTGGCACGTCGAGCCAAGCCGACGATCAGCAGGGCATGCGGCGGCTCAACCGCCTGCCGATTATCGTCGCCATCATTATCATCGTGCTGTTCGTCGGCATGGTCGTGATTGGTCTGTCGTTGCGCGGGCTTTCCTTCAATCGTGGCGACATCGAGAGTAATTCCAACAGCCCTGCGACCAGTTTCGGCGACCAGCTTAAACGGGGTGTCACCGACGGCATTATCGGTGAGCCAGAAAAGCGGGAGGTGTTTCAGCCGACGCCCGTCGTCGCGGAGATAGAGGAAAAGCATGAACCGGTCGTCGAGCGCCAACCAACAGATCGACAAGATCGCCGACAAAGGCTCGAATCCGAAGAGGAGTGGAAGGCTCGCCTGAAGCGAGAGCAGGATGAGCAATATATGCGCGAGGCACAACGCCAGCGGATGGCGCGTCTCCAGGCTCGTTCCACGGCGCTCGATTCGCCGCTAAAGGTAGACATTTCCGATGTCGAGAAGGCTGCAAACTCCACCAATGACACCGGCCGCCAGCCGACAAATATCGCAGCAAACAGCGCTTCAGACCTTTATGCCGCCGCCATGAAATCCGACCTGATGGGACAGAACGTCGATCAGAACGGGCAGACGTCGAAAGAGGATTTCTTCAATCAGGACATCAAAGATCTCGGCTACCTGCCAAACCAGGTCGTGCCACAGATGTCACCCAATGAATTGAAGCGAGGTTCGGTCATCCCGGCGACACTGATCACCGGCCTCAATTCCGACCTGCCAGGCCGCATTACCGCTCAGGTCAGCCAGAGTGTCTACGACAGTGCGACCGGCTATCGCCTTCTCATTCCGCAAGGCGCAAAGCTGTTCGGCCGCTACGATTCCAAGGTCTCTTTCGGCCAGGAACGCGTTCTCGTCGTCTGGACAGACCTCATATTTCCGAATGGGTCTACCCTGCAGATCGGTGGCATGGCCGGAACGGACGCCGAAGGATATGGGGGCTTCCAGGACAAGGTCGACCGCCATCTCTGGAGGACCTTCGGTTCTGCAGCACTGGTGGCGATCATCGGGACTGGGATCGATATGTCGATGCCCGAAAGTTCGACGCTCGCGATGCAGGATACCGCCTCGGATGCAGCACGACGGAATTTTGCAGAGTCATTCGGCCGGGTAGCGGAAGAGACGATCTCGAAGAATCTGAACGTTCAGCCGACGATTCGCATCCGACCGGGCTACAAGTTCAACGTCCTGGTCGACCAGGACATTATTTTTCCGTCTACCTATGGCGGCCGGTAACCGGCTCAGGAATCTTTTCGCTATTTCGATATGCGCGACAGGGTCGTCCCGCGCGGCGAAACCGGGCTTCGCTAAAATCTTTCCTCAAATTATCATATTTTAGATCGTGGGGGCTTGAATACTCGGTAGAGGTGAGTAGACCTATCAGTTGCAACGACCGTGGATACGCTTCGCGTAGAAGGCAACTTCGTTTTCATCGGAAACGAATGGGGACAGAGAATTCGCAACGGCGCAACGGGTGGGAGGCTCGCGGTGGCGCAATAGGAGAAAAGTCAGTGGACGGTGACCTTCGCTCTCTCATCGATATGACAGAAGCCGCGCACGATGAACGTATGATCAAGAGCGCTCTGAAGACATTTGCGCACGCATGTGGCTTCGAGCGTTTTGCTTATCTGCAGACTGAGGGATTGGAAATCCGCACATTCAACTCCTATCCGGAGGAATGGCAGGGCGTCTATCTCGAAAGCCAGTATTCCCGCATCGACCCGGTCGTCACGGAAGCCAAGCGTCGCATGGAAATGTTTTCCTGGACGGCCGACGATTGGCCCGCTCGTGGAACCTCCGAACTCAGGCGCTTTCGGGACCAGGCGATCGATCACGGCATTCGCAGTGGGGTGACGATACCCGTCGAAGGAAGTTTCGGCTCCACGATGATGCTGACATTTGCATCCTCAGCGAAGACGGCTGATGTTTCAAAACTGCTGGTTGCGCAAAAAGCGATCCGGGCGGTTCTGGCAATCCATTACCGCCTGAAGATCATCGCTGCGACCACTATTGTCGCCCCGAAACGGTTGCTTTCACCAAGAGAAGCCATGTGCCTCATGTGGGCGGCAAAGGGCAAAAGCGCCCCGGAAACCGCAATGTTGACGGGGATCAACCCGAGGACGGTGCAGCACTATCTCGATAAAGCGCGCGAAAAGCTTGACGCGGCGACCGTTCCGCAACTTGTAGCGATCGCCAAAGACCACGGTCTGGTATAAGCGTCAGTCTTCGCCATCCAGGGGAACATCAGGCACAAAGCCAAGCGCATCGATGATTTCCGAAAGTTCTTCCTGCTGGGCTTCGGATTTTTTCTGACGCGCGGCATACTCATCCTGCAGGCTTTTGAGTACGGCGGCGGAAACCGACGGATCGGCGCTCGCGCGAGTCCATTCCTCATAGACAGCCTCATCGGCGGCAATAAGATGGCGGTGCTCACGGATTGCAGCAACCGCCAGCACCTCTAGTTCTGCCTCCTGCATAGAACTGTAGCGAGATGAGCCCACATCGTTCATCCGCTTCTCCCTAACTTCATTCTCCGCTGCCCGGACCTAAGTCTGCGGCCCTTAGTATATTGGTTGGGCGCCACCGCAATATCCACTGACCGTCATCCCTCGAATATTTCTCGACTAGGAGCGACTGGGATCCTGTGCAAATTCATCTCGCGCCTCCCCGTACCGACGTCGAAGAGGTGTACGGACTTGAACGAGACTGCCTTGCTCATTTGCTTAAAAGATACGACCCTCGCTTGAGTTGTCGAGAATACTCCGTGGTAGCATACTCATCAAGTCGCTGTTCTCTCCATCATGGAGATTCGAGAGGTATTTGCGCGAAATTTGCGAGCTGCACGGCAGGCTAAAGGCTTGTCCCAGGAGGAGCTCGCGCATCGCGCGGATATCGATCGCACCTATATCAGTTCGCTAGAGCGTAGCGTTTACAATGCAAGCATCGATGTCGTTGACCGTTTGGCGACTGTCTTGGGCATCGAAGCCTGTGAGTTGCTGAAGCGGCCCCCGGAAGGGCCACAGATGCCAATCGCCGAGCTTGACGATTAAGAGACGTTGTCTCGCGGACTGCCGGATTCATGCCCGGCCAGCAATGACGAGAATTCATTTGTGCCAACCACATTGCGAATTACCCGCGCATCATATATATTCTTTTGAAGGAGAATAATTATGGCTGCAGCACTTCGCGAATACACACCCACTGAGGCGGCTGCCGTGAGTGAGATCGGCATTAAGTCGGTACACAACGCGATCGACAAACGCATTATTGGAAGACCCTCTACCAGCCACCGAAGCCGTGCGATCACCGACGATGATCTGCTGCGCCTGAAGCTCTGGTTCGGCGTCGGTTCGATCCTCTCCGCCGAGCGCCGGAAGCGCCTCTTTGCTGCCATCGACGAAAATCCTGAAGCTGACACGGTCAGAGCAGACGACTATCTTATCGTCGACGTCGCGAGAGCGAGGGAGCACTTGGCCGCTCGTGGCGAAGCGCTCAGGGAAGCGGACAAGATCATCCACAGCGTGAAAGGCGTGGTTGGAGGCGAGCCGGTCTTCAAAGGCACTCGCGTTCCAGTCCGAACAGTCGCCGCGATGAAATTGCAAGGCGCTGCCACGGAAGAGATCGTCGAGGGCTATCCGGCTCTCACTGCGCGGATGGTGAACCTTGCCGAAATCTGGGTAGCCGCTCATCCTGCCCGTGGACGGCCACGAAAGTTGTCGGAGCAGGGACTGAAAGTGAAGTCGGTGAAGCGCTTGCCTCTCGGAAAGGCCGGTACCGAAAAGCCCTCGGGCACGGCTTCGTGAAGTTTCTCATCGATGAGTGCCTGCACACATCGCTCGTGGCCGTGGCTCAAGAGCACCGCCACGATTGCTTTCACGTCAATTGGCTGGGCTTGAGCGGCGAGACCGATTGGGATCTGATGCCTCGGATCATCGCGGAAGATTTTACCTTCGTGACGAACAATGCCCGTGACTTCAGGAAACTCCATGCGCGGGAGGATCTGCACGCTGGCCTGGTGATCATCGTGCCACAGGTCCTGCCGGTGCAGCAACGGGAATTGTTCACGCTCGTTCTGGAGGAACTCGCCGGTTCTCCGGATTTGGTGAACGAAGTGATCGAGATCGCCATCGAAGTGGGCGAGGCACTGCTGACGCGCTATGCACTGCCAGAGTGAAGATCAATTCCGCCGATGCGGGACAGATTGATCAGAATCCCCGCGTGCCCGCTGCCTCCAACGCCCCTCTTCCTCGGTGAGACGTATGCCTTCGCTGCGGCATGCGCAGACCGCATCCTTGAAGACCTATAGTAGCGCGTTGACCCTCTCAGACTGAACTTTCGTGAGGGCACGATGTTTTCGTACTGGCTGGCCTCCGCAACAAACCCAAACATTATGCAGCTGGCTCACACAAATTTCATGCGTCGGAAACGCACTAATTTCATGCTTTTGGACTCGCGCTGAGTTCTCGCTCGACTGAACGTGCCTCACGCGAAGAGACGAACTCAACGCTATTGCTGACCACCAATGCGAGATAGATCGACCCGTATCCCCGCAGTGCCAATTTTCTTTTCGTCCGAGGTTTCTGCCTCAGTCCGCTCCCGAGCCCCGGCATCGACTGTATCCGCCTCCGATTTAAGGGCCCGCGGTTCCTCTTGGTTGGCTAGTGCCCCGCCGGGGTCATCCGCCTGAAACACACTCACGCCCTCGAACTCGCCAGTCTTCCATGCGTAAACCGCATCCTCGAAAATCTGCGGGAACACGTCTTTGCTCGTGGGGTTGCCATACCATTTCGCAACGATCCTAAGGACCTTGGCAAACATCGCCGTGCCTTTGCGAAGGTTTTGGCAGGCATCGACAAGGTCGGGTTTCAGATCCGTCGGTTCCTTCACTCCCACGCCAGCGGGGAACTGGGTCAGCCCAACGCGAACGACCGCCTGACCAGCATATTGCCGTACGATCGCCATCGCCTCCTCGGCCGATGCCGCTTTCGGAACGAGGATCAATCGGCCGCCCGATTTGACGGTCACGGCGAAGGGATCAGCCGAGCCCGCTGCCATCACGAATTGCTCGACGAGCGCGGGCTTGAGAGAAGGGTCTGCGCATTCTTTTATCAGGGCGGCCTCTAGCATGGTGTCTCCTCTGCGCTCAGGTGTTGAAGGCAATAACAAGCGGTTTTGCGAAGAGCTTTGCCCAGGCAGTGGCAGCGGCGCGCTGAATGGCGACGATCGACGTCCCTTCGGTCCACCAGCCGTTTCCCACGGCGACGACAAAATCCGGATCGTGCAGCATGGACTGAAGGATCGGCCAAACAATCAGTTGCTCGTAGCAGATCAGTGGTGCCGCGCGGCGACCACCGATGGAGACAACCGGGTTCGTGAAGAAATCCGCCCGAGCGCCGCCGCTCTCCCCAAACCAGGATCGCCAAGGCTGCCACATCGAACCAGGAACCGGCATGCGTTCACGATAGAGGATGCTGCTTCCGCCGTTCCTGTCGATCGCGACGAGGACATTGTCGTAGCCGGTGGCATCGACCATGGTGGCGCCGGCGATGACCGTCGCATCGGTATCGCCGGACGCCCCCGTCCAAAGCCGCGCCACGGTCGGTGTCCAGAAACCGAGCGCAGTTTCCGGCAGCACCACAAAGCGTGCGCCATCGCTGGCCGCATTCCGCACCGTTGCGATCAGGTCACGCTGGCGGTGAAGATCGACGTCCCGACCGAGCGAAGCGCCCAATTTGAGGTCGACACCGCGCCAGCCATTGGGTAGATGCGGCTCGGTCCACGATGCGGCGGACCACAGCCAAAGGCCTATCAAGGCGATGGCGACAGCTGGCCAAATGCGGGTTACGAGGCCCGCAAGGCCAGCTGTCATGAAGCCCAATCCCCACCATCCCCAGCCCGGAAACAGAACACCGGCGGCGGTGATAGGATGCGCCCAGCCCGTGATGCCGAATGGCGGGATGGTCATGATGACGGCAGCGAGAAAATAGCGAAACGGACGGACACTCTCCTTGTTCGTCCAGAGCACCAGATGCACCGCGACAAAACCCAAAGACGCGCACAGCCAGAGCAGCAGGCCCGGCCAGATATCCGACGAATAGAAGGTGGCCACGCCTTGCGGCAAACCACGTGCTGCGGCCAGGAAATATCCGGCGGAGACAAGTGCCGCGACCAATCTCGTTTGCGCGATCGACCACAGAACGGGAAACCCCAGTGCGACGGGAAGGAGCAACATATAGCCGCTCCAGCCCACCACGCCGACCGCAATCGAAGCGAATATCAGCAGCACCGGCCGAAGGTAATCACGGCACATAGGTGAACACCTCCTGCGCCAGGCCGAGGATGCCGGAAGCTGGCACCGGACCGAAGTATCGGGAGTCGTAGGAGCCGGGGAATGCGGAATGCAGGAAGACATATCCTGGCGGGACGATGCCGCTCGGAAAGCGCGCCAACGGCCGGCCTTTTCCATCTCGTAGTGCGAGACTGGAAGACGAAACCCGCCGCCTATCCACGCTCACGTTGACGCCGATTTCGACATGCTGTCCTGCAACGGCGATCACTGTCTTGATCAACGGTGCAACGTCGCCCGGGCAGGAACCAGAACGGAGATAGCCTCGTGCCCTCGCTGCCCGCATCGCCGCAGTTTCCGGCGCGCAGATGAACAGGAGGTCGTCGACTGCTGCCGGTCGATGAAGCGGGATGATGCGCCACAGACCGAGTGGCTCGCTCGGTGTCAGATTGATGCGGTAGCCGCCGGCGACGGCAGTCACCACCAGCAGGATGGTGGCCACAGCCGCCATCGACAGAACTACACTGGCTCGGCGTTGCGGTGTGGTCATGGACCGGCGGGTTGCAGCCAAGGTCATTTCAGCGAGAGCCCTTGGCTCTTGGTTTGCCGCAGCGTCTCGGCCTGCTTGAGCGCTTCCGTCGTTCGTTCATAAGCGGCAAGTTGCTGGACCGTACGCATGGAATTCCACGCAGACTGGACCTCCGCCTTCTGGCCGGCCGTCATTCCTGCTGTGACGGTCTCGAAAGTCTTGCCATCAGTGTCTTTCGCAGCCAAAGGCAGGAAGGTCCGTTCCCCGAAGCGTTCGGAAACCGCCTTGGCGAAACCTTCGAGTTCTGCTTTCACCATCTTGTCGGCGAGCGCGTATTCGAGGCCAGCCGGAAGATCGTTTCGATCGATCGCATCGCGCACGCGTTCGAGCGTTTGCTTGGCGGCTGGAGAGAGCGCCGGGATATCGACCGAAACCTTGAGTCGGACCGCGCGCTCCTCCGTCTCATGTTTGAATTCGGCCTCGGCCCGCTCACGAAGGTAGCGTTCAAGATTTCGGGCAAGTGCCGGCACATTGGCGAGCGCTTTTTCCCGGTCCTGCTTGTCGCCACGGCTCGCGAGAAGACCGGTCTTGCCCTTGAGCGCGCCAAAGCTCTCTGGCTCGCCGGCAATCCTTGCCAAGGTGGACTGCGCGACCGACTGGTCCTTCAACATGGTATCGACATTGATCGCCTTGAAGGCAGATTCCGGCTGCGCGTAGACGAGCTGGAAGCGGGTCGAGACGTCGTCCCATTGCTTCTTGAGCCCGGGATCGGCGGCGATCTTGTCTTCGACGGCCTGGTCGAGCGATTTCGGGAAGGTGGTGATGCCTGATACCATGGGCTTGGCCTCCTTGATTGTGTCCGGGATGGATTGCTTGGTGCTGCCGCGGACCAGTCCGAGTGCCGCACCGATGGCGGCTAGACGGGCGCCGAGGTCGGCGAGTTTCTGTTTCTGCCGGACGGCCCATTGGAGCCGATCGTGTCCGATCGTGCGGGCGACATTCATGAGGTGCAGGCCGCGGGCTTCGGCAAAGCGCAACGCCTGACGATAGAGAGCGCTCTTCTCGTAGTCGAGGGTCGTCTCCTTGGCGTTCCGGCGCGACAGGATCGGGATGAGGCCGCCGGATTTCGCAAATGAGCGACTGCCGTAGTAGACGGCGAGATCCTCACGATGGCGCGTCATGGCCACATAGGTGAGATGCCGGTCCAATGAAAGGGAAGCAAGCACCTTCACCCGGTCGACGGTCGCGCCCTGGCTCTTGTGGATCGTCGTGGCATAGCCGTGGTCGAGGTTGTTGTAGAAGCGCTGCTCGATCGTGACCTGGCGACGATGTTCCCCTTCGCCGATCTCAGCGACGATCCGGGAGGGTGCGGCTTCAAGCACCTTTGCGAGCATGCCGTTCTTGACGCCAAGGCTGCCCTCGTTCTTGAGGAACACGATCTGGTCGCCGGTCGCAAACATGCGGGTTCCGTCCTCTGTCTTGAACGTAAATCCGTGTGCGACGACGCCACGCTCGACCAGCTTGGCGCGGGCCATATCGTTGAGCTTTCGGACGTCGCGGCGAAGGTGTGCGAAGATCAGGCTGGTCTTCGAAGGGTCGTAGTCCCGGTCCCAAGCTGCGATCAGGCTTTCGACGGCCTCGTCCTTCAGTCTCAAGCCAATCATTCGACCATGGGCGGTGTAGGCATCGACAGCCTTGCGGACATTGCCACGCGCCAGATCGAGCGAGACATCGCGCATCCATTGCTGGCGCTGGCGGTAGATCGTCTCGAGTTCGGCATAGCCGATGCGATCGACGATCGCACGGAAGGCGGCGCCCGCTTCGATCGGTTGAAGCTGTTCCGGATCGCCGACAAGGACGAGTTTGGCGCCGGCCCTGGTGACGGCTTCGACGAAGAGCGCCATCTGCCGTGACGACACCATGCCGGCCTCGTCGAGTACGAAAACAGTCTTGTCGTCGAGCTGGTTGCGGCCCTGGTTCCAGCGAAGCTCCCACGACGACAGCGTGCGGGAAACGATGCCAGCTTCCTTCTCCAAACCTTCGGCGGCTTTGCCAGCCAACGCTCCGCCAACCACACGATAGCCGGCCGTTTCCCACGCCTCGCGGGCAGCCTTCATCATCGTGGTCTTGCCGGCGCCGGCGCGGCCGATAACAGCGGCAATCCGCGTGGCCCCTGCGACATGCTCGATCGCCGTTCGCTGCTCATCCGACAGACGGGAATGGCGCGCAAAGGTCGCCTGCAGCACCGCCTCACGGACGCCATGGGAGGCGCGACCGGAGAGCCAGATCGCCCGATTGGCCATCTCGGCTTCAAGCCGGATCATCTGGCGCGTGGTGTACTTCGCGGGTGTCCGAATACCTGTCACAAAGTTGATCCGCTCGCGTTCGAGCCGGAGCGCCTCCGGACTTTGCAGAATACGGATCATCAGACTTTGGAACAGAACGGCATCGTCGATATAGCGATACAACACTTTCGCAACATCGCGTTCGTCGAAGACGCTCTTCTCCCGCGTGATCAGGTCGAGCACGATCTCCGGACGGCGCTGGATGCGGCGGGCGTTCTCGCTGCGGCGCTCCTCCTGAAGCTCGATGCGTTCGAGTTTGGGAGCCGAGGTCTCCGACTTGTGGTCGGATTGCTCGGCCTTGCGATCGATGGCCTTGGCGCCGACGCCGAGGTGAATGGTTGGCTCGAGGTCGATGCCCTGCTTTTCGAAGGAACGGCCATCGATGCGGATATCGAGGTCGGCAAGCGCCAGATGTTTGTTCTGGCAGGCAAACCAGCCGTCGCGAAACGCATTGAAATCCTCAGTGCTACCGGCCCACAGCTGATAGACGATTTTGCCGGCGTCATTTCGGATTGGCTTGCCATCCGGGCCGAGCACCGCGACCTTCTTCGAACCGAAACCGTCTTCGGTCAGCGGGCGCAATGTGGTCATGAGGTGGACGTGAGGATTGCCCGGGGCGTCGTGATAGACCCAGTCCGCGACCATGCCCTGCGCGGTGATGTGCCGCTCCACAAAGTCGCGCATGAGCGCGATGTTCTGCTCGGCCGTCAGCTCGAGCGGCAGGGCTATGGTGACGTCCTTGGCGAGCTGCGCGTCGGATCGCTTCTCAAAGCCCTCCACTTTGTTCCAGAAGGCCTCGGATGCCCCAGCGACCGAGCGATCGGCAATCATGCCGCGCACCCATTCCGGCGCGTCGGCAGGGATCACGAACTCCTCGTGCAGCAGCCCCTGTTTTCGCGTGTAGTCGATCGTCCGGGCTTCCCGCTCAAACTTCATCTTGGCGCAATGTCGATACGCCGCCGACAGGACAGCGCTGCGGCCGGAGCCACGAGCGACGACGCTGACGGAGAAGTGAGGGACGGCCACGGCGGAGTTCTCTCCCGGTTGCGAACGAAATCAAAGGGTTCGTCGGGAGCGGGAGACCCAGTCCGGGCCTCAGCAAGGGCGTCGCGTCGGCGACGTATAATTGCGCCCTTGGATCCGCTCCTTCGGAACGGCGGGATCATCCGCAAAAGCATCGCCCTTGGCGATTGTAGGATTCACAGTAGTGCGTTCCGCACTGTCGTCCGGAAAACTGGGCTCGAAAGACAAGCTTTCTCGCCCAAAGGAGACGACCGGACATGAAAAAGGCTTCCGCGAAAATCCGCGACGAAATCGCCAAGCTGCAGGAACAGCTCAAGGTCGCCGAGACAAGGGAAGCCGAACGCATCGGCAGGATCGCGCTCAAGGCGGGTCTTGGCGAGATCGAGATCGACGAGGCGGAGCTTCAGGCTGCGTTTGAGCAAATGACCAAGCGATTTCGCGGAGGGCAGGGGGGTACGACCGGAGGGAAAAATGGCGCCGGCGATAGCAGCGGCGCAACGTCGACCACGGCGGTCGCGTCTGGCGCGGCTAACGGCGGCAATGGCGAGGCTTGAGCGGATGGCGAGGACGATGACATCCGATGCCCGCAAGAAAGACACGCGGGAGAAGATCGAGCTCGGCGGCCTGATCGTCAAGGCCGGTTTGCGATACGAAAAGCGAGCGCTTCTGCTGGGAGCACTCATTGACGTCGCCCGGAAAATTCACGGCGACGAAAGCGAGCGAGCGAGGCTCGCGGCGATCGGTGCGGAGGCTTTCGGCAATGACGCATGAATAAGATCGCGCTCGTCACGGCGCCCATCGCGCTAATGATCCTCGTCACAACAGGCATGACGGGGATCGAACATTGGCTATCCGGCTTTGGGAAGACCGACGCCGCCCGACTGATGCTCGGTCGGGCCGGGATCGCCTTGCCCTATATCGGGGCAGCCGCCATCGGCATCATACTTCTGTTCGCGAGCGCCGGCTCAATGAACATCAAGCTCGCCGCATGGGGCGTTGTCGGCGGCAGCAGTGCGACGATCCTGGTCGCTGCACTGCGCGAGACCGTGCGACTTGTCGCACTCCTCGACCAGCTTCCAGTGGCTCGATCGACGCTCTCCTACGCGGACCCGGCAACGATGATCGGGGCAGGGGCGGCGCTCATGTCCGCCAGCTTTGCGCTTCGCGTCGCGTTTGTCGGCAATGCGGCGTTCGCGCGATCAGAGCCGAAGCGCATTCGCGGCAGGCGCGCATTGCATGGTGAAGCTGAGTGGATGAAATCGACGGAGGCCGGAAAGCTCTTTCCGGATGCCGGCGGCATCGTCATCGGCGAGCGCTACCGTGTCGACAAGGACAGCACGGCGGCTCAATCGTTCCGGGCGGACAGCGCGCAGACGTGGGGCGCCGGCGGCAAGTCGCCGCTGCTCTGCTTCGACGGCTCGTTCGGTTCCTCGCACGGCATCGTCTTTGCAGGTTCGGGCGGTTTCAAGACGACCTCGGTGACAATCCCGACCGCGCTCAAATGGGGGGGCACATTGGTCGTGCTGGATCCGTCCAACGAAGTCGCGCCCATGGTGATTAGACACCGGTCAAACGCAGGACGCGACGTCCGTATCCTCGATCCCGGAAATCGCGACACCGGCTTCAATGCTCTCGCCTGGATCGGGCGACATGGTGGCACGAAAGAAGAGGATATCGCTGCCGTCGCCTCATGGATCATGAGCGACAGCGGCGGCGCGCGCGGCGTGCGTGACGACTTCTTTCGCGCCTCGGCATTGCAGCTTCTCACCGCGCTGATTGCCGATGTCTGCCTGTCTGGCCACACGGAAGAAGAGGACCAGACACTCCGTCAGGTCCGCAAGAACCTGTCCGAGCCGGAGCCCAAGCTGCGCGCGCGATTGCAGTCGATCTACGACAATTCGGAATCCGACTTCGTGAAGGAGAACGTTGCCGCCTTCGTCAACATGACGCCCGAAACCTTTAGCGGCGTCTATGCCAATGCGGTGAAGGAGACGCACTGGCTATCCTATTCGAACTATGCGGCTCTCGTCTCCGGCTCCAGCTTCTCAACCGACGAACTCGCAACGGGCGATATCGACGTGTTCATCAACATCGACCTGAAGACGCTGGAGACGCATTCGGGCCTGGCGCGCGTCATCATCGGATCATTCCTGAACGCCATCTACAATCGCGACGGGCAAATGAAGGGGCGAGCGCTTTTCCTTTTGGACGAGGTGGCCCGACTTGGCTACATGCGGGTTCTGGAAACCGCGCGTGACGCCGGCCGCAGGTACGGCATCACGCTGTTGATGATCTATCAGTCGATCGGCCAAATGCGCGAAACCTATGGCGGACGCGACGCGGCGAGCAAATGGTTCGAGAGTGCGAGCTGGATTTCCTTTTCCGCGATCAATGATCCGGAAACGGCGGATTACATCTCGAAGCGGTGTGGCACGACCACCGTGGAGATCGACCAGGTCAGCCGCAGCTTCCAATCGAAAGGATCGTCGCGCACGCGCTCGAAGCAGCTCGCCGCGCGGCCGCTAATCCAGTCGCATGAGGTTCTGCGGATGCGAGCCGATGAACAAATTGTCTTTACGGCCGGGAACGCACCGCTCAGATGTGGACGCGCGATCTGGTTCCGGCGAGCCGATATGAGGGCATGCGTCGGCGAAAACCGGTTTCAAAAAGCCTGAGGACTGCCGTAAGCCTTCAGGGTATATTTCTTTCGCCGTTGGCCCTAATCAGACATCGTTGTCAGGGCCTCCCCGATCTGAGCGCATAGATGCTCGATGAAGGTTTGGGCGCCATTGTCACTCTTGGATCGTTGGTTAACGATGATTGCGAGGTCGAACGGGATTTCCATTTCGAATGGCCGCGAGACCAAGCCGATCTTCGAATAGAACCGCGCGGTCAGAGGGTCGACCAACGTGATCGCGTCGCTTCCGGCGACAAAGCCGCATGCCAGAAAGGACTGAAAGGTTTCGGCCTCGATGTTGCCCTGCAGACGTTCGAGCAGTGTCCGGCCGTTCATGCTCCGAGCCATATAGTCCGCACCGAGCGAAATAAACGGAAAGCGCTGAAGGTCAGTCATGGAAATAGTCTCGTTGCTCGTCAGGGGATGATTGGCGTCCATCGCGCAGACGTTGGGAAAGCGGAACTTGTTGACGAGTACAGTGTCCAGCATCGAGACCCCGCCGTCGACGATCCCGACGTCCAGGCGTTGCGATGCCACCTCTGCGACGATGTTTGAAGAACTGCGAACTGAGACATTCGCAATCGCGCCTGGGTGGTTGTTCTTGAACCGTCGCATCACCGTTGGGACGAGGTCGAGCGACGCCGCTGCGAGTGCCCCGATGCGCAGCCTACTGAGCCTCAAGTCCCGAATGTTTCGCGCGGCTGACATCAGTTCTCGCGCGCTTTTGAAGCTACTCGCAACTTCTGCATGAAACATGATCGCCTGAGGTGTCGGAATCAGGCGGCCCTTCGTCCTGTCGAAGAGTGTCAATTCGCAATCCACTTCAAGGTCCTGCAAGAGACGGCTGACGCTCGGTTGCGAGATGTGCAGGGCGATGGCGGCCGACGAGACCGACCCCGTCCGCATGATCATGTCGAACGCTTCGAGCTGTCTGATGCTGAGACCCGAGAACCGCATGACGCACCCTATAGTATTTATGCATACCATAAGAAAATAACAGTCTTTGTCATGTCGCGCGAGGGGTGATCAACTGGGTTCAGAAGTTTGATTTTAGGTGAACTATGGCGCACAAGAACCTGATATTTATCTGCACAGACCAGATGCGCTTCGACGCTCTTTCCATCAACGGAAATCCCATAGTCCGGACGTCGAACATTGACGGTATTGGTTCGCGTGGAATGGTCTTCCGCAGGCATTATACCCCTAACCAGATTTGTTCCCCAAGCAGGGCGAGCATGGCGACAGGTCTCTATCCAAGGCATCATGGCCTGTGGCGGAATGGGGTGACCCTCGACCCTGAAATTCCCAACCTATGGCGCTTCTTGCAGGACAAAGGTTACAGCACACATGCGTCAGGAAAGCTGCACTATCAACCGCTTCTCGCGCCTGAGAGCTACGCAATGCCGGAATCGCTTGCGTTCTGGGAGCGGCCCGATGCCGATTGCTGGCGCGGTCCCTATTATGGGTTCGATACCGTCGATCTCGTCCTTGGCGAAGCCAATGAATCGACCAAGGCGGGGCACTATGCCGAGTGGCTCAAACGACATCATCCGGAGACAGTGTGTCTCTACGAACCTGAGGCGTCGTCAAGCGAACGCGCATCCGATCTGACGGAGGTTTGGAAAAGCGCCGTCCCGAACGAGTTGCACTATACAAGCTGGATCACGGATCGTGCAATCGCCTTTCTGCAAGCTGCCGACAAGGAGAAACCCTTCTGTCTCTACGTCTCCTATCCTGATCCGCATCATCCCTTCACGCCGCCCGCGCCCTATTCCGACATGTTCGAGCCCAAGGCCATGCCCCGACCGCATGTCCGTCCTGGCGAGTTGGCCCTCATGCCCGCTTACCTGGGGACCGGCGACGATCCAACCGCGAACGCCTATATTCCGGAAGGAAGTCCGATCCGCGAACAGGGCTTTCTGCTGAAGACCGACACTATTTCCGAAGAGACGATGGGTCGTGTGATCGCTCATACGTTCGGGATGGTGCAGATGATCGACGACAGTGTCGGCAAGCTTCTGGCCGCGCTTCGCGAGACCGGAAGGGAAGACGATACGTTCGTGATCTTCACATCGGACCACGGAGAGTTGCTTGGCGATCATGGACTGCTGCGAAAGGGACCGCCGCCGTATCGGCAGTTGATCCAAGTGCCGCTGCTGATCTCGGGTCCGTCCATAAACGGGGGCTCGGTCACCGATGCCCTCACAAGCCACATCGACCTGTTCGCGACGCTGGGACAGCTGCTTGTCAACGGTGCGCCTGCGACCGATGGGGTCTCTCTGGTTCCCATCCTGTCGGGAGATGTGCGGGATGTTCGCGAGCATCTGTTCACCGAATACCACCCCCGCAAGGATCGGGAACTCTACAACCAGACCATCGTCTCCAAGGACTGGCGGCTGACCCTGTATCCGAACCAGCGGGAATGGGGAGAGTTTTTCGACCTCAATGCCGACCCCTGGGAACATCGGAACCTCTTCGACGACACGGTTTATTCGCCGAAGATCAATGATCTGACGAAGCACCTGCTCGAAAACATGCCCCCCCGATCATCACTACCCAACCAACCGCTGGGCGCATATTAACCGCTTGAGGAGACGAGACATGACGGACACCATCTTTTCGCAGATCTCATCCACACGTCGCTCGCTGCTTATTGGTACGGGCGCGATGGCATTTGCAGTGGCCATGCCAGTTTTTGGCTTTGCCGAGACACCGAAAAAGGGCGGGGCACTTCGCATCGGTATTAACGGCGGATCGTCGACCGACAGCCTCGACCCAACGCAACTGGTGGGGAGCTTCTCGATCAACGTTTCCCGGCAAATCTACAATACGCTCGTGGAAATCGACGACAGCGGGAAACCTTCTCCCGAACTGGCGGAAAGCTGGGAGGCTTCCGACGGCAACAAGAAGTGGACGATCCGGCTGCGCAAGGGTGTCGTCTTTCACAACGGCAAGACGCTCACGGCCGACGACGTTAAGTATTCGCTGGAACTGCATATGGGAACCGCGACGAAATCCAAGGCCAAGGCTCTGGCGTCAGGGATAAACGCCGTCAATGCACCTGCGGCTGACCAGGTCGAAATCACATTGTCATCCCCGAATCCCGACATGGATTTCGTTCTCTCAGACCTGCATTTCGCGATCGTCCCGAAGGGCTTCAACGACTGGGCAAATCCGATCGGAACAGGCCCTTTCAAAGTCGCAACCTTCTCTCCCGGTGTTGCGGCAAAGACGACGCGGAACGAATCGTACTGGCGAGCGGATCGTGGGCATGTCGACGAGGTGCAAACGACCGTTATCAACGACATGACCGCCCGTGTCTCGGCATTGCAAAGCGGGTCGATCGATATCGCCAACGGGATCGACTACAAGATAGCCAGCTTGATGAAGCGCCTGCCGAACATCGCGCTCGTCGTTACGGAAGGAAAGCAGCATTTCACCTTTCCGATGGACGCAAGGGTCGCGCCCTTCAACAACGTCGATGTCGCGCTTGCCCTGAAGGCGGCGGTAGACCGCGAGCAGATCGTCAACCTTTTGATGTTCGGTTATGGCAAAATCGGCAACGACCAGCCGATCGCCCAGTCCGATCCGGATTTCAACCCCAACATCCCACAGAGGGCGTACGACCCTGAGAAGGCGAAATTCCATCTAAAAAAGGCAGGGCTGAATGAACTGCAGGTGGAACTGAGCGCCTCTCCAACGCCTTTCGAACAGGCGGTCAATGCCGCTGAGCTGATGTCGGAAAAGGCAAGGACCAGTGGCATCACAATTTCCATAAAGCGCGAACCCGACGATGGTTACTGGGGCAACGTCTGGATGAAGCGTCCTTGGGCTGCCTCATTCTGGGCAGGTCGCCCTTCGGCCAGCATGATGCTCTCGTCGGTTTATCAATCCGACGCACCCTGGAACGAGACGCACTGGGAAAACGAAAAGTTCGACAATCTGCTGGTGGAAGCCCGATCCCTGGGCGATCAAACGAAGCGTCGGGAGATTTACCATGTGCTTCAGCAAATGATCCATGACGAATGCCCGACCATCATTCCGGTGTTTGCGAGCTGGATCGACGCTGCCCGAAAGGAGGTCAAGGGGTTCGTTCCCAATCCGAATTTCATGCTGAGCGACCATCGCGTAGCGGAGCGGGTATGGCTTGATCGATAGGTGGGTTTCCACTCAAGCTACGACTTCTAGCCGGAAACGCCAAAGGGGGGAACCTCGGGGCCGATGCTGCACGATCTCGACCAGAGCAAGACCGATTTGAGCGAGTTTCATCGCAAGCAGGCTGGGACTATCCGCATCACGACCGTCCAGCATACGGCGCACGGTGCGGCTGGTGCGATCGTTCTGATTGAACGGCTTCAGATAGGTCGACGGGAGAGGGATTTAGGCTTGGTGAAAGGGAGGGGGCAACCATCCATTTTTTCCATGGGATGAGATTGAGAGGGGCGGCGCAGTGCCCATTCATAGCCGTACCGGTCGGTCGCCGTGACCGCTTGTCGCGGCGGGTCGGCCATGCAGCTTGCCGGCACGGGATACCCCCGATCACCTTCCCACCCTTCGTTTCGCCCGGACAGGATCGCAACCCGGCTGGGCGGAAACGGATTGCGGGCTCCGGTCGTGGTGCGCCTAGAGCCGTGTGACATCGGCGCCTCGCCCCATCCTTCACGAAAATGAATCGGTCGCAGGTGATTGATTCAAATGTGTCGTTGGACGTCGCGGTCCTGTTTGCCGATCATGCCAGCATGATTGCACAACCCTACCACCTCTATATCGAACGATCCGATCCGGCTAAGAACATGGCGCGATATTATGCCATGGAGATCGGACCGACGATGTTCGGAGAGGCCTGCCTGACCCGACGATGGGGACGGATCGGTAAGCGTGGGCAGGAGAAACAGCATGTTTTCGAACGGGAGGAGGAAGCGGTTCGATTGTTCCTCGACCTGCTGAAACAAAAACGCGCTCGCGGCTATCGGCCAAGAACAACTCTCCGGTACTTGCGGGGCTGACCTCCATCATCTGCTTTCCTTCACAGCCGAAGCGAGGGCCGCCGAAGCGGCCCCGGAATGGCCCGTCATTCGCGCCGGTTCCAGTCGGTCTCGAACGATGCCTCGATCTCGACGAAGAAAGGGATCTTGATGGCCAGTTTCAGGCCGAGTTTCCCCTTGCGGAAGAAGTGACAGATCACCTTGCCGAGGACGTGTAGCCGGCGACCGGTGACGGTGAGGAACTGAGCGAGCTGTTGCATGGTTTATTCTCCTTTCGAATGCGGATATCGCGGGGATAGGCCGCATGACGGACAAGGAGGGGCGCACCTGAAAGGCCGAAACGGAGGTCGAGGACCTACCGGCGCCTGAATTTTGGCGCGCAAGGAGCCGCAACACGGTGGGGAAAATTCTGGCGCCGGCAGGTTGCGGCGCGAGGTACGGGATGCAACATCCCCGATGTCGATGATAGGAGAGCGAAAGGAGAGCGGGAGCGGATCGCTTCTCTCCGGGGCCTGGATGGCGACGGTCCCCAGAGCTGGTGATATGCCGCCCTCAGAAGGGCGGCTCGGCATCGATGGAACCGTCCTGTTCGGCAAGCATCACGATCAGCTCGGCCTGGGCGATTTCGAGCTCGGCTTCGATCTGGCGGCGCTCGGCGGGCTCGATGCAGGCGTTCAGCTCGGCGCGCAGTTCTTCGATTTGTTGTTCGATCATCGTCATCTCCTTGATGTTTGAGAAAGATGACGCCCGTGGGCGTGGCGGTGGGTCGGGGTCAAGGATCGCGCATGCGACCGCCAGCGGCGGTGAGTGGGGGAGCCGAAATGCGCCAGCATTTTGGGGGAACCGCGAAGTCCTTGAGGCTGGCCCGGCTCCACGGCACGATTGGTTCGATATGAGCAGACCCCACCTCTCCGTATCGCACCCGAAAAGCCGGGAGCGGGCTCGACGCCCGTTACCGGCTTTCTCGAAGCGGCCGGTTGGCCCCGCCTCAAGCGGCGGGGCCTTGGCCGGATCTCAATCCCGGTTGGGGCGGGACCAGATCAGTTGGTAGCCGTCCTCGCCCTCGACCTCGGTGAGCGTTGCGTAGATCGGAGCCGGGAAGCTCGGGTCGTCCAGCTTGACCGAGAGGTAGTCGCGGTCACTCTCGCTGGAGCGCTTCTGCCAGGCCGCACCCAGCTCGACATTACCGGCGTAGATGCGGAAGTGCGGACCCTTGTCGGAGGGGGTTTCGATGCGGGCGATGCGGGCCTTGACGTTGAGTGCGAGGGTGCGGATCGAGCCGGTGAAGCCGGTTTCGGTGGAGGTGAAGGTGCCGATGGTAGCCATGTCGAAGTTCCTTTCGGTTGTTTCGGGCCGCGCCCTTCGCGGCCTCGATGGCTGTCGCAAGGATCGGCGACGATCGGACCGCACCCCGAAGGGGCCGAAACGAAGTGGAGGGCGGCCGGGAGCGGCTTTCTTGTTTCGCGAGGAATGGGCGCGCAGCGCTCAGGGGAAGAAAGTTGCGGACGGCCGTTGCGGGAGAACGATCGAGGCGAAGCCGGTCTCCGATCAGACATGCCTCATCGAGCCCGCGGAGGACGTGGCCTATGACAGCGGTGGGAGGAACTTGGATATGGCGGCCCGCGTCAGCACGCTGCCGTGCCGGACCGTCGCAGCCGCGAACCCGCTGCCCTGCCTCTGAGTCAGGGCGTCGGCTTTGGACGCGACAAACTCGGCTGCCGGGCAGCTGCCTCCTCTCATCAACGCGATATTGTCGGGCCGCGATTCGTCGCCTGGAGGATCTATGCCTCAGCAGACAAAGCCGTTTAGCGTCGAAATCAAGCAGTCCCGGAAGCTGAAAGCCACCGATCGGAAACCATCGATCTGGGGGAAGCTGGACCTCAAGTCCGATCAGCACACGCCGGCGGAGAAAGAGCCAAGAGAGCTGTCGGCCGTTGCGGGTGACAACGACCGACCTTGATGTCTCCTACGCAGCCGCTCTCTTGTCGGCCTGAATGGGCTGGAGACCGTGCAGGAAGCTGACAGCACGCTGGGCATGGGCTGCTGCCTGAAAAATAGCCCGCTTGTCATCGGAGATGACCTTCAGCCACGAGGCAAGGTAAGACGCATGGTCTGGCCGTGGCTCCAACTCCGGCACGATCCCGAGATCGGCGCATAAGAAGCAGCTTCCAAGCTCGGCGATCAGCTCTTCGCGGGCGCGCTCGCTCTTGTCTTTGGCATAGCGGCTGAGATCGCGTCCGACGCGATCTGGGCGCGCCGTCCAATGGCAACTTTCGTGACTCAGCGTTGCCACGTAAGACGCGGCGTCGCGGAACGTCTCGAACGGCGGCATCTGGATGTGATCCGTGACAGGCGAATAATAGGCCTGCGAGCCGCCATGCCGAATGACGGCGTCCGTGTTTCGGAAAAAGCGATCGGCGTGCTCGACCGGATCGAGCACCGGACCCGGTCGGTGATGGTAGTGTCCCGGCAACCCGTCGATCTGCTCAGTGTTGAAGACCGTGTATGCCTTCAGAAACGGGATCTCCCGGTCGACTTCTCCACCATTGCCGTCCGCCTCGGACTTGGTGAAGCGGCTGGCGAAGACGACCGTCGAACCGGTCTCACCCTTGCGCACCGCCGCTCCCAGTTCGAGCGCCTGCTTGAACGTCATCCACATGGGTGAAGTGAAGCCGCGCGCCATTCCCTCTGACCATAACAAGAGGATGTTCATGCCCGAATAGGGCTGACCGTTGTGGCGCAGCGGCCGGGTAATCCGGCCATCCGTGTTGGCCGCGTGCCAGGGTTTCATCCAGGGTTTTACACCCTTTTCGAGATCGGCGACGATCCTGTCCGTGATCCGTGCATAGATGTCGGCGCGTTCGCCCCCGGCTTTCCTGTTCATGTCATTATCCTCCGTTTTGGAGGCCGCGCCCATCGCGGCCCCGTTGCGGAGGTCCGAAAGCAGGAGCGATCAGGCGGCTGGCCGCACCGGAACGGCCGGAACGGAGTGAAGGACGGCAAAGCCGTTGCGGCAGGCAGCCGGCTCCAGCAGGACCGCCGACCGGGACGGGGTCGGGTGGCGAGCGGGGTCCTTGTTCTTCCCTCTTTCTTCCTTCTGATGACATGGAAAAGGCCGGTCCGAAAGGAACCGGCCTAAGAGCCTGACTCGAAAAGAATTCAATAAAGATAATATCTTGCGAGGCGTCGGGTAAGAATGCGGATGTGGGCGATGATGATCCACGCTTCTGCGGAAGCGATTGATTTCTCCCAATCCTTGGCCAATCTTCGGCATCTTCCAAGCCATGCGAAGGTGCGCTCCACGACCCAGCGACGCGGAAGGACTTCGAAGCCCTTGGCCTTGTCGGTGCGTTTGACGATCTGGAAAGTGAACCTAGCGATTTTTTGCAGCGCGCCCCTGAGCTTTGGTCCGGCATAACCTCCATCGGCGAAGATATGGCGGAGCCAAGGCCAGCGCTTGAGAATGGTTTTGAGAACGGCCGCCGCGCCGTCGCGGTCCTGAATATCGGCGCTGTGCACCATGAGACCGACCATCAATCCGAGCGTGTCGACGACGATGTGACGCTTGCGACCCTTGATCTTCTTGCCCGCATCATAGCCCGCAATTCCTCCGCTTTCTGTGGTTTTGACGCTCTGGCTATCGATCACACCAGCAGACGGCGAGGCTTGCCGGCCTTCCAGCTCGCGCGCCTCCATCACAAGACGATGGTTGATCCGACCCCATAAACCCGTTGCTCGCCATTCGTAGAAATAGGCCTGAACTGTCGTAAACGGTGGAAAGTCCTTTGGCAGCATGCGCCACTGACAACCCGTCGAAGCAATGTAAAGCAGCGCATTCACGACCTCGCGAAGATCGGTGCTACGCGGCCTGCCCAAACGCCTTGGCCCAGGTAGGCAAGGCGAGATCAATCCCCATTCCCGGTCCGTCAGATCACTTGCATAGCGGCTCGCGCGTCGGGCATATTGCCGACGGGTGAAATCAGTCCATCCCATTGTGGTCTCCGTTCGTCCTAAGCAAACAAACAGAATCACAAATGACTGATTTCACTCAACTCTTTTTCGGTCAGGCTCTAAGAGAGGGGGAAGAAGAAGCGGAGCCGAAGCTCCGCCCGAAACGGCTCAACCGAGCGCCGCCATCTGCGCCTCGGCCGCCTTGCGGTCGAGCGACTGGCCTGGGTTTTCGACCGGGCGGTCGAAAGGCTTCCAGGCTTCGCCGATGACGTGGCCGTAAGCGGCAACGGCGCCCTCGGCGGCCATCCGCAACGCGTGGGACTGTATACCCATGTCGGCTGCGAATTCGCGCTTGCGCTGGGCGGCGCTGTCGTATCCGACCGGACCATCGAGATCCTCGTCGCGGGCATCGTTTGCCGACTTGGCGGTTGCGTCTCGGGCTTCGGAGACTGCTCGGCTGTAGAACTGGCCGGCTCCGTGCGCCGAGCCGACATAGGCCCCGACGATACGCTGGAGATGGATCTGCATCGCTTTTTCGCCGAGACCGTCCGAGAGGCTGTCAGCGGTCTCGATGATCAGGCGCTCGTGGAGTTCACGGATGCCGTCGCTGTCGACCACCGCGGTCCCGAAACTCTCGGCGATCAGCATTGCCTGGGCGGTGTCCGGGCATGTCAGCCTGACCATTTCGAGGGTTGCGCCCTTGCGGAGCGGCACGACGCGGGCGGCAGGTCGATTGGTTGCGGGCTTGGCCATGGGTTCTTCCTTTCGTGGTTTCCACCGAAGCGGCTCCGGCCCCTGCCGGTCTGCCCTTCGATGCGGTCGACAGGAACCGGTTGAGGACGGGCGCTTTCACAGGTCCGGGACGGCCGGACGAGCGAAACGGGTTTGCGGACAAGCGGGGTAAAGCCCTGCGAAGGACGCGAACCCGTTTTGCGAGGGAGGCTGCACCGGCCGCTCTGCGGCGCGCCAGCGGCCTTGAAACGATCGGCCGCCGGTTCAGACCGCAGCGAAAACGAAGGGCAGACCGGCGGGGGTTGGGCGATGACCCGGAAACCCCGGAGGAGAGAACCCCTTGTAACCGACAGCCCGCATCCTGTCCTCCAGCGTATCAGCCCGGCACGAAAAGCGCCGCCTCCCGGTCGAGCTCACGCCGCCGCATTGCCCGCATCGTCGCCGAGTGTCCGACGCATGCCGGTGATCGCCCGCTCCTGACGCTGGAGCTTGCGAGCCAGGACAGCGATTTCCGTTCGTCGCTCGAAGGCTAGCCGCTCGACGTGATCCTGAAATAGCTGTTCGTCGGAGCGCGTCCACCGCGACCCGCCCCGGCGGTGCGAACGGGCCTTGGCCTTCTCGGTGACCGCTAGGCGTTCGGCCCGTGATCTGCCGGTGAATGCGATCGAGATGGTGGCGCGTCTCACGACGCGCCGCCTCCATGCGGGACAGAAGAACGCGGGGACTGACCGGATTCATGGACTGATCACCCGCGCCTGCCAGTTGATGAAAGACGACGGTCCGTTATAGGCAGCGTGGCGCGCCGGATCGATGACGAAGCCAAATCGGCCAACCGCGTACTCGTCGCTTGGTACGAGAAAGCGGCGCTCTTCCGCACGGCTGGCCCGCACGCCGCCAATCGTGGCGATGACTTCGGTCATACCGGCATGCTGCTCCGAGCGTAGCGCGGAGATGACGATCCAGTCGCCGGCATGCTCCAGCTCGAAGGTGCGGCGATCCTTTTCATGGGATTCACCGGGCGCAAGCAGACGGCCGAAGATCGATTCCCGGGCATTGGGCCACGAATCCCGGATCGTCCGATCGGCACACTTACGCTCGTATGCGGTAAAGAGGTTCGGATAGGCGAGGGCCACTGCAGCCCACGCGGCATCTTCTTCGTACCAGCCGCCGGCGCAACGAAGCATCGGATGAATTTTGACATTGCGCTCCTTGGACAGCTTGAATCCGCCATGCCCGGCAGTGGTGTGAGCGACGATACCCGCCGCGTAGACGTTGGCGCCCTGCGACGATCCCCATGGTGTCGAGCAGTTCATCCGAACAGTTGGCCGGGCGAGCGCCCTGAACTCGCGGCTGTGCTCGGCCTGCTCGATCATCCGTGCCCGAAATTCCGCCTCATCCACAACGGCGCCATGATGCGAGTAGAAGTCGTCGCGATTGAGCTCGGAAAGCGGCCGCGACACTCGCCAGGCGCTGGCGAGGAAATGCCGGCCGTTTCGTGCCGGGACCATGGCGAAGACAAGATCGCCGATACGCGCGACGGGCAGGTCATCGGCGCTGCGGCCAAACTCCATCCCTGAACCTTCAGGGGTGGCAGCTTCTGGGGCTTGGAGAGCGGGCGGGTTCATGCCGCAGCCCTCCCTTCGACGTGATCGGCCGCCACTTCATCGGCAGTGACCTCTTCCAGCACGGCATTGGGATAGCCATGCCGGGTCAACCATTCCTCCGCCGCTTGGCGATTGGCGGCGAGGTGGACGAGTTTGGCGTTGTCGCCGGCGCGGTCGAAAACCCTGATGTGGCCGAGCCGCGGGCGCTCGATCACCTTGAATGTGAGGCTGCTGTCGAGCGAGAACGTCCGGTGGATGCGGATCGTGATGACGCCATTGGCGCCGAAATCGCCCTCATGCAGCGTAAATTCGGGCGACAGGTGGACATTGCCGATGCCACGCTTGCCCTGCTTGTGGATCAGCCGACCCTTGCTGTTGCGGTTCTCCCAAGCGGCGAGCTTTTGTCTGTGGCGTTCGGGCGGGCGGGGCGTGCCGTCGGACCAGGCGACAATGGAGCCGATCGGAGCGCGTTCGTAAATCAGAAACGCAAACATGCGCTTTCTCCTGTTGGATGGCGGATGCTGGAAAAAAGCCGCCGCCGGTGATGGCCGGCGGCGGTATTGGTCGGAATGAAAATTTGGGAGGCACCTACTCGGCCGCGATTCCGTAAGCGGTTTCGGGATCCTCAGTGCTGGTGTCAGCGTCGGCATCGTCCAGGTCTTCGAGGTCAGCGTCCGCCGCATTGCGGTCGTCCTGGGCTTCCGGAACATGCGGTTTGTCGACTGCGTCGTCCTCGATCGACGGATCAGACTCACCGTCGGCGCCGTTCTCGATGCCGCCGATCGGCCCGTCGACGGGTGCATCGTCGTCCTCGCTGTCATGCTCCATGTTCTTGACCAGCCACTCGGCCAGCTTCGCGTCATCGGGTGGGAAGAGGGCGGCCGAATGCACGAAGCGTTCGTCCTTGAAGTGCTCGACAAGGGCAGCGCGGGTGTCCCTGACGCGCGGGCGGGGGGCAACACTCGTGCCGCCGCAGGACGCTTCTAGCGCGGGGCGCGAGAGGCACGCGAGGAACTCCTCCGTGCCCATGTTGGGAAGATAGGCGTCGGCGCCGACGGCATCACCGGCAATCCGAACAACGATGCCGCTATCCGTACGATTGGTCCGGGCCGACAGGGCGTCGATCAGGGTCAACCTGGCCACGACACGAAGTGCGTCCATGTCGAACTCCAGCTTGCCGCTTTCACCGATCAGCCGGACGGCGTGCCGGGCGAAACGCCTGGAGCCGTAGAGATGGTTGGAGGTTTCGGAGCCGGAATCGACCGAGACGTTCTGCCCGGCGAATGCGAGGACGAGCAGCGCCATGAGGGTATCGTCCTCGATCGGCGCTCGTGCCAGTGCCTCGTGCAGCGCGTCCGTGCGAAAATCGCCTATCATGTCGACGCCGTTTCGTGTCACGTCCGGCCGGGTCTTGGCTGCGACATCGATACCCTCGTTTCCGTCCTCGCCGCCGAGCGCGGTCGGATCAGCCTTGCCCTTGACTTGTCTGACCTCCGGCATCCGGAAGTGAGCAGTCTGCACCTTGCCGTCACGGTCGAGATACATGGCGGTGCAATCGCCCTTGCCGGGCTTGCCGTAGACGCGCTCCGCCTTCGGCGGCAATTGCGGCTGGCCGAAATTGCTGACTTCTACGATGGCGCCTTTCTTGGGAAGATTGCTGCTCATCCACTCCTGCTGCGCACCGAGGAAGGCTTCGACGTTCGTCGTGTAGCGGTTATCCTCGTCGGCCGGTCCGAACAGGTCTTCCGCCCACTCGATCCCATAGGCCTGGCGGAGGTCGTCGCCAAAACTCGCATCGCGTGCGAACATGCGGGTCTTGACGAGGCCGTTGGTAATCGCCCACCAGGCCGCCGTATCACCCTTCTTCGGCTTTTGCGCTTTCCAGACTTCCTTCTGCTCATCGTGCGGAGCGGCTGCGATGGTTCGGAGCTGCTGCTCGGACGGCATGTCGCCCTTGGCCATATGGTCGAGCATCGCCGGCAGGACGTTGGCGAGCAGACGAAGCTTGCGGATCTGACGGACCGCCAGGGCCAGCGCGATCGCTATCGCCTCCTCGGTCCAACCGAGTGCAACGAGGCGCTCGATGCCACGCCATTGGTCGACCGGATTGAGCGGCTCGCGCGCGATGTTTTCGATCATCGAACGCATTGCGCCATTATCGTTGGCCGCCTCGACGACGATAACATCGATTTCCTCGATGCCGGCGGCGATGGCCATGCGGGTGCGCCGGTGACCGGCTTCGATGACATAGCCGTTGCCGCCGGCTTCGGCGAAAATGACGGGCGGCTGGATGACGCCGACGGCCTTGATGGTCGCAAGCAGCAACGCGTCGGCCTGGGGCGTCGACTTCGACTGGCGCGTATTGTCGGGATTGTCCTTCAGCGCACGCGGATCGACCTTCATGAGTTGCATGGGAGTGTTCCTTTCCGGGGATGCGGACGCGGCCTTCTGCCGGTCCTTCCTGTCTTCATTTTTCCTGAAGACATCTCCCGGACCGCAAAGCGGCCCGACCGGCGCAACTGCGGGCGAGCGGCCCTGCCGCGAAGGACAAGCGAGGCTAACAGCCTTGCGAAGGACGAGTGGCCGGGATGCGCAGGCCGAGGTTGAGCGCCAGCGGCGACGGGAGGACCGATCTGCGACCGGTTATCTTTCCCTTTCTCCTTCTCCCTTTCCCAACTTCTTCCGATAAGCGCAGAGCTCGGAATCCGGGTTGAGCGGGAACAAAAAAAATGGGCCGTCGGAAGAACCGAGGCCCATGAAGTGTGAAGGTTATTTAACCTCCAGAGGGGAACAGCTGTTGCGGCGGCACTGGGAGGAGACCGCCATGTGCATCAGCTGTGTGCACTATGATGATATTTTGATCAGATGGAAAACATTTTTTGTGCAATGCACCTATGCACATGCTGCACTGCTTCCAAAATCAGGCTGCCTCCCTGGCAGAGGCTCCTGCCTCGCGCGCCTCGGCCGCGAGCTCCGCCTCAACCTCCCGGAGCTGGCGACGCTTTTCGGCCAGCTCACTCGCGAAGGCAAAATCGCCACCCTGACGGGACTGGTAGGAAGCAAGACGCCGGCGCGCTTCCTCCAGCCGCTGGCGATCACGTTCCCGCTCCCCGTCGAAATCATCCAGCGCATGCTCGAGGCGGGAGACGGCGCCGAGCGGCGTCACGGTGACGGCGAGATCGATCTCGTAGTCCGCGCCCGTGCGCTGAAGCATGGTGGTGTAGCGATAACCGTCGGACCTGCCGAACCGCTCGCCGTCATAGACGAGATCGAAGCCACCAATGGAGGCGATGACGATCTCACCCTCCTGTTGAAGCTGGACGAGGGTGAGGATCTCCTTCATCAGCGCGCGGCCGGCGTCCTTTCGCTCGTCGTATGAAAGACCTGTGACGGTCATTGTGAAGGCATCTCCCGCAGTCGGAACCAGCCGCGCGATGTCCTTGCCGATCTCGCCGATCCGCCGGGTCGAGACCTCAATGTCGCGTTCGGCGTCCCGGACCTGTCGGCGCACCGCGAACAGGTCGTCATCATGGGCGGCGCGTAGCCGCTCGAGACGAGCGATATCGGCTTCGAGACCAGCCTTCTGCATCAGGCGCTCGTCGCCCGAGGCAATCGCCTTGGCCATGGCGAACTGGTTGGCCTGGCCTTCACCCAGGTCGTCCAGCCGGCGGATCGAGGTGTCGCCGGAAAGGGCAGCAGTGATGAAGCGGGCCTTGCGCTCGTTATTCTGCCACATCGCAGCATCCAGTGACCCTTGCGTGGCGTAGGCGAAGATGTCAACGACATCATGCTGATTGCCCTGGCGGACAATGCGGCCCTCGCGCTGCTCGATCTGTGACGGCAGCCACGGCACATCAAGGTGATGCAGCGCCTTCAATCTGAGCTGGGCGTTGACGCCGGTGCCCATCATTTCCGAGGAGCCGATCAGGAAGCGAACCTTGCCCGAACGGACGTCGCCGAACAGGCGCTGCTTGGCTTCGGTCCTCTTGAAGTCCTGAATATAGGCGATTTCCGATGGCGGGACACCAAGACGGACCAGTTCGTCGCGAATCCAGCGATAGGCGCTGAAGCCGCGCGCCTTCTCGACATTGATGGTGCCGAGATCCGAAAAGATCATCTGCGCGGCGCCCGGAAGCTCAAAGGGCTTGCCGTCCGGGCGATGATAGATGTGTTCGCTCGTTTCCTTCCAGATGCGAAAGGCATTCTCGATGAGGAGATTGAGCTTATTGTCCGGCTCGTTGTCGTTTGCCCGAATGACCAGGCGCAGGTCGATCGCCGCATGGCGGCCGTCGGTGATGACGGACAGCAGAATATCGTCTCCGGGCTGAGCCGGCGCCTCGCGCATCTCGATCGCCTTGATGCGGCTGTCGAGGATCTGCTGATAGAGTTTGAAGGCCGGCGTCGGCTGCGCCGTCAGAATCTGCCGCCGACCAGTCGAGAGTGCCGGGACCTTCACATATTGCTTCAGGTCCTCCGGCATCACCACATCGGCGAACGAGCGGAACATGGCGATCAGCTCGGGCACGTTGACGAAGCTCGCGAACCGGCTCACCGGCTTGTATTTGCCGGACGGCTGGATTTCGAGTTCGGTCGTCGTGTCGCCAAAGGTCGAGGCCCAGGCGTCGAATTCGTGAAGGCCCCGTTCGCGGAGCGCCTCGTGGCCGAGCAAGCGCTGGATCGAGAACATCTCACCGAGCGTGTTGGTGATTGGCGTGCCGGAGGCCAGCACGAGCGCGCGTCCGGGATTCTTGGTCTCGATATAGCGGGACTTGACATAGAGGTCCCAGGCCCGCTGCGATCCGTTCGGGTCGATGCCTTTCAGTGTCGACATATTGGTCGCGAAGGAGAGCTTGCGGAATTCCTGCGCCTCGTCGACGATGATCTGATCGACGCCAATTTCCGAGATCGTAAGAAGATCGTCCTTGCGGGTTGAGAGCGCTTCCAGCCGCTCCTGCAAACCTTCCTTCAGGCGCTCGAGCCGCTTGCGCGACACCCGATCCTCGCTGTCCACCTTGGTCAGAAGATCCTCGTAGAGCTCCAGCTCGTCCTGGATCATTTGGCTCTCGAACGCCGACGGCACGGCGATGAACCTGAAGGCGGAATGGGTGATGATGATCGCATCCCAGGTGGCCGTGGCGGCGCGGGACAGGAAACGTGCCCGCTTGTCCTTGGTAAAATTGGTCTCGTCGGCGACGAGGATACGAGCGTTCGGATAGAGGGCGAAGAACTCGCGCGCCGCCTGCGCCAAGCAATGGCCCGGCACCACCAGCATCGCCTTGGCGATCAGGCCGAGACGGCGCTGCTCCATGATGGCGGCGGCCATCGTCATCGTCTTGCCGGCGCCGACGGCGTGAGCGAGATAGGTGGAGCCTGCAGAAATAACCCGCCAGATGCCGCGCTTCTGGTGCCCATACAAAACAAAGGCGCCAGAGGCGCCGGGCAGTTTCAGGTGGGAGCCGTCGAACTTTCGCGGCGCGATATTGTTAAACCGGTCATTGTAGACTCGCGCTAGCCGGTCGGTTCGATCAGGATCAGTCCAGACCCAGGACTGGAATGCTTCCTTGATTTTCTGCAGCTTGTCGCGGGCCGCTTCGGTATCGACGACATTCAGGACACGGCGTTCACCGCCGACGTCCTTGAACATGTCGAAGATCTGCGGAACCCGGCTGTTCAGCGCATCGGCCAGCAGCTCGCCGGCATGGCGCCGCCTTGTGCCCCATTCGGAGGTGCCGGCGGCGTTGTAGCCAAGCTGCCGTGCCTCGACGGTCCATGACCCGAGTTCCGGCATGTGATGGATCCGGATGTCGGCATCTATCGTCTCCTTGACGAAGGCGACGACATCAGCAGCCGGAATCCATGGCGCGCCGAGACGGGCGGTGATATCCGACGGCCGGAGGTCGGCGGGCTGGACATCCTGCAGCGCGCGGACATTGCGCTCATAGACTGGATCAAGCGACGCGGCTGCCTCGGCGACCATGAGCTTCGTGCGGACCGAACCGGAGAGATAGGCGTCGGACGTCAGCCATGACCCGTCGGCGGGATCGCGGAAGATGGCGTCACCGAGTTCGTCGATCACACCGCCGGGATCACGATGCAGCAACTCGGCAATATGCTCGGGATCGACGCGGCCGCGTTCGTTGAGGACGACAGCCAGCGCATCAGCCGCCGAGGTGATGACGGGTGATCCGGGAGGAGAAATCACCCGCTCGGTGAAAATCGGGCCGGGTTTTGCCGTATCGGTCTCAATGTCGTAATCCTCGATCGAGGCGACCAGCCAGCAATCCGGGTCGTCCAGGAACGGCTGGAGATTGGACCGGCGATGGGTTTCGTGGACCTCGCCGCTTTCCTCATCCTCCGAGATCGAAACCGTCGTATGGTTGATCGGCCCGAAGTCGCGCACGAAACTCGACCAGGCGATGCGCAGCCGAACCTGCAGATCTCGCCACGGTCGGTCCAGCTCCTGCGCTTTGAGAACCTCGCGCACGGCATCGCGGATCGGAACCAGCTTCTTGACGATCCGGACATGCTTTTCGGACAGGCCTTCGCCTGACCGGCCTTTCCGCACCGAAACCGCGAGCGGCACTCCGTCGATCATTTGCATGAGACCGTGGCGGTTATTGATGAAGAAGCTGCCCTCGCGGACCTTGTCGTTGCCAGAGCGGAGATCGACGATCTCGCCCAGTTCCTCTTCCAGATCGATGTCGATCTGCGACGGCTCGCCGTCATACCGATCCTCCGGAAGAAGAGCGATCACGGCCTTCAGTGCCGTTTCGAGATCTTCATCGGCGCGTGGCCGGCACGTATAGGTCTCACCGAACGGGCCAGACGTTAAGGCATGCTCGCCGAGCACGAGATCCGGGTGCCGCGCGAACCAGCGGTTCACGCGGATTGCACCGTCGTCGGATGTGGCCGGGCGCACCTCCTCCAGATCGAGCCACGACAGCTCGCCCTCCGGCTCGGCGATCCGGCGCTTGCGGAAGAACAGGATGTCCACCACTACGTCCGTGCCGGCGTCGCGGCGGAAGCTGCCCTCGGGCAGGCGGACGGCGGTGATCAGGTCGGCGGATCTGGCGATATACTCGCGGGCCGTCGCGTCCGCCTTGTCCATCGTGCCCGAACTCGTGACGAAAGCGGCGAGTGCGCCAGGCTTCAAGAGATCGATCGACCGGGCGATGAAGTAGTCGTGCAGCCGGAGACCGAGCGGACGGTACTGCCGATCCGAGCGAACCGTTCGATCGGAGAAGGGCGGGTTGCCGATGGCGAGATCATAGATCGAGTTGAGATCGGTGCGCGCGAAGTCGGCGTTGATGACCCGGGCCTTCGGTTGAAGCAACCGGGCAATCCGCGCTGTCACCGGATCGAGTTCAATTCCGGTAACATGGCTGGTATCCCTGAGAGCTGTTGGCATCAGCGCCGGAAACAGTCCCGTGCCGATCCCTGGCTCCAGAACACGTCCGCCACGCCAGCCGAGACGCCGAAGGGCGGCCCAGATTGCGCGAATGATGAACTCGGGGGTGAAATGGGCATACTGGGTGCAGCGCGCCAGCGAAGCATAGTCGGCGTCGGTGACGGCACTTTCCAGTGAACTGCCGAGGTCGGCCCAGCCTTCCCGGAAATCGACTTCGCCTGGACGCCGGAACATGCCGTTTGCGAGTTCCGATGCGCCAAAACCGGTGAAGCGGATCAGCCTCGCCTGCTCGTCACGGGTGGCGGGTCGATCCTGCTTTTCGATTTCGGTGGTAGTCAGGATGGCCGCAAGATTTGCCTTCGCCCGCTCCTTCCAGGTCGCGGCCAAGCCGCGGTCGTCGCCGTCATTGAGATGGAAGTTGGTTCGCTCGCCTTGTCTCCGCGTCGCCGGCCGCTTCGCAGCTGGCAGAGGCAATGCCGGCGTCGGGGAGGTCGGTGTCGGATCGGGATTGTCGTCGTTGGCGGCGAAACCGCCAAACGCGGTGACGCCCAGACCGAGGCCGGACGACAATGCGCTGCTGCCGAACATATCGAAGGTGAAGGGATCGTGGGACATGGAAGCTCCTTTTCGAGGATGTGCGCCATCGCCCATGGGACATGGTCCCGTGGCTGCGAAGGCGGATGAAAATGAGGTGGGGGAATTTGGACCTGGTTCGTCCGGTGGCACCGATCGCGAGCTACGAGCGCGTGATCACGGAGAGCTGCATGGTTTCCGGCGTAAACTCCGCCCGCAGATGCGTGGCTTCGGGGTTTGTGGAAAGCATGGCTTCCAGGCTCTCGCCGGCGATGAAGACGATGCCGTCGTCTCCCCCGAAATACCGACGCTTGTAATGCCAGCAGTCCGGATTGGTCTTCGGATCGCACTCGTCGGCATAGACCACGAGCGCCCTTTGACCCTCTGCCAGTTTGCCGTTGGAAAGCAGATAGACGCCTTCGTCGCCGACGATCCACAGACCGGGCCGTTCGTCCTTGCCTGGGAGGAGACCGTAGTGGGGGTTGCGGAAGCCGCCATTGGCTTCCGCGTCACTGCGTCCGCGCGCGATTACCGCAGGGACCTCGATCACGCTGAAAGTGAACATGGCTACTTCCTCACGCGGCGATCGGGGAGGGAAGGTGGCGAAGATGCACCGGCAGCTTCGCAGCGATCTCCTCGTCAGTGAGATCGTCGAGCAGCTTCAGGAAAGTGCCCTCGTTGCCGCCATAGAGCATCACGGTGCGTTTGCCGCGGGCGGCCTCCGGCCATCTGTCCCCGGCATAGCCGCGATAGCCATCCGCCGTGATGCTCCAGACATTCTCAAGCCGCTCTTCCCGCGTCATGGCTCGCGTCGGACGGCTTTCGCGCTCGATGATGGCGACGCGCATCGTTTCGACGAATGCCTTGTCGGAAAGATCGCAATAGCCATGGAAATAGCGGATGATTTCGTCGATCCTGAGCGCGAAGAACACTGATGTCACCGAGCCGGTCATGAATTCGCGCATCGCGAACATGGACCCTCGGATCCACAACGGCGGCAGGATCTCGAACATATAATCATGTTCAGTCTCGCCGATCTCGAACCATTCGCCTGAGTAGATTGGCGCGGCATCGCCGTCCCAACGGTTAGGGCGCTGGGCGTGACGGTCGAACATGCGGAACATCTGCTGGCGGCTTGCGACGCCCTGAAAAACCTTGGCGGTTGCGGGAGAGGGGATCATCTGCGGCTCCTTTGCGTGTTTTCGGACCGAAGTGCGGCGCCGTCCTCTCGACCTCGCCATCCTCTTCAGTCCTTCATGACCCCTTCCGAGCCGCCGGCATCGCGGCCGGCCGGGTCAAGGGCCGGCTCCGCCGGGCGAAGCCTCCCTTGACGCGGGCGGTGCGAATGCGGCACGCCACTTTCCTCTCTTTCCCGTTTTTGCTTTTCCCTGATTTTCAGGGTCTCGTTCCAATCCTCCTTGGGCGGGCGCAGCCGCGTCCAGTCGCACCCGGTATCCTCGGCGAGCGCCCGCAACCGCTCCGCAAACACATCCCCTTGAGAATTGGCGTCCGTCGCCGCGACCAGCCGGGCGTCAGGTCGGGAGGCCAATTCCCGCAGCGCGGCTTGCGTGGCCGGCGACCATCCACCGCCGGTGCTTAGATAGAGCGTGCCGTCGCGCAACCCCTCGATCGCTGCAAGGCTCATGGCGTCGATCGTGGCTTCGGTGACGGCCAGGCGCAACGCAGTATCCAACCCGATACGGAAGAGAACCTTCGTTCCGCCAGAGGCGAACCCCCGGTATTGTGGCCCCCGTACCTCCCAGCCGGTCACCACGCCAGCATTGTCCGTATGAGCTGCCCACATGCTGCCATAGGGGCCTTCCCGAAGCAGGTCGGCGTTGATCGCAGCATGGAGCAAAGGCGCCGGCAGCCAGCGCTCACTATTAAGGTAGCGCCATGTCGATGATCCGGGCCATGGGCTGCGGCGCGCCTGCCAACGCTTAGGGACGGAGAGGTTGAGTCCTTCACCACGCCTCGCAGGCTGCCACTCCGGTTCCGTGATCCCGAAACCAACGAGATCCGCGACCCTATCGGCGCCTTCGAGAAAACCGACATGATCGAGATGCTCGACAAGCCCGAAGACATCGCCTTTCGCATCGCTGAGCGGATCGAACCATCCGCGCCCCTCATGCATGACGATGATGATCTCGCCACCACGGCGAAACTTGACTGCCCGCCGGGTGCTTTCCTTGATGTCGATTGCGAACCTCGCCCGTTCAAGAACGGCCGCGCAGCTCACCTGCTCACGCAGCGCCTCTATCTCTCTTCTTTTCATTTTGCTCCCGATCGCACTGCGATCGGCCTCCATTGCCTCTCCTTGCCCGTCGCTTCGCGGGCACGCTTCGGCCAGCCGCGAAGAGCAAAGGCTGCAAGGGCGCGGCTGGCAATTGTCGGATCATGCAATGCTTGACCGCGGCGAAGCCTCCCTTGCGGCGTGCAGCGCGCAAGCGGCACGCCAAAGGCAAAGGCTGGCTCAATGCGCCGGCCAGGGAAAAAATTCGTGCACGATCGCAAGATCGTCGTCGGCGTCGATCTCGTCAGAGGGCAGGACGCCGTATTCGCCGTCGACCTTAAAGACGGTGACCGGGACCATGAGGTCACGGGAAAGCTGGAAGGCGTGGGACTGTGCAAGGGAAAGATCGTGCGACATATGAGATGCTCCATCCGGGAGCGGGCCAATTCCCGCTCGATGGCTCCTCAAAAGGCTCGGGTCGGGCGCGATCACCGCGAGGCGAAGCCATAGCGGCCGCAGCTCGCTAGCGGACCCTTTACGGGTTGATCGTGGAAGATCCGGAACCGAGCCAGGACGCCATCACAAGAGAGCGGGATTGGTTTGCTTCCGCTGGGAACTCAGATTTCCGCTCGGCTTTCGTGCTTGTGCCATTTGCTTCCCCGCGCTCTCGGCAGCATGGTCGGTTCCGTTTTCAAGCCGGCGGCAAGAGCGCCTGTAGAAATCTATCAAGTCAATCGGACTCACCGAGGTCCGCTTTCTGAAGCGCCTCCTTTATCGATTTTACCTCCAATGCGATCAACGCACTTTCCAGGCAGCTCTCGATGTCGGCGACGCTTTTGCCCTCAATCGCGGCGATTTCGGCGACGGTCCTGCCTCGAGATATCCACCGAAGGCAGGTCTTTTCAAGGGGCGAAAGTATCCATTCCTTCATGACAAAAATCGCATTCAGTTGCGCCGCGTTTGCGGCAGATGTGGTACCGGACGCCAACATCGAAGTCTCGGTGGAGGCCAATACGGCAATGCCCGAGAAAAGTGGCTGCCGCCGAGACCTGTGCGACGGCAGCCGAGGTGCCCCGGGAGGAGTCTGGGAGTTCGAAATCTTTCTTTTAAGTATTCGCATGTTATGTTATAACGACTCACATAACCATACTTATGGAACTTTTGGTAGTCGAGGTCGACCTGCGCAAGATCCAGTCCCATAGTAAGGCCGCCGGCACCCTGATCGCCGATCTGGCCCTTGCCAGACGCTACATCGACATCGGCGCAACATTCGTCGCCATCGGAAACAATGTCACCTTCCTCGCAAACGCAACTTCCAAACTCCTTCAGGATTTTAGGAGTGGAACCGGATCGGCATACCGCTGCTGCCGCAAGCGTATACTGATCAAGTTTGCCGCCGGAGAGAGGCGCCATCAACTTTCTGATCCACTCACCGCCGTGCAAAGGATCTTCTGCCATCGAGTGCTCGCAACCCGGCAACGTTTGCACTCAGTAGTGAGCGTCCGGCAATCCACAGAAGGCGTCAACAGGGCTCACGCCCGCGAATTCCTCTGCCCCGGTCAGCTTTCGTACAACCGCCTCCTGGGCGGCCTCAATCGTGCTGTAGGCGTTGACATAGGTCGGCACGCGAGGTGCGTCGAAGAGATAATAAGGATGTCCGAAAGACACCATAACCGTCGGGATCTCCCGCCAGAACCTATCCAGGGAGTGCGGGAAGCCGCCGTGATCGAGGTTCCAATCGAGGAAGATTCGCGACAGGGTAAGCGCGGATTCCACTGCCAGCACATAAAGCACGAGATCGGTATTTTCCGGCGTTGGCGGCTGCGCCGGATCGAAATGGCGAACATGGAAGCCCAGGCCTTTCAATCCCTCCACAACACCGTCGAGCTGTTTGGGTGCTCCACTGATCGGGTGCTCACGGGTACCCGACGAAACAACCACAATGCGACGATGCTGATCGACCGTGAGAGGCAAGGTCTTTTGGGTGTCCTTTACCAGTGTGACGGCTTTGGAGGAAACCGCGCGAGCGACCTCCTGGTTGTCAGAACTGCGAACCTCAGCTCGCACGACATCCAACGCTGGCAGGCGTTCGTCCCGGCTCTTGCTGTGCAGGCCAAGGGCGGCTTTGAGACCCAGTATCCGGGTTACCGCATCTTCGACGCGCTGCTCCGTCAAAACGCCACGCCGCATTCCCTGCCTCATCAGCTCCAGATCGGCATCGGCATCCTTTGAAAACAGGAACATGTCGCATCCACTTGCGATCACCTGCGGCACCGCGGTGGCGCGGTTCGTCCACGACCCGAGCCCGGCCATCTCGGTTGCGTCCGAAACGATCAGCCCGTTGAAGCCAAGCTCGTCGCGCATCAGGCCGAAATTGAGAGCCGCAGATTGGGAAGCGGGGCAGTAGCGCTCCACGCCCTCGGGAACGCCGAGTTTCTCGGCCCAGCTCGGCAAGGCGATGTGGGCGGACATGACTGTCATCACGCCCGCATCGAATACGGCCCGGTAGATCCGGCCGAACGTGTCGTTCCATTCGCTCGTCGACAGCGGATTGATCGTCGTTACCAGATGCTGATCGCGTTGATCGAACCCCTCGCCCGGCCAGTGCTTTGCTGTGGCGGCAATGCCGCTTTCCTGTAGCGCCCGGATGTGAGTGACAGCCTGAGCGATAATCGCCTCGATGTTCGAACCGTAGGAACGGGTACCGACGATGGAGCTGTGGATGTTCTTGCTGACGTCCACCACCGGTGTGAAGGACCAGTTGAAGCCCAAAGCCCGGCCTTCTCGCGCCAGCGCCCGTACCAGCCTGTCTGACAGCTCCAGATCATTCGCGGCAGCCGTCGCCAGTTGGTTGGGCATCCGGCTCATACTGTATGGACCGTGGCCACCCGCTTCGAGATCCCCGGTTACCAACAGGGGCAACGTTTCCAGTTCCAACGCGCGGCGGGTTCCACGCCAGGCTTCATCCAACTGATTGCCGAAAAACCGGTGTATACCCCCAGGTTTGCGCGCCATCAGAGACTCGATAGGTCCAGGCTCGTCGCCGATCGTGAGGTGGACGAAAAGCTGCTGCAGCTTTTCCTCCAGGGTCAAGCTTGCAAGCAATCGTTCAACCCAGGCGATGGCTTCTCCATCAAGATTGAAGGGCGGCTGTGTAAGGCTGGCTAGAACATTCATTCATTACACCGGAAATACTGTTCGACGATTTGCAGGCAGGGTTACCATCGTATCGAAATCGATGAACGCCGCACTATCTTCGATAACCTCCGGAATCGCCCAGCAGGCTTCAGCCTCTTCCTTGCTGCCAAAGCTGTAGATCGAAATTGCATCGAAGCCCGGGCCGCCTTCAGCGACGTAACGGCCGTCGGTTACAGACGTGTCGACCGGGAAATGTTCATAGGATATCAGCCCCTTGTCCTTGATGAGGTCTATCATCAATGGACCGTGGCGATCCCGGTAGTAGGCGAGGAACTCCTCCGCCGATAGACCGGGTTTCCGTTTGAAAATGAAAGCAACAGTGTACACTGATTGGTTCTCCCTTTTGCTTGGTCAGATGCGGTTTCCGCTTGTTTGGTCGAACATCGACAGGCGGTCCGGCCGGTAGAATACATCGAGCATGTCGCCGCCGGCCGGTGTGAAGCGGCGTTCGCCGTCGATGCGCATCGAAACGCCCTGCCCTGCAACCGTGCCCCATATCAGGGTGTCGGCACCCATCGGCTCGAAGACGGAAACCGTCAGCTTACTCGCTTTCCGGTTTTCCGTCCCTTCAAGGCTCAATTGTTCGGGACGGATGCCAAGGGTCACAGTTTGCCCGTTGCCGGGTTTCGTGGCAAAGCCATATCCTGAAACATCGAGCTCCCCGCCCTCCGTCGAAAATAAGATAACGTCACCGGATATCTTGAACCTTCCTTCGAGAAAGTTCATGCCCGGCGAACCGACAAACCCTGCAACAAATCGGTTGACCGGGGTCTCATAAATCTCCGCCGGCGACGCCAGTTGCTGAATGACGCCCCCCTGCATGACGGCGATACGGTCCGCCAAAGTCAGCGCCTCGATCTGATCATGCGTCACATAGATCATCGTCGAACCCAGGCTGGCATGCAGCTTTTTCAACTCAACGCGCAGTTCGGTTCTGAGCTTGGCGTCGAGATTGGAAAGGGGTTCATCGAAGAGGTATACGCCGGCGTCGCGAACCAATGCACGGCCGATGGCGACGCGCTGCCGTTGCCCTCCGGAAAGCTCGGAGGGGCGACGGGTCATCAGAGGTTTCAATTGCAGCATGCGTGCGGCTTCTTCGACGCGTCGGGTAATCTCCTCCTTGGGCATGCCCGCCATTTGCAGCCCGAAGGACATATTCTGCCCTACGGTCATGCGCGGATAAAGCGCGTAGGACTGAAACACCATGCCGATACCGCGATCCTTCGGCTCAGCCCAGGTCACATTCTTCTCCCCGATCCAGATCTGTCCGGCGGAAACCTCAAGAAGCCCCGCGATCGAGTTCAGCAAGGTGGACTTGCCGCAGCCGGAAGACCCCAGAAGGACTAGGAATTCTCCCTTGGCGATTTCAAGATCGAGGTTCGTGATGACTTTGGTAGCCCCGAATGTGATGTCGAGATTTCGTACGGAAACATTGGACATGATCAGCCTTTCACAGCACCGGAGGCGATCCCGCGCACGAACCAGCGGCCAGAAAATAAGTAAACGAGGAGAGGTAGCATCGCCGTGAGGATGGTTGCCGCCATATGGACGTTATATTCCTTCGCCCCGCGTGCGGTGTTGACGATATTGTTGAGCTGGACGGTCATTGGAAGGTTGTCCCGTCCGGCGAAAATCAGGCCAAACAGGAAGTCGTTCCACACACCCGTCACCTGCAGGATGACCGCAACGATGATGATCGGCGCTGACATTGGCAGCATCAATCTCCAGAAGATCGTCCAGAAATTCCCGCCATCGACGCGCGCGGCTTTGAAGAGATCGAGAGGCAATGCCGCATAGTAATTGCGAAACAAAAGGATCATGATCGGCATCGCGAAAATCGTATGCACAGCAACGATTCCGCCCAGATTTCCGTATAGCCCGACGGTCGCAAGTGAACGCACGAGCGGATAGATGAACACCTGGTAGGGCACGAACATGCCAAGTAGCAGCCCTCCAAAAAGAATATTGCCACCCTTGGGACGCCAGAATGACAGGGCATACCCAGTGACTGAACCAAGCGCGATCGGCAACAGCGTGCTGGGAATGAGGATCTTGATCGAATTCAGAAAGCCAGCTTGGACGCCATCACAGCTCAACCCGGTACAGGCGCTGAACCAAGCGGTCTTCCAAGCTTCGATCGAGGGATAGACAGGCCAAGTAAAGATCGAACCCTGTCGAACTTCGTCCATGCTCTTCAGCGACGTGGCCACCATGACATAAAGCGGAAACAGGAAGACGACAGCAGAAACGACCAGAAAAACATACAAACCGACACGTCCTGCCACGATCCGACGTGGGCGTGCGCCGCTGGCGTGGTCAGGAAAGATGTTCTTGGCCATGGTCAACCCGCCTTGCGTTTCTTTTGATAGGACTGGAAATAGAGCCAGGGGGCCAGCACGGCGACCACGCTCAACAGCATGACGGTGGAGGCGGCGGTCGCGAGACCAAGGTTCTGTCGGCCAAACAGATAGTCCATGACGAATTTTGCTGGCATCTCCGTTGCCGTTCCAGGGCCGCCGCCGGTCAGCGCCACGACAAGATCGTAGGCCTTGACGACCCCGAGGGCCAACAGCACGACAGCGGAAGCAATCGTCGGCGTCAGGATAGGCAACACGATGCGCAAATAGTAGCGGATCGGGCTGATGCCATCGATCTTCGCGGCTTTCCAGAGATCACCGTCAACGCCACGTAGGCCGGCCAGCAGCAAAGCCATAACAAGACCCGCGCCCTGCCAGATTCCAGCGATTACCATCACGAAAATTGCTCTGTCCGGCCTTACCAGCCAATCAAACGTAAACGTCTCCCATCCGAGCCCCTGGACCGCATGCTGAAGCCCGAGTGTCGGATTGAGAATCCATTGCCAGACAAGGCCGGTCACGATGAATGAGACCGCGTACGGATAAAGAAATATCGTGCGGAAAACCCCTTCCGCCCTGATCTTCTGGTCAAGCAGCACTGCCAGAATGAAGCCGACGACGAGACATCCCGCGATGAACAGGACACCGAAAACCAGCACGTTCTGAAGGGATTGCAACCAGCGCAACGAGCCGAACAATCGTTCATACTGCTCAAGGCCGACAAAATTACTGACGGGAACGACCTTGGAATCGGTGAATGAGATCTGCACGGTCCACAGAACCGTGCCGATATAGGCAACAATCAGGATGATCCACGCCGGTGCAAGTGCAATATGCGCGCCGATGCCAGTAAACGGTTTCTTCAATTGAATAATCCTTGCGGAATTCGAACTTCGGCGTCGTCTACGAAGGACAGCACGGCGCAACCTCTCAATTCAGAGAGGAGAATCCATCCTCCAACTGGCCGATCAGATCACTGCCGGATGCGGAGGTGTCGACCCAGAAATTACCCAGCACGTCAGCGATTGACCCCGCGGCGTCGGGGGAAAGCAAAACCGGATAGCCCGGCACGCTGGAATGTGCCGCCTGCTGTTCCACGGCAACTCGCGCGCACGTATCGAATGCGGCGCCCTCAATATCGGTGCGCACCGGCAAGGACCCCTTGGCTAGGCTGTAAGCGAGTTGAACTTCTGGTGTCGTCACGACCTTCGCAAGCAGCTTTTGAGCTTCCACCGTGTTTTCGTTCGTATTGACCGGGAACGCGAGAATATCGCCGCTGATCGAGACGGGCGAATTGTCGAGACCGACCGTGCAAAGCACATCCTTGCCCGGTGTCATGCCGCCAGCGAGAATTTCCCCTTTGGCCCAGTCACCCATCAACTGAAAGGCGGCCTCGCCACGCATGACCATCGCGTTCGAAAGGTTCCACTCTCGTCCTGGTACGCCGGAATCAGAATATTCGCGCAGACGAGCGAAGATTTCGACCGCCTTTTTAAATTCTGGCATTTCGAACACGGACGGATCCATCACGTGGAATTTGGTATAGGCATCGGTGCTCTGGGTTGCCAGCACGTTGCCGAATGTCATCAGATACCAGTACCACATGCCCGACTGAGCAAATGGGATGACGCCGGCCTGCTTTAACTTGTCGCCGACCGCAAAGAACTCTTCCCAGGTTTTCGGTGGCTCAGTGACCCCGACTTTTGCGAGTGCAATTGGGGAAGACCACAGGTAATTGTTCACACCTAGGTTGATCGGCGCACCATAAACGTGGCCATCACGCGTAACAGCATTCAAAATGGCGGCGGGCATGTTCGCTTTCCAATTACCGGCTCCCGCGACATCGTCCAGGGTCGAAATCTGTCCGTTTTTAACCAGATCATCAATGTCCTTGACCGAGTTGTACACCACGGCGGCTGGCGGATCGCCTGCCTGGATGCGCGTCGCCGCGGCCGCCTTGGCAGCATCGGTTCCAGCGACAGCAGCGTCGACCCACTCACCGCCAGCAGCCTTGAACGCATCGGAAAATACCTTGGCCGATTTCGCTTCGCTTTCCGATGTCCACCAATGAATGACGTCGGCCCGTTTCAGTTCCTGGGCAGAAGCTTGCGACACCAGTAGCGCCGAAGTGCACAGCAATAATTGGGCAAACGCTAGAACTTTCATGACTAATCCCCCAAGGAGTTTGATTTTGAGGTGAGCCCGGTGAACCCGGAGGCTACTATCTGATTAGTCGGCCTGATGAAGGCGCACTCGTCTTTCTATGCCAATCGTTTGGCTTCTCTTGCCAATCTGCGCGCCAATGCGGCCGGCCGCCTCGGTGAGGGGGGAGCCTCAATGCGGAACTGATCGCCATCGGTACGGCCGCGTCAGCTGTGATCAGCCAGGAAAAGCGAATGATGATGACCGCGAAAAATGGTCCGGTGATGCCGTATTTCACTGCGATTGTTCCGCCCTGCCAGATCTGGCTCGTCTCAGCTGTGCGTTTGGAGCCCTCGCATGAATAATCTTCTCTCGAAGTCTGCTATCTCGACGCTTGAGCACTTCACGGGGAGGACGCCTGTCGTCCCCGTGAGACCTGTCTCTCGCTCCTACGTCCTGAGGTTTTTGGTCAAAAAGTCGATCAACATCCTGAGGGAGAGCGGCATCTTCTGGCGCGATAGATAAACCGCAAAGACACCCAGAGTCTCGACTTCGACGTCGTCCAGTATAGGCACTAGCCGTCCTTCGGCTATCGCGTCGACTGCAGCAAACCGAGGTAACAAAGCAATCCCGCCCCCGCTGGTGGCTGCCCGCATGACGACAGATGCTTCGTTCGTGCTGAAGTTCCCGGAGACCGGGACCGCGACATCGTTGCTGCCCACGCGAAAGTGCCAGAGGCTGCGCCCGTAATATGCGTAGGTCAGGCAGTTATGCGCCGTCAGATCACCAACAGAGCTTGGCGTTCCATGCGCCGCGAGGTAAGCCGGGCTCGCACAGACGACCGAAGGGCAGTCCACCAGTTTGCGTGCGATCAGATTGGGATCCAAAGCCTTCGTGACGCGGATCGCGAGGTCGATGCCATCTTCGGCTAGATTTGTGACGCGGTCGACAACCTGTAAATCGATGGCGACGGTCGGATTGGCTTTTAGGAAGTCCATCAGAAGATCGGTCAGGCAATATTCCGAAAAGATCGACGACGCCGTTACCCGCAATAGCCCCTTGGGAACGCCATCGGCGTTTGATCCCTTTAACTTAACCTCTTGAGCCAGTGCGACAAGCTCCTTGCAGGTCAGCAATATCTCTTCGCCGGCCGCAGTCAGGCTGATCTTTCGCGTTGTTCTATGTAGCAGACGAGCCCCCGCCCATTCTTCGATAAGGGTGATGTATCGCGTCGCCATCGACCGAGACATACCCAACCGCGTCGCGGCGGCCGAGATACTGCCCCTAGCCACTGTTTCGATGAAGACTTCGGCAGAGATGAAGCGATCCATTTGAGTACCTTATGCAACAAACTGTTCCTATTTGACGGGTATTTCAGCGCGCAGCAATCGAATACATAGTGGGTCTCAACAGGATGGGGATCGATGAATAGCTTCAAGATCAATTACATTTACGATCCGCTCTGCGGTTGGTGCTATGCGAGCGCACCTGCATTGCAAGGGTTGGTGCAAGCATACTCCGACCAACTCGAGATGCATCCGAGTGGGCTGTTCTCGGGTGCCGGTGCACGCCCTCTAAATCTCGAATGGGCCGACTATGCCTGGACGAACGATCAACGCATCGGCGCTCGCACGGGCTTGGTCTTCAGCACTGCGTATCATCAGGATGTCCTGCTTGGCACCGATATCCAGTTCGACTCAGGGCCCATCAATCGTGCGCTCACAGCTGTCCGCAGGATCGACAGGACCTTGGAGCCAAGGCTTCTGCACGACCTCCAGGTGGCGCGCTACGTACAGGGCCAAGACACGGCATCGGCGAGGGTCATCGGAAGGGTGGCAGCGGAGCTGCTGGTCGCAGTTGGACGTCCGTCCAACGAACAGGCTTTCGCCCAAGCGCTCAACGATGATCACGAGCTATCGAGCCAGACAGATCGACGAGTCCGAGAGACCAAGGCGCTCATGGGAAAGCTCGGTATACGAGGTGTCCCCCAAGTGTTGATCCATATTGAAGAACGAGTCTATACGCTTGAATCCAATACGCTTTATGGCGGTCCTGATCTCCTGATTTCTGAGGTCAAAAAGACCGTCGAGCATCACCGTAGCCTGGTCAACTAAGCGGCCCACGACAGAGTGCGGAAGCCCTCAAGCGCGTGCATTCCGATATGCTTGCCGTTGGCGAAACGTCATTCCCGACTCCGGTCTTGAAACCTATCGTCAGGTCGAAAGGTGTGATGGAGGCAGCAGCCGGACGGCTTGCAGGTGTCTGCTGCGCAATTTACCCGAGCCAGCTCTATTTGTAGAGTTTTTTGATCCGACGGGACAAATGATGAACGCCAAAAGCAGGGTCAAATGGGAATGCTCGTCAGTCGTGAGATCCTGCCGACATCATCGCGGCGGCAAGTTCTACGGGACTTCCATGAGGCGTCAGTTCGTAGGCGCGACGCCACATGGCCGCCCTCTCCGCGACGTGCGGGTCCGTTATCACGCCTTTCTCGACGAGAAGTGCTTCCAGAGCGTTCTGCCAAAGATCGTAGTAGTGCTCGTGGTAAGTCGATGTCTCGCCGTCGTGATGCGCCCGCAGTTCCCTGCCAAGAGCATGCGTCCACTCGCTCCAGGTGAAGTAACCCATCTCGGAAAGCTTGATCGCGACTACGTAGGCGGTCGCTTGCCATGCCTCCTGGAATTTCGAGCCAGGAGCGGAGCGGGCCTCATCTGTGGACCCTGGCATGTCGTGGATGGTCTCTTCGGTCATCATTGGATCCCCTCTTCCGGTTCGGCCCCCAGGTAGCCTTCCCACATGTCTATGCAGACCTCGTCAGCCTGGTCGGCGTTGCCCCAAAGTTCGGAACTCTGGAACGTGACGCTGTAGACGTGTTCCGGCACCGCCTTGCTTCGCATGGCCATCGCATCGTTCTGATTGAACACGCCGCGGACGCCCGTGACGACCCCGCGCTTGCCGAGAGCGTATGAAGGAAGGCGGGTATGGCCTTCCATGCCGGTGCCGACCGCGCGCACAGGCTGCCCGATCGCAAATTGCGCGGGCCGCGTCTCCGGCATGGCAGGTATCATGTTCCGATGCATGATGACGCTCATCTGCTCGGCTGTCGGGGCAAATTCCGACGTCCCTGGCGGGCGGGACGCAGGGATTTCGAATGGGATCTCGCGCCGTGCGGCCAGTTCGGCCTCTGACACCATGCCGGAGGCGACAGCGGCCCGCTCGATCGGATATAGGAATCGCTCGTAATAGCTCTGCTGCATATAGAGCGACGGCTCCGTCTGCTCCATCGCCCAGCGCACGCCGGGCCCGGGTCGCAAGAGACGTCCATCGCCGCTGGCACGGCTGTAACCCACAAGTGCGAACCAGACGGTGTAGAAGCGCTTCTCCCATTCCTCATGAAACGAGTAGCTGGACTGCGTCCTGTCCGGCAGCGGCTCGCGCAGGTTCTTTCCACCGAGGTCGGCGCTGTTCATTGGGATCTCTTTTCGTCTGAGGGTGCCGACAGGATCTCGGCTCCGATCATGGAATCGCGCGTCACGAGAGCCGCGAGCTGTCCCTGGCTCCAGCCCTCTGTGCCAGCCGGACGCTGAGGCACGACGAGATATCGGTTGTCCGCCGTGCTGTCCCAGACCCGGATTCGGGTTGTCTCCGGAAGGTCCAGCCCGAACTCGGAAAGAACGGTCCGCGGTTCCCTCACAGAGCGGGCTCGATAGCTGTTGGACTTGTACCAGGCTGGCGGCAGGCCCAACAGCGGCACCGGATAGCAGGAACAAAGCGTGCAGACGACGAGGTTGTGAAGGCCGTCCTCATTCTCCACGACAATGACATTGCCGCCCTGCCAGCCGTTGAAGCCCATCGATCCGACCGCAGCGCCCCCGTCCTTCAGAAGCCACTGTCTGAACTCTTCGTCACACCAGGCCCGGGCGACGACACGGGCACCGTTGTGCGGGCCGATCTCCGTCTCGAGAAACTCCAGTGCGGCGTCGACGGCCGCCGGATCCAGGATCTTTTGCTCGTAGAGGATCGACTCGAGCGCCTTCACTCGTAGGGCCATCTCGGAAGGTACATGGCTATGGTCATGATGATCATCGCGGCCAGGCTTGTGGTAATCGTGATGCTCGTGGTCGGAACCCATTTTGGCACTCCTGTGTGTTCTCTCAGACTTGGGCGATCCGTCTCAGGGCGCTGGTAATGGCACCCAGAACCGCCAGAGTCGCGGCGGCGCTGAGAGCGTACATGCTCCAGTCTACCCCGGCGCCCGCAAGAGCGACCGCAACGATGATCGCACCAAGGGATTGGCCGAAAAGACGTGAGACACCCTGCATTCCGCTGGCAGCGCCGCTTCGCTCAAGAGGCACCATCATGATAATAGCTTTCACGTTGGGCGTCACAAAGGCACCGAAACCGAGGCCGCCCGCCGCCAGGCATATGGCGATCCATGGATGCGACGGGTTTTCAGGAAGCAAAGCGAGAGCGATCAAACCGAGTGCCATGGTCACAAGTCCTGCCGCACCGACCCGCCCCGGCGAAACATCGCGGAACCACCAGCCCATGACCAGGCCGCTCGCTGCGGCGGAAATCGGCCACGCACTCAGGAAGAGACCTGTAAGCTGTGGTGTGAAATGCAGGACGTTTTGCAGATAGAACGGCAGAGCCACCAAGGCCACGCCAGATGCCGCGAACGAAAAGAACGTCGTCATCATCGTGAGAGAGAACGCCGGGTTCCTGAACAGGTCCGCAGGTATCAGCGGGGTCGCAGACCTGCGCTGCATCCATATCTGGATCGCACCGAGCAGTACCGCCATCGCGATCACCGTACCCCAGAGCATCTTTCCGGGGCTGCGCAGGACGCGCTCCAGACCGAGCATCAACATGCCGAACGACAGCACGTTGAGGACGACCGGAACGATGTCAAGCTTCCTCGCCCGGCCCTTTGCGCTTGGCAGAACAGCCTGAGACACGCCGAGCGCAACGATGCCGATCGGGACCACGAGAAGGAACAGCCAGTTCCAGGGAGCGAAGAGAAGGATCGCACCCGCGATGGTCGGAGCCAGCATGGCGGTGATCTGGGACGTCAGGGTTCCAAGCCCAACGCCCTGTCCGACGAGGTGCCGTGGGAATATGTGAGCCATGGAATAGACGTAGACGCCCTGGATTGCCGCTGCACCAAGCCCCTGCAGGAAGCGGCCAAAGAGCACCGTCTCGAACCATCCCGACATGCCGCAGACCGCACTGCCGCAGACGAAAACGAAAAGGCCGGCAAGATAGATTGGCCGATAGCCGATGATGTCCGCGAGCGAGGAGATCGGGAGCAGGAAAGCGATGACCGCCAACTGGTAGATGGTGATGATCCAGATCGCATCGGCGGGCTGGATGCCGAGGTCCTTCGCGATGGTGGGAAGCGCGACATTGGCAATCGACACCATCAGCGTGGAAAGATTGAACGCGATCAGGACCGCGGAGATGGCCAGGGACCGCGCAGGCTGTCCGAGCCCGCCGGTGGATGCCTCTGCATCAAGGGTTGTCATTGGCATGCCTTGTATAATTGGAAGATGGGTCGGTGATCAGGGACATGGTGGGAAGGCCGGGGCACGTCCCAGCCACCCGGCTCTGGCCTCGATAACCTTCCCGACGCGCAGGACCATCGCCTCGTCAAACGGCTTGCCGACGACCTGGACGCCAAGAGGTAGCCCGTCGTGGTCAGCGTTGGTGGGCACGCTCATTGCAGGGTGACCCGTGATGTTGAAAGGAATCGTCCGCCCGAACATTGTGCTGTCCGGAACCGGATCGTAACGAAGGGCCCCGCCCGTCGTGACCAGGCAGAGCATGACATCGACATCGGTAAGGGCCGCGTTGATGTCCATAGCCAGATCGCGACGAAGTTTCTGAGCCTGCACGTAGTCCAGCGCGGATACGGCGATAGCCGGGATGAACCCGTGCCGAAGGGCCCTGCTCAGCATCTCCGGCTGCGTCTGAAGCGTGCGATGATGGACCGACAGTCCTTCGACGCCGATGACGGCACTGCCGCAGGCTGCGAAGGCGTCGTAACGTGGCAGGCTGATATCGACGATCTGCGCACCCGAGTTCTGGAGGAGCTGGAGGACACGAGCAAACTCCTCCTGCATGGTATCGGAGACCGCTCCGTGCTCCACGAACCGCATGTCGACGCCAATCTTGAGATCAACGACACCAAGGTCCAGGGCGTGGCGATAGTCCGGTACAGGCTTGTCGGCGCTTGCCGGGTCTTGAGGATCGTATCCGGCGATGACCTGCATGCCGACCGCCATGTCCTCGACGGTGGCGGTCAGGAGGCCCGCATGGTCGCATGAATGCGAGAATGGGAAGACACCCTGGCGACTGACGCGCCCGAAGGTCGGCTTTAGACCGACGATGCCACAGCATGCCGCCGGAAGCCGGATCGAGCCGCCCGTGTCGGTTGCGGTGGCGAGCCGCATCATGCTCGTCGCGATACCAACCGCCGAACCCGAAGAGGAGCCGGGCGTGATCCGATCAAGCTTCCACGGGTTCATCGAAGGAGGAAACGGCAGATCGTCCGCACGGTCGCCGATCGCGAATTCGTAGGTGTTCGTCTTTCCAAGAAAGACGCCACCCGCCAGGGCGAGACGCGATCCGACGGTGCTGTCGGTGTCCGGAACATTGTCTAGTAGAAGACGGGAGCCACAGGTCGTGCGCACCCCGCGGGTGTCGAAGATGTCCTTGATACCGACAGGAATGCCGTGCAGCGGTCCAAGATCGATCCCCACGCTGAGTTGTTCGTCTGCGCGCCGCGCGTCTGACAGCGCCCGGTCTTCGGTCAGAGTGATGAAGGCCTTGACCACGGGTTCCCACAGGCGCACCTGCGAAAGGCAGGATTCCGTCAGGGCGACGGACGTCAACGTTCCGGCCCTCAGGGCCTCGCCAGCGTCGGCAATCGAAAGGCGGCAGGGATCAGTCGTCATGACCATGGTCCATCTCGGGTATCGTGTAGTCGAATGCGGGGAATGCCGATCGTGGCGGGAACGCGTGCACCCTTGCAGCGCGCTGGCCCCGGACTTCGAAGGCGGCGGCCAACGACGGTACGTCGTCTGTATCCACGGAGATCCCTGTTCGAGCCAGTGCCAGAAGCAATGCTGCCTCGGTCCCTTTGGACGCTGTCATGTTCATCCCCCGCGTTTTGGATATGCGCTGCCGACCAAGAGGCGGTCGGCAGCTTGACACCAGTTGGTCTGACGTCACTTGGCCCGATAGATCAGCGTGGCCGGGTCGTAGTCCGCGACGATCAGCTCGCGGGACTTCATGGTGTCGTACCACCACGACAGGACGTCAGGCGTGACGCCGCGCTGGATCTTCGAGAAGGGTGTCCGGTTTACGATTTCCGGCTTTAGGCCCGTCGCGGTCAGCATCGCCTGGTGTCCTTTCTCCGGATTGGCGATCATGAAGTCGGCGGCCTCGTTCATGGAATCCTGGAAAGCCTTGACGATATTAGGATGTGCTTCGGCCCATTCGCGAGTAGAACCCCAGGAGTTGATCATCACGGGATGCGGAAGCGCATCTGCGATATTGCCGATCACGTTGGCCCCGGTCTTGGCGACCAAGTCCTCGAAGAAGGGCGTCGCGATGATGCCTGCATCGATCTTCTTGCTCGTCAGGAAGTCGGCCATGCTGGCGAGCGGAGCCTGGACAATGTTGACCTTGGTCGGATCTGCTCCGTTCTTTTTCATCCAGTTATTGAAGAAGATCTCGAAAGAGCCTGTCGTGATGATCATGCCGAAGGTCTTGCCTTCGAGGTCCTTTGCGGTCTCGATGCCGCTGTCCTTGAGCGTGAAGATGCCCCATGTGTGATCCGACGGCAGGACGGCACCGCCGGAGATGATGACGAGATCAAGTCCTGCATCCGTGGTCTGGAGCGCGACGGACGGCGATACGATGGTGATGTCGACCGACCCGGATACAAGCATGTTCACGGCGGTCGTCCCGCTCGCCACATACTGGCTGAGGTTCACATCGAGACCGTGCTTCTTGAAGATGCCCTCCTGCAGCGCAGTCTGCGCCGCGGCAAAGTCCGGCGAAGGCGTATAGAGGATCTTCAGCGGTTTCAGTTCCTGCGCCACGGCAGGACTGGAAATCGCCGCCATCACGAGCAGTGCGCCGGAAAAGAGCCGTCTGGTAATCTTATGCATGAGTTCGTCCCTCTTGTTTTAGGTTGAAGTTTACCTCGCCAGGCCCATGGTCCTTGCGGGAAGTGGAATCGTTTGGGGTCGATCGGTTGTCGACGAGCGGATGTCAGCGTTTCGTGTTCCACCGAAGCAACCGCGCTTCGAAAAGCGACAGGCAGGTCGTGGTTGCGATTGCGATGACGCTGATCATTGCAATTCCTGCGAACACGTCCGGTGCGCGGAAATTTTCGCTGGAGAAGAAAATGTAGCGTCCGAGGCCGGGCTTGCTGACGATCCATTCCCCGAGACACGCGACGATGAGCGAGATGGTCAGGCTCAGCCGCATGCCGGAGAAGATGTCGGGCAGCGCCGATGGCAGGCTGATCTTCCAGAACGCCTGTAGCCAGGAAAGGCCGAGCGCCTGGGCAACCTCCTGGTGGCGGACCTCGATGTTCGAAAAGCCATGGACCGAGGACATCAGCGTCGGCCATCCAGAGGCGATGGCGATGCAGAACAGGACCATGGTCTCCGTGAGGCCGAAGAATGCGAGGCCGACCGGCAACATGGCCGCTGCCGGGATTGGGCGGAGCATCTCGAGCGTCGGACCGAGCAAGGCACGGAGGGTGCGCGACATTCCGATCGCGGCACCCATCAGAATGCCGATCGCCGAAGCGAGGAGCCAGCCGTAGAGCATCCGGTTCGTCGTCGAGATCATCATGTCGATGAGGCTTCCGTTCGAGAAGCCTCGGACGAGCGACTGCCAAACCTTCAGCGGGCTGGGCAGGACAGCAGCAGGCAGCAACCGAGCATCGACGGCCTTGCTCCATAGCAGGACCCAGAAAGCCGCAACTGCGAAGCTCCCGACAATCCATATGGTTCTTGAGCGAACTTGATTGCTCATGTCAGCGATCCGCCATCTGCATCTGGAAGCGACCGAAGAACCGCGTCTCGATCAGGTTGAGTGAGGCAGCAAGTCCCCATCCGAGCAACGCCACCCAGACGATGTAGGCGAACATGGCGTCCGGCTGGAGCGCCTGCTGTGCAAGCATCATCGCGCTGCCAAGTCCGCTGGGGTTAGCGGTGATCTCGACCGAGACCGCACCGAGCAGGCTGAAACCCAGTGCAAGCCGGAAGGCTACGAACAGCCTTGGCAAAGTCGCAGGCAGGATGATCTTGAAGCAGCTCTGCAGGGTGCTCAGGCCGAGTACCTGCGAAACCTCCATCAACCTTGGTTCGATCTGACGCATGGCCGCACGGCTCATCAACATATTCGGCCAGAACGTCCCGATGGCGATCGCCGTCGCTTCCATCTTGAGGCCGACGCCGAGCATCATCATGATCATGGGAATCAGGACAATGAACGGCACCGGACGCAAGAGCTCGATGGTGACCTCCATCAGCCGGTCGATGGGGCGGACCAATCCGAAGAGGATGCCGCAGGTCACGCCGATAAGCGTTCCGAAGAACAGGCCGGTGATCGCCGCCCCAAGCGTCTCCCTGGTCAAGGTTAAGAGATGGCCGCTCGCCATTTCGACGAAGAGCCTTCTCACCACTTCGCTGGGTCTGGCGACCGCATAGGTGTTGTAGTCGCCATGCTGCGAAAGCCAGAGCTCGGCAAATGCCAGAAGGCCAACTGGTACGATCAGCCCGATGCCGATCTTTCCCAATCTGGTGGAACCGATCTGCATCACCGTTCAGCCCTCTCGATGAAGTCGAATAGAGCGCGACGCAGACGAAGGAACTCGGGGTCTTCGCGGGTGGAAAGCTGGTTGCGCGGCCGCGGCAGGTTGACTTGGAATATCTCTCCGACGCGGCCGGGGTTCGGAAGAAGGCCGACGATACGGTCGCCGAGATAGATCGCCTCTTCCAAGTCGTGCGTGACGAAGAAGACGGTGGTGCCCATCTGCTTCGAAATGGCAAGGACCTCGTCCTGCAAGGCCTGACGCGTCATCGCATCAAGAGCACCGAACGGCTCATCCATCAGTAGCACCTTTGGCTCCTGGGCGAGACAGCGAGCGATCTGAAGCCGCTGCTGCATCCCGCCGGACATCTGGTTGGGAAATTTTGAAGCATGGTCTCCAAGCCCCATCATCTCGAGAAGCTTCCTGATTTTCGCCGGACGCTCGGACCGGGGCGTGCCCATGGCCTCCATCGCGAGCGCGACGTTGTAAGCCGCATCGCGCCACGGAAGTAGCGCCTTCGAATAGTCCTGGAAGACGATGGCGACGTCCTGTCTGGGTTTGCGCATTTCCGCGCCACCCAGAAGAACCTTGCCCGCCGATGGTTTCAAAAGACCACCGAGCAGCCGCAGCAGGGTCGTCTTACCACTCCCGGATGGACCTACGACGCAGACAATTTCGCCTTCGTCGAGACCGAGGCTGAGGTTCTCAAGAATAGATCTTCCGGCAAGCGTGACGTCGGCGCGCCATACCTGGACGAGCGCCGAAGAATGATCGCCCTTGTCGACAGCCTCAGCCTTCACGTCGGCCTTCTCCATTCTCAGTACTTGTCCTGTCATCGTCATACTCGCCATTCATCAGTTGGTACGACTATAACAATATCAAATGCTTTTGCAATAGTTGAATAATGGCAATTTTTTGGCCATTTTCCTCATTTAACGGTTATTTTTTGTGCATTTGCTTTCCATGAAGCGAAATCTATTGACATCGGACGACGGACCCAGCATTGGCCAATGTGGGTCATTTTTGATCCACGAGTTGAACACCGGTTCCATGAATGAGGCTTCCATGAACGAACCCGAGAGCAAGACCCGGCGGGGTATCCAGTCGATCGAGATCGCAGGAAGGATCCTGCGGGTTCTGGCTGAGGCGTCGAGGCCGATGATGCTCAAGGAACTGTCAAGCGCGACCGAGCTGTCGTCCGCTCAACTACACGGCTACCTTGTGAGTTTGAAGGTGACGGGGCTTGTCGATCAGGACGAAGGAAACGGCAGATATCAATTGGGCCATTTTGCCTTGACCTTGGGCATTGCAAGAATGAGGAGCTTCGATCCGCTCCGGCATGCCAACCTGGTTGGCTCTGAACTTGCTATAGAGATCAACTCACTCATCACCGTCAGCGTCTGGAACCGCACCAAGCCAGTTATCGTGCAGGTTCACCGGGGGACCGCGGACATCCATGTCCAGCTTCAACCCGGAAGCGCCTCGCAGCTTCTGAATTCTGCAGCAGGCCAGCTATTCGCTGCATTGCTTCCCAGGGCGACAACCGACCCGTTGTTGGAATCGGAACTCCTCAAAGGCTACCGGAGCACCTCTGCCCGCAAGAGCATCACGACCATCGCAGAATGGGAGAACGTGGCAGCACGGATTCGCGAGCGTGGCTACTCCGTCATGGTCAACAGCCCCTTCGAAGGCTTGAACGCCGCGTCCTGCCCGGTCTTCGACAACGAAGGAAACCTGCAGTTCACGATGACGGCGATCGGGCTGTCTTCGGAATTCAGCGTCGGCGAGCATGACGAACGCCTGCGGATGCTGATTTCGACGTGCGAGATGATGTCGAAAGAGATGGGGTATTCGAAGCCCTGATCTGAAATGCCAGCAACGATTCGATTGTCCTGGGTCCCAGCGATGCGGGACTCGTGGCCTGCCGGCCAGCCTGAAGATGATCTGCTGCGGCATCGGCGGGACGGCACCGGCTAATTGTTAGTGCCTGCAGAGTGTGATGATCTTCTGGCGTGGCACGCAAGGATGCAGGAACATCCCAGCGTGCAGAACCGCGTGACGATGTCAGACCCGATCTGAAGAACACATGGGTGCCTGACGTTCAAGCCTGCGCCAGCGAAAACCACGAGCGTTTTCTGCAAAGATCACGCCTGTGATTTTCAGCTGTACAGTTCGCAAAGGCCCCGATTAGCTCGATACTCATGCGACACGTAAATTTTGCCCGTAGTTCAAGACTCGGCACCGCCCGACGCCAGGTCGAGCCCCGCCAGATATCCGAACGTCATGGCAGGTCCCAGAGTGATACCTCCACCCGGATAATTACCTCCCATGATGCTCGCGGCATCGTTTCCAACGGCATACAAGCCCGGAATAGCCCGTCGATCGGAATCGAGGGCGTGTCCGTGGCTGTCTGTCGTCAGTCCCACGAAGCTGCCAAGGTCACCGGGAACAATCCGTATCGCGTAGAACGGGCCGCTTTCTATCGGGGCAACGCATGGGTTCGGTTTATGCTCGGGATCGCCCAGATAGCGGTTATACCCTGTCGTGCCCCTCCCAAATTCAGGGTCCGAGCCGTCTCTTTTGGCATATCCGTTGAAATTCCGAATCGTGTTCTCGAAACCTATCGGGTCTATTCCGGTTGCATTCGCAAGGTCGCGGATCGTCCGACCACGTTTCAAGTAGCCCGATGCAAGCGACGGCTGTAGCGGTATGGGGAATGGCTTGACGAAGCCAAGGCCGTAGCGCCGGATCGTCCGGTGGTCGACAACCAGAAACGCTTCGCAAACCTCGCCAACGGGCGTGGCGCGGATCAATTCGGCGATCACGTCGTGATAGCTGTTTGCTTCATTGACGAACCGCTTCCCATCGCGACGGACCGCAATGACACCAGGCTTGGCGCGGTCCACGAGGTGGGGGAAGTACCCGGGTGGCCCGGTTTTTTTGGGAACAAGCGAAACAGGCACCCAAGCGGCGGCCTGCGGATAGCGATCTTCAAAAATGGCACCAGCCTTTTCGGCCGCGCGCAGTCCGTCACCCGTGTTGCCCGTAGCGGCGGGAGAGTAGTGTTCTGTACCCGTCTGGGCATGTGGATAGAGGGCTTTGCGCAATTCCGTGTTATGCGGAAAGCCACCAGTTGCAAGCACTACCCCTCGGCGGGCCCTGATCTCGGTGGTCCGCCCTTCGCTCTTCACGATCGCTCCGACAACCCTTCCACCTTCAATCACCAGTTCCTGAAGCGGCGTGCTTGTGAAAATCGGCACCTGCTTGTCGAGTACGGACCGGGCGAGACGCGCCGCCAGAGCGTTTCCGTTGGTCAGCCGCATTGCTCGGCCATTCCGCAGCACTTCAATCGCATGTCGCGCAAGCAGTCCCGCCACCACTCCGAAAGATTTGACCGACCGTGCAGCTTCGAAGAAGTGCTTGAGCTCCCTATTCGACCCGATCATCATCCCGAGAAACATGATTTCGCGGAGCGCTGGCGCGAGGCGGTCCTTGTCTTGACCGAGTTCTCGTAGATCGAACGGCTCTGCGTTCAACGAGCGTCCTCCTGTTTTCCCGCCGGGTTGCTCTGGATGGTAGTCCGAGAAATAGGCCCCGAGCGAGAACCGAACCGCGCTGTTCTCCTCGAAATAATCGAGCATCTCCGGGCCGTGCTTCAGGAAGGTGTCGATTTTCTCCCCGTCAAAAAAGTTTCCGGTTTCGGCTTGGAGATAACTGCGCGCGTCCTTAATGCTGTCCTGTATTCCCTCTTCGCGAGCGTGGCGGCTGTTCGGAATCCAGACCCAACCACCGGACACGGCGGTGGTGCCGCCAAATTTCGCCGCCTTCTCCACGACGACCGTTTTAAGCCCATGGGAGGCTGCCGTGAAAGCGGCCGATAGACCCCCTGCTCCAGTTCCCGCTACAAGCACGTCGACGTCCGTATAGTCGCCTAGCTCCTGGCTAAATGACATAGTTTCCTCCTTCATAAATCAGCTTGCCTCAGACAGCGAGATATCCACCGTCAACTGGCAGGGTGATGCCGTTCACGAAGCTGGACATTGCAGAACACAGGAAAACCACCGGGCCTCCTAGCTCCTCGGATTCTCCGATCCGCCCCATCAGTATTCTCGCCTCGATCTCCTTTTTCCGAATGGGATCGGCCAGCGACGGAGCCAGCATCGGAGTTAGAATCTGGCCAGGTGCGATGGCGTTTACGCGGATACCATCGGCTGCGAATTCCTGGGCCATTGCCTGTGTAAGTCCACGGACCCCGGCCTTCGACGCCGTGTATGCGAGCGTGGAACGGACGGCAACGAATGCTGCGATCGACGCAATGTTGACCACTGTCCCCCGTGTGGCGCGTAGGGAAGGAAGGAAAGCTCGTGTAACGTTGACGATGCCGCCAAGGTTGATGTCGACCGTGTCCTCCCAAGCACGCGGAAACTCATCGGAGTCGATCGGCACGCGAGGGCAAATTCCAGCGTTGTTGACGAGGATCGAGATGTCGCCGCACGTTTTAACAACATCCTTGTATACAGCGATGCAGTCGGTGCGCTGGCGGACATCCAGTGCTACGGAAAGGGCCTCGTAACCCTCTGCGAGTAAAAGGTCGGCCTGTGCTTTTGCGCGGTCGGCAGTTATGTCCGAGATTACGACCCGAGCTCCAGCTCTAGCCAGCGCTTTCGCTATCGCGGCTCCGTTACCCTGTGCCGCTCCCGTGACAAAAGCCGTCTGCCCCTCAAGAGTTTGAACCGTCATGAATCCTCCCGTTTGAACGGCCACCGCGTCCTCGCTCGGAATGGTCGGCCGCAGATATGTGTAGTTCCAACGATCACGTGGAAGGATCGTCATTGGAAACGGGTGAGTCTGTCGCGCGAGATGATGACGTAGAGCGATGGCCACCAAGACCTTTCCATTGTCCTGATTTCGGATGACAGACGCCCCGACAGCAAAGTGCGACCATTGGGTATGGTTAAACGCATCACCCTCCTCAGACAGCGCCCCGACATGAGCCGTGAGGCATTCGGCCAGCACTGGGCCGGGCCTCACGCCGATATCGCCATACATTTCCCGGCGCTGGCTGCTTACAACCAGAACCGGGTGGATCGGTCCTTGTGGAAGTTCGGGCCAAGCGGCCTGCAGGTGGACGGCATTGTCGAGCTGTGGTTCGAATCTGAACAGGGTATGCGCGACGCAGGACAATCCGATGTCACACGCCAGCTGATCGAAGACGAACCAAGGTTCCTGTCCGGAATAACCGGGCTGATGGCGACAGAGCGAGAAAAGCGGCAGGGTATGGCCGGCGCTCGCAAGGTGTTCCTTCTCGGCCATGCCGACGATCCGTTATCGGCGTTATCTTCTCTGTTCAACGGTACAAGTTTTTCGCTTGCGGGCGACACGCTTGCGCCTTCCTTCACCAGGGAGGCGCTTTGGAACGAACCGACGCCGCCCAACGTCGCCATCGCAATGTGGATAGACAATGAGGCGGACAGCATCAGGAAGCTCGCCCAGTCGGTATTCACGTCCGCGGAACTCTACGAAGTAGACACTTTGACGATTGTCTAATCCGTCCGGATTGGCTTAGATTTACCAACAAGGCCCGATCAGCCTTGCTCATGCAGCCGTTTCAAGCGTGGCGTAGTGGATCGGGTCGTGGCTTTAGTGCCCCCTTCAGGATCGTGCCTACCATGTCCGGCAATGTCATGCCCCCTCCTCTGTTGAGCGTATGGGAATAGAAGTGCATGGATTTATGAGCTCGCTCGCATTGAGCGGAGTCGTGAATAAACCAAGGGCAGCTTCTCGTCGATCGCGTTGAACTCGAAGAACTTGAATGCGAGGCAGCCTTCGCCGAAGTGGCGCGCCATGGCCGAGGTTGAAGATCTCCAAAGGATCGCCGGCTCCCACATTTGCTAGCCAGCCAGATACCCTCCGTCGACCGGGAGAAGAATACCGTTGACGTAGGACGACTGGTCGCTGACGAGGAAAAGCACCGGACCAACCAGTTCGTCGGGCTGGCCGAAGCGCTTCAACGGAATGCGGTCGGTGTAGCCTTTGGCTTTCTCCGGATTGGCGCGCGTCGGCACGGTCATCGCGGTCTCGATGATGCCAGGCGCTATCGCGTTGACACGGATGCCATGGTCGGCCAGTTCAACCGCCAGCGTCTTCGTCGCAAGGAGAACGGCACCCTTGGACATGCCATATCCGATGCCGCCCGTCGTAGCCTGGACGCTCGCGATCGAGCCGATGTTGACGATCCTGCCTTTTGTTCTTTGCAGCGCCGGAAGCAACGAGCGAACCATGTGCACGACACCGAGGGCATTCACGGAATACTGTCGCTCGGCGCTTTCGAGGAAATTCTCCTCGGCGATGCCGACGCGCTGGACGATCCCGGCATTGTTTACAAGGATCGACGTATCGCCGTACGTATCCGCCACGGCGGCAGCAAGGTCGTCACAGGACCCCTTGTGCGAAACGTCGAGACCGAACCCTATCGCGTCGTAGCCTTCGTCCGCGATTTCCTTCGCTGCGGCCACGGCTCCGGCCTTGTCTTTGTCTGCCAGCACAACGCGCGCGCCTGCACGCGCAAGACCGGTCGCTATGGATTTTCCGTTGCCTGCGGCCGCACCGGTAACGACCGCGATCTGCATTTCTATTCCAAACGGAGTTTTTTGCATTTGACCCTCCTTGGTGGTTTCTGAACGAACCCTAGAGAACGGAGGCGCACGTTTCTGTCATCTTGAAGAAGGACACGAGCCGCAAATGCGCCGCCTGTCATCAGCTTGAACGACTGACAACCGAAGCGTCACGTGTTTGCTAGTGTGATAAATTCAAACAACGATGAGGAATGCTATGAAAATCGCAGTGATCGGCGCCGCTGGCAATGCCGGGAGGCGAATCGTCCAAGAAGCCGTAAAACGCGGTCACGAGGTCACCGCGATCGGCCCGACCCTGGAAAAGCTGACCGAGCTCGGTGCTGCATCCGCTGTCGTGGGCGACGTCACCAAGCCAGAAGAGCTGGCCGGAAAGCTTGCGGGACATGACGTCATTGTCAGCTCTGCGCGTTTTGTCCGCTATGAACCCGTCGATCTGCTTACCGCAGCCAAGACTTCCGGAGTTCCACGCCTCGTAGTCGTGGGCGGCGCTGGCAGCCTTCGCTCGGCTGCAGGAGGACTTGTCGCAGAAGGCCCCAATTTTCCAGAGGCAGCTAAGTCCGAGGCAGCTGCGGGCATGAAACTGCTGGAACAACTGCGGAAGGAAAACGAATTGGACTGGACGTTCCTGTCCCCTTCAGCGGTCTTTTCGGCCGGCGAGCGCACCGGAAAATTTCGTCTCGGGGAAGACGAACTTCTCGTATCCGCAGAGGGAAAAAGCCATATCTCCTTCGAGGATTACGCTATCGCGCTGCTTGACGAAATCGAGAACCCGCGCAATTCGCGAAAGAGATTCACGGTTGGCTACTGAGGAGAACCGCCATGAGTAAAGTGTTCTCGCCTCTAACCTTGCGCGGCATGACTTTGCGCAACCGGATCGTCATGTCTCCCATGCTCATGTACCGGGGACAGGAGGACGGCCTGCTCAACGAACATCTCTATGTCCACTATGGTGCACGGGCCTTGGGTGGAGCAGCAATGATTGTCACCGAAGTACTGGCCGTCGAACCGAGAGGACGTATCAGCGCAAAGGACCTCGGCTTATGGAATGACGATCAGGCAGAAGGTCTGAAACGCCTTGTCCAGTTCGTGCATTCCTGCGGAACGAAAATATGCGCTCAACTCGCCCATGCGGGGCGAAAGTCTCATCTCACCGAGACGGCGATAGGCCCGTCCGCGCGGGCTTACGACAATGATCTCGGAACGCCCTCCGAGGCGACATCTGCAGATATCGAAGGCGTCAAAGAGAACTACCGGGCCGCTGCCCTGCGCGCTCTCGCCGCCGGTTTCGACGCACTCGAAATCCATGCGGCAAATGGCTATCTCCTGCACGAGTTCATGGCTCCCGTTTCCAACGCGAGAACGGACCAATATGGTGGTTCACTCGAAAACAGGATTCGGCTTGCGCTTGAGGTTGTGGAAACGGTGCGCGCCGTATGGCCCGATGATAGGCCACTGCTCTACCGAATTTGCGCCACGGACTTCGAAGATAACGGCGTCACCGAAGACGAAGCGCACATGCTGGCAAAGGAACTTGCCAAACGCGGCGTCGATCTGATCGACGTCCAGACGGGCAACATTCTCCCGGGCTATGCGGGTCCGGTATTCCCCGGCTATCAGACCGGGTATGCCGAGCGCATTCGAAAGGCAACCAACCTGCCGACAGCAACCACAGGGTCGATCGCGTCGATCGACCTTGCGGAAGATATCGTCAGCAACGGCCGCTCTGACCTGATTTTTTTGGGTAGAACTCTCCTGCGCGATCCGTTTTGGCCGATCCGCGCTGCCAAGGAAGCCGGCGCGGAGCTGGAGCTACCCATCCCGACCTACGCGCGAGCGACAGGCCCGTTCGAACGGGGATTCTGACGCAAGACGAGGTCGCTTCCCGGGCACCCTCCCCGGGGAGCTGTCTTTATTCTCTGATACCGGGGTCCTTATGAAGCTCTACGGATATTTTCGCTCGTCGGCCGCCTACCGCGTTCGTATCGCCCTCTTGCTGAAGGGTATCGACGTGGAACATGTCCCGGTGCACATGTACAAAGACGGTGGCCAGCACAAGAAGTCGGAGTATCGGGCGAAAAACCCACAACAGCTTGTTCCGACCCTGGAACTGGATGACGGGACCCTCCTGCATCAGTCTTTGGCCATCATCGAGTATCTGGACCACGCTTTCGGAGGCACCAGGCTGATCCCGGAGGACCCGCTCGCCGCGTCCAAAGTAAGAGCCGCCTCCTACGCGATCGCCTGCGACATACATCCCATCAACAATCTCCGTGTGATGAACTACCTCAAGCATGAGATGGGACACAGCGAGCAGGACGTGAAGACCTGGTACGCTCATTGGGTCAGGGATGGCGGACTGCTTGGTTTTCAGGACCTCATTCAGCAGGTTGGCCAATTCTCTTTCGGGGACCAGCCCACAATGGCGGACTGCTGTTTGGTTCCGCAGCTTTACAACGCGCGCCGTTTCCAAGTTCCGCTGGAGGGCCTGGAGCGCCTCGTGGATATCGACGCCAAGGCTGCCGGCTTGGACGCCTTCAAGAAAGCCCATCCAGTGGCACAGATCGACGCCGAGTAGGTATCGGCCTGAACGGTTGGCGCGAGTACGCCGTGCCATGCGGCTACATGGTTCGGGCGGCGATGTCATGATCCCGCCTATTTGCTATCGCGGAGGGACGACGAAACCCGGTTTGTCGTAATTCGTACAAGAGACAACTGACCCGGGGCGTTCACCCAGGCGCTGCATACCTAAGATTCACTCGATTGAAATGCCCGCCATTCCTCCGGCGGATCGCCCGTATTGAGGCGGAAGAAGCCGGGTCGTGAATTCAAGCGGCATTCCTCTTGCAAATGCACCATTGAGTGCTGGCGGTCCCCCCGACTGCGTCTTTTGCACCAGCAACGGACGCTGAAAATCCAAGCGAGAAAGAGTCTGTATCGGCGGTAACGCACTTTCGGCTACACTCAGTCAGCACGCCTGGGGATACGATGAGGGAGATTTTGCCGCGCTTGGCAACACCTTTACGGAAGACGCCATCCCGGAAGGTGCGATTGCGGGGACCGGAGGCGGTTGGGGGCTGAAGCGCTTGGGTTTGGGGTCCAGCTTGGAGCGTTAGCCTCCGACGCTGGCGAGGCTGTTTTGGCACACCAAAGTGTCTGCGCCGACAGCATATACCATCGGTGTCAAATAGCCGAGGTCCGCATGAGGACGGCCATCATTGTATTGCTTTTGCAAGGCCCCGATCCGCACTCTGGCCTCGGTTTCGAACCAATGAAGGTCAGGCACTCATCCCTGAGCGACTCGTTGAGGCTTTCGATGAGGGCATTGCCAGTGACATGGGCTTATCACGTCGTGGATTCTGACGACATAAATCGGTGGCCGGTTTTTCTATCCTGTCTCAAACGCAGGAGGACCGGCCTTGTCTACAGATACCTTCGACCTTTCCGAGTTAACGCTAAACGACCAGCGTAAGTTGATCAACGGCATCGTCGTGCCTCGACCGATCGCCTTCGTTTCAACCGTCGGCTCGGCGGGTCCGAACGTAGCTCCCTTCAGCTTTTTCAACGCCGTTGCGGTCGATCCATGCATGGTCATGTTTTCGATCGGAATGCCGCAGTCCAGCAGACAAGGCGGTGAAAAGGATACCATCCTCAACCTTCGCGAAGTACCGGAGTTTGTCGTCCATCTCGTCGACGAGCCCGTTGCCCAGGCGATGAGCGACGCGTCGGCCGAGCATCATCGCGGCTTCAACGAAATTGAAGAACATGGGCTGACCTCCACACCTTCACTCAAAGTGCGTCCACCGCGCATACTGGAGTGCCCCATACAGATGGAGTGTCGTGTTCATTCCATTCAGATCCTTGGGAAAGCACCGTACCACATGGTCATTGGCGAGGTTCTGCTTATCCATAGCCGAATCGGATACGTGAACGATCGCTTCCATGTCGATCCGGGCCTTCACAGGCCGATTGCACGGCTCGGCGGGGCGGGATTGTATTTAAAGCCAACTGACCACCTGGCGATTCCCGCACCGAAAGAGCCGCCTGCGCGACAGCCGTCTAAGTTGGCGGAATAGTAGACCTTATCCGCGAGGAATTTGGAGGCCATTCGGGGGGCAACCGCGATATGGCAACTTGTCCTCACCAGAGATGACAGAGCACTGTCACACAGTCCCTACACTTCCCCTGCAAGCGACAGTATATCTGGGAGGATAACAGACATGCGCCGAACAACACGTATTTTGGCAGCCACCTCGCTTTTGATGGCGGGCGTTTTTTCCACCTCGGCCGTGGCCGCCGATCGGCCTATTCGCATCGGGGCGATCATCGCGACGTCAGGCCCGGCGGCGTTCATCGGCGCTGCGGAAGAAAAGACACTGCACATGATCGCCGACGAGAAGAACACCCAGGGCGGCCTTGCGGGCCACCCCATCGAGCTCATCATTTATGATACCGAGGGCAACTCGACCAAGGCCACCCAGCTCGCACGCCGGCTCGTCGAGTCCGACAACGTAGACATTGTCATGGGTCCGTCCACCACAGGTGAGTCACTCGCCGTCAAGCCGATCTTCGAGGAGGCCGAGATCCCGACGATCAGCTTCGCCGCCGGCGAAAAGGTCGTGGTCCCGGTGAGCCCATACGTCTTCAAGGTTCCGCCGACCGACCGCGTCGTCCTCGATCACATGTTCGGCTTCTTCGCTAAAAGCAATTTCAATTCGGTTGCGATCCTGCATGCCTCTGATGGCTTTGGCCAAGGCGCGGCAGACATCATGCCGGCGATCGCCGAGGCACACGGTATCGAAATCAAGACCATGGAATCGCATGCGCCCAAGGATACCGATTACACGCCACAGCTCCTGGCGCTGCGGAATTCCGGTGCGGACGCCGTGATGTACTGGGGCAACAACCCCGGCCCTACCCTGTTTGTCCGCAGTGCCAAGTCACTTGGTATCAACAAGCCGCTTTTCAACGGCTACTCCGCCGCAACGGTAGAGTTCATCGACCAGAGCGGACAGGCAGCCGAAGGCACGTATGTGTCATCGATGCATCTGCTAGCACGCGAGTCCATGAAGCCCGACAACCCACAGACACCGGTGATCACGAAGCTCGCGGACGATTACAACAAGAAGTTCGGCTCTTATCCTCCCACGTTCGCTGGTCATCCGGCCGACGCGATGGCGATTCTCGAGGCAGCCCTGAAATCGGTCGGTGGTGAATTCGACGGGGCTTCTCTCCGGGACGCCATCGAGAAAGTCGAAATCCAGGGAGCCAACGGATTTTTCCGGTTCACCGCTCAGAACCACAACGGTCTCGACGAGAAATCCGGTTCGATGATCATGTTGAAAGTCGAGAACGGCAAATACGTACCTGCCGAATAGTCCCCCGGCTCCCATATACGCCGTAAAGGCCTTCCCAAATCAAGGAGCGGTTTCTTTGAATACGCTTTTGCAAACCCTCATTTCCGGGCTGATGATCGGCGCTGTGTACGGCTTGATCGCACTTGGGTTCACGATCGTCTACAATGCCACTCGGGTCGTGAATTTCGCGCACGGCGAGTTCGTCATGATGGGTGGTGTACTTTCCACTTGGCTCCTTACGGCTCACGACTTCCCACTTCCGATCGCGGTCTTGGCCGCGATCGGACTGGTCACGATTCTCGGCATACTGCTCGACCGGGTAGCGCTCCGTTCCGCACGTCATCAGGACCCGCTCACATTGATGATGATCACCATTGGCATGGCTGTAGGTTTCCGTGGATTGATGCAGGTGGTCGTCGGAAGGGACGTCATTTTCCTGGAGCCTTTCGGCGGCATCCCCACCATTATCTTCGGCGAAGTATTCATACCGTCACAAGGTCTTTGGATATTCCTGCTTCTCCTGCTTTGCAGCGTCGTTCTCTACTTTCTTTTCGCGCATACCAAAATCGGCAAAGCTATGAGAGCGGCAAGCGAAAACAAACGCGCCGCGGCGCTGTGTGGTATCAATCCACCGACGATGTCGGCTTTGTCATTCGCAATCGCCGCAGCACTCGGCGCTCTTGCTGGAGCCGCCGTCGCGCCGATCTCAGCGGCGTTTTACGAATACGGCCTGTTCTTCGGACTGAAGGGCTTCGCGGCGGCCATCCTTGGCGGCCTCGGCAATCCGCTCGGGGCCGTCGTAGGTGGGTTGGCGATCGGGCTGCTGGAAAGCGTCACCGCAGGCTACATCTCGTCTGCGTTCAAGGACGGTGTGGCCCTCGTCGTCCTCATCCTTCTCCTGCTCGTCCGTCCAAGCGGCCTCCTGGGTCAGGCAGAAATCAAGCGAGTCTGAAATCATGCATTCCTATCAACGCAAATATAGACGCGATCTCGTCGCGCTGGCCATTCTCACCGCCACCTTGGTCGTGCTGAACCTCGCCCTGCCCAACAGTTATTACCAGACCATATTGATATTCGCCCAGATCAACGCGATTTCCGCTATCGGTCTCTCCCTGCTTTTCGGCTATGCCGGGCAGGTGTCGTTGGGGCAGTCGGCATTCATGGGGATCGGCGCATACGCAACCGCCAACTTCACCATGAAGCTCGGACTGGAGCCCGTTGCAGCTCTCGTACTTTCCGGTCTCTTGAGTGCTACGGTTGGCTATCTGGTTGCGCGTCCGTTGCTGCGGTTGTCCAGCCATTATCTCGCGATGGCAACGCTTGCATTCGCGGTCGTGGCATTCGTGATTTTCGGTCAGGCGAAAAGCCTCACCGGAGGTTTCGATCCCGGCATCATCTCAATGCCCGGGTTTTCGCTGTTCGGCTGGAGGCTTTCCAAAACACGTGAAATGATCTGGGTGACCGGAACGGTGTTGATCGTAGTCACCTTTCTTAGCCTCAATCTCATCCACAGCCGCCTCGGCCGTTCCCTCGTCGCCCTTCGGGGAGCCGAAAACGCTGCCCAGGGGCTGGGTATCGCGACCGCGAGGCAGAAGACACAGGTCTTCACTCTCGCTGCGGGCCTGGCGGGGCTGGCAGGTTCGCTCTACGCCTTCCAGATGCGTTCCTTCAATGCCTCGGGCTTCGACGTCATCGTGTCAATCGAGATTCTCACGATGATCATCGTAGGATCGGTCTCGATGATCTGGGGTGCCATCATCGGAGCTGCCGTCATCACGCTACTTCCAAACCTTCTCGAAGGCTTCGACGCGTATAAGACACTGATCTACGGAACGATGATCGTGCTGATCATGATCTTCATGCCCAAGGGCCTCATCCAGTCTCTCGGCGAGCGCATCGCTCTCATGCGGCATAAGGAGGGCAAAGCGTGACCTTGACCGTGCAGGATTTATCCAAGCAGTACGGGGGATTGAAAGCGGTTGACGGCGTGACCTTCAATGCCCTGGCAGGTGCAATCACCTCTGTGATCGGGCCGAACGGGGCAGGAAAAACCACGTTGCTCAATCTCATCAGCGGTGTCGTCGTTCCGACAAGAGGCTCCGCGGCGTTATTCGACAATCCTCTATCTGGTCGGCCACCTCACCAGGTCGCAGCAAGCGGTCTTGCGCGGACCTATCAGACACCACAGCTGTTCCAGGGAATGACAGTGTTGGAAACCGTCATGGTCGGAGCGCACCGACATGGTTCGAGTTCGCTTCTTTCGACCATTCTCAGACTGCCTGCGCTCCGCCGCGAGGAAGAAAGACTTGAACACGTGGCAATAAAAGCGCTCGAGGTCGTGGGACTTGGCCCTGCCTATCATGAGCGCATCGCGATCGATCTCGCCTATGGCCTTCAACGGCGTGTCGAGATCGCCAGGGCGATCGCAATGCAATCGAAATGCCTTCTACTCGATGAGCCCGCAGCAGGTCTCAATCCGACGGAGAAGGTTGAACTCTCTGAAATCATCAGGAGCGTGTGCGGCTCCGGCCACGTCGTCGTCCTCGTGGAACACGATATGGACATGGTCATGGGGATTTCCGACCATATCGTCGTGATGAACTTCGGGACGCAGATCGCTGAGGGAACTCCGGAGCTGATACAGGGTAATCGCGCCGTTATCGAAGCGTATCTCGGGCAAGAGGAGATGCATTATGCTTGAAGCTAGGGGCCTGTCGGTAAAGTACGGTGCCATCACGGCATTGCGCGGCGTTGACCTCAGCGTCCAGTCGGGTGAAATCGTCGCTTTCGTCGGTGCGAACGGTGCAGGTAAATCCACGCTCCTCAACGCGATATCTGGAGTGGTGCCACTAGCACAGGGCGAAGTGACTTTCGACGGAGGTCTTGTCTCGGGTCGGCAAGCCGCGGAAATCGTCAGGCGCGGCCTTGTCCAGGTTCCGGAAGGACGCCAGGTCTTCACAAATATGAGCGTCATGGAGAACCTCGAAATGGGAGGCTACAGCCGCAAAGGACGGCTGCCGTCGAAGGACCTTGATTTCGTGTTCGGCCTTTTTCCGAGACTGGCTGAGCGCCGAACCCAGATGGCTGGGTTGATGTCCGGCGGCGAGCAGCAGATGCTGGCGATAAGCCGCGCACTGATGGCGCAGCCCCGCCTGCTGATGCTTGACGAGCCGAGCATGGGCCTCGCGCCGCTCGTGGTCGCGGAAATCTTTCGTACGCTCGAGCGCCTGCGAAAGGAAACCAAACTTACAATCATGCTGGTCGAGCAGAACGCGAAGGCGGCTCTTCGACTTTCCGACCGCGCATACGTCCTCACCAACGGTCGGGTGCAACAAAGCGGGCTTTCTCGCAACCTGCTTCAGGACGAACGGATAAGAGAAGCCTTCCTGGGTGGAGCGAAGTTGAAACAAGCCGTGTCGGCTTAACGTTTGCCGCTGTCGTTCGCAGTCACGGCAACGAAAGCGATACTGAGGAAGCCAGAATGTCCGACGAAGAGGGCGGCGATGCCACACCCGCGGCAGTCGATCGCTTAACACTTTTTTTCGTGGCCGTGGCATGCGCTATCGCGGTGTCCGCCCTCTACATCTCGCAACCCATACTTCCGATGATCGGCGAGGCGTTCAATGCCGATCTGGCGGAAACGGGTATGATCCCGACCTTGACACAGGCGGGTTACGCGCTTGGGTTATTCCTGCTGGTGCCGTTGGCCGACAGGATAAATCCCAAGCAGCTCATTTCCATGATTGTCGTGGCGAACATCCTCAGCTTCGCGGGATGCGCGATCGCTCCTTCCCTCCATATTGAATATCTGACGTCCGGTCTTGTCGGGGTTACAGCGGTCTCCGCCCAGATCATGATCCCGGTTTTATCCGGATTGGCTCCTTCCGGTCAGCGCGGACGTGTTCTTGGCGCGCTACTGGGCGGCATGGCCGGGGGACTGCTCACGGCACGGGTCGCAAGCGGTATCGTTGCCGAGATTTACGGATGGCGGTCGGTATTCGCGATGTCGATACTCGCGGACGTCGTGCTGCTGATCATCATCAGCCGTTTCATGCCGACAACTTCACCCAGCACGCGCCTGCGCTGGCTCGACTTGATGGTTTCGATGGCTGGCCTCGTCGCGAAGAGCGCCGTTTTGCGTTCGTCTTCAATGATCGGCTTCACCACCTTTGCAGCTTTCAGCGCAATCTGGTCAACTCTATCGCCTCTCCTTGCGCAGGAACCTTATAGTTTCGGTCCGGCGACCGCCGGGGCGTTCGGCCTTGTCGGTGCTGTCAATGTCCTGCTTTCAAGCGCAATAGGTATAATGACCGACCGCCTCGGGGCACGGATCGTGGTCTTTGTCGGATCTTCACTGACGATGCTGTCTTTCATGCTTCTCGGAGCAGCACCGTTCTATATCATCGGGCTGATTTCATCTCTCCTGCTTCTGGACCTCGGCAATCGCATCAACCTGGTAGCGAACCAGACCCGGGTCTACGCCGACTTGGCTTACGCGCGTTCAAGAGCGAACTGCGTTTTCATGACGAGTTATTTTCTAGGTGGTGCGACAGGGGGCTATCTCGGATCGCTGGCCGCCAAGAGCTTCGGGTTTCATGGTGTAGCCCTGGTGGGGATAGGGTTCAGTGCGCTCTCGATCCTGTTCCACCTTGCTTTCCGCGCTTTACCACAAGGTGAGGTTCGTTAGCCGGCAAGTCCTTTCCACCGAGGAGAGCGAACTATGCCTGCGTTGGCGGCTGCAGTCATGCTGTATGGCCGACAACGGCATGCAGGTAGGCGCGGAGAGGCTACATTCACCGAAGCAAATAACCGTATGGAGGCGGTTGTTTGCCGGGAGGAAGTGAAATGATTTATTCGCGTATTGAACCGTGCGGGCACGACCCATCTGTGGTCCCTGCGATCACGAGGCTCTTGGAAACCGTCGGAACGCCGGACTTTGAGCATAGCATAAAGAGTATTCTTTCGCTCTGCGCGAGCGTCGGAGAATATATAGCCTTCGTTCGCCGAACGGACGAGAAGGTACCCTACATCGTCATGTCAGCAAGTGAATGCGGAGGTTCTGCGCGTCGGGCCGAAGCGTATCGGGCGCGATACTTCCGGTACGATCCGATCAATCGCTTGCTCGACCGGTCCACCCCGACGGGCATTTATATCGCCCGCGTGAAAAGCGAGGAAATCCTCCAGAGCGACTATCGGCAGACCTGCTATGTGCGTCCTGGATTTATCGAGAAGCTGACACTCGCGTCCAACGAGAAGACCCCGGTAGTCTTGAGCGTGTTCCCCAAGAACCATCGCGTAGAATTCCAGCGCGACGAGGTCGAACGGCTTTCGAATATCGGCCAGATATTGCTTTCTGTCATCAAAGTTCACTCCAGGATGACGGCCGGGGTAACCAGGACACGGCGCCTTACAGCTGAGGACGTAGAAGTTCGTTTGCGGGCGAACTTCCCCGATCTGTCCGGCCGCGAAGTTGCCGTCTGTGCTCGTTCGCTTCTTGGGTCGACCGCTGAGGGGATCGCTAACGATCTCGGTATCAAGCAGACCAGTGTGCTGACCTATCGTCGGCGCGCCTACGATCGCTTGAACATCAGCTCCGTACATCAACTATCGACAATGCTCATACAGTGAAGGACGAGGTGCCTTGCATGAACGATTATCTGTTTTTTCTTACCGCCAAGGACGGCGACCGTGAAGCGTTCCATCGCTACCTGCTCAATGATTTCGGTCCCCGTGTCACGAAATCACCTGCCTGCTCCGGGCTCTGCATCAATGTTGCAGTGGAACCGTTGGGCGGAAGCGCCATCTATGAGAACGAGAAGCGGGAAGGCTCAGAGTTCGACGCGACGGTAGACCTGACTTGCCCGGACGACCAGGCATTTAGGAGCCTATTTGAGGGCTTCCGGACGGAGTTGGACGCGCGTACGATGACGAACTACGTCTATCCGGTCACCAAGATTCAGGAACTCGACAACGGCGAGGTTTCAGGCGTCAACCCGAGTTGCGGCTATAAAATCATGCGAGGCTTCTTCTTTCATGACGACCTCCCGCCGAGCGCCCGCAAAAGATCCTGGGATTCCCATGTGAACGCCGCGAAGCGTATCCACGGTTTCTCCCGCTATGTCCGTTACTGGATCGGCGATCCGCTGACCGAGGGATCACCCCGCATCGGAGGGGCTACCAATCTGCACTTCGCCGACGACACAAATTGGAAGGAACGCTATTTCCAAATGCCAGATGGGCAAGTGCAGATCGCACAGGACATCACGCATTTCATCGAACGCGGCCTTGCACGTGTCTTCACGCGCGAACACATTCTCAAGTAGCTGTGTCCAAACCGATATTACGTGATTGACAGAGGTGGCTGTGTTGGACATCCTCCCGGCGGAGGAAAGTCATTTGTCTAATAGCCGAGTGGGCGCATTGCCAGCCGTGGCGTCGTTTCAGGAGAGCGATGTCGAAGCGTGGCATGATGTCATCTGCCAGCGATTTTCGAGGTCCAACTTCGCACGAGGAACGCGGCGGTCCAAGTTCTCCGGCCACCTAAGGCAGTTTGCTTTCGGTGAAGCCAGAATATCGTCGATAGACGCCTCACCCCTGACTTACATCCGAGAGAAGCAGGAAATCAGCGCCGATCACGTTGACGGATTCGTATTCATGTTGGTCAAGTCGGGAACGGTGAATGTAAGTCAAAGCGATCGGCGCTTCGTAGTAAAACCCGGCGAGTTGTTCGTGTATCGCCATGGGCTGCCGTTTAACCTGGAGTTTCTTTCCTCCTATAAGGCCATCTCTATCTGGGTCCCGCCCGAAGTGATGGATGTACATTGCTATAGCCGTTCAATCTCCTCGCCCGCCATTCTGAACGCGTCGCTTGCAAACACGGGTCTAGCAGCATCCATGATGACGCATCTTGGATGCCTGCCCGAGTTCGGCGGCATCCAGTACAGCCAACTGCTGAGTAACGCGGCAATAGACGTTCTGGCGTCCGCACTGCCGGACCAAACAGGCTCCCCGGTGGGTCGCACGGATCATATCTTCGATATTTTGAAGGACTACGTCAGGCAGTACATTGATGACAGCGATCTGTCTCCGGAAAGGCTTGCGACTGCCGCGGGCATATCACTTCGAACGCTGAACCGGATTTTCGCGGGTCGAGCCATGACACCGATGCGGTGGGTCTCACATATACGGCTCAACGAAAGCTATGCCGCGCTTGCTGCCGGGAAGCATTCGTCTGTGATTGAAGCCACATTCGCATACGGTTTCAAGGACAGTTCTCACTTCAGCAGGACGTTCAGCGCACACTTCGGCCGACCGCCCTCGCAGGTCATTCGACCTGGCTAGCTGACGAGCATATAGGCAGCACAAAAGTCCCCACAGGTTGAGCGCTCGCCAGTCGCTGCTACCGCTGCTCGGACCAGGGCACGATCTCCAAGAAGCGAAGATGCAATCGTCAGGCTGCAAGCCCACCGCCAAGACAGCGAACTTTCCCATGGGGAGCTGGCTCTTGGAAGATTAGGCCGCCATTAGCCCTACCTCACTCGGAACGCGGATATTTGGGCCTCTTCAACAACCATCACCGTGTGGCCTGGGGAAGCCTCCGACAACCTTCGAGTGGGCGGAACGTAATCGACTGCACGATGCGGGCTGATAATTTCATCGTTGTTCTCGCTTTCGATAGCATTGAGCGGGGTCGGTTATCGGAACAGCCGATTGCAGCTTCCGGGTGTAGGAATGCTGCGGATTGGCGCCTGAGCAAAGTCAGGCACCTAAACCGATATGATACAACAGCTGCGAAGGCGGCATTTCAAGAACAAACATGCCCGGAGACTCCCGGGCATGCCATTTGTCACTTTAGATATCAGAGCTGGGTCCAAGGCTTACACTCGGCCCCGCCGTTGGCGGCCTTGGCAATCGGCATCGGTGTATAGCGTTTGGGCTCAAGCTTGCCGTCCTTGAAGTAGTCGACGACGCTGTCGATGGCGTATTTCGCCTCGTCTGCCGGTGCCTGACCAAGCGTCGCATCCAGCTTGCCAGCCTTCAGCAGTTCCACGCCAGCTGGCTCGCAGCCGACCGACACCGTTGCCAGCTTCTTGACGTCGATGCCAGCGCGTTCAGCAGCCACCACGACGCCTTTCATCATGGCGTCTTCGTCGGAATAGATGCCCTTGACGGTCTTGCCGTACTTCGTCAGTAGACCCGAGGCGGCGTCCATTGCAGTGCCCGTATCCCAGTTGCCTGGCTGCTGGGCTACGATCTTGATGCCCGGAGCGATCTCGGCGAGACGCTCGGAGAAGCCCTTGTAACGTGACATCGTCTGCGCCTGGCCCACGATGCCCGTAATCATGATGACTTCGCCGCTATCGCCCAAGCCCTTGGCCTTGAAAGATTCGACCATGAGGTCGGCAGCAGTCCGGCCCTCGCCTTCGTAATCCGCGCCGCTGTAGGAAATCCAGAGGTCCTTGTACTTGTTGTCAGGTTCTACGTCCGTCAGCAGCAGCGGGATGCCAGCGGCCTTGACCTTACGCATCGAAGGGAACAGCGCAGTGCCGTCGATGGTCCAAAGAAGGATGAGGTCAGGCTTTTTGGCGATCGCCTGGCTGATCTGCGTCGCCTGCTGCGAAGCATCGAACTTGTTCGTGACGACCTCGAGATTGATGTCAGCATCCTTGGCATACTTGCGCAGTGCGTCGTTATAGGCGGCGCAATACTCGCAGATGTCGTCAGCTCCCTGGAAGATCACCTTTTTGCCCGCAGCATCTGCGGCGAATGTCGGGTTTACCAGGAAACTAGAGGCCAGGGCGAATGGCATCGCGGCGCGGAGGACTTTTGTCAGGAAGGCAGGAGTCATTGGTTTAAACATGAAGTTCCCTCATTGGTTTTTGGGTTTGGAGCGTTCACCGAACAGCTTGAAAAACTGTTCGGTGACGTCGTTTTCGATGAGCACGACAGCCAACAGGACCCCTCCGTTGATAAGGAGGACTGTCGAACTGCTCGCGCCCACGAAGCTGAGACCGTTACTGAGAACGGAAAGGATCAATGCGCCCAAGAAAATGCCGGTCACTTTGCCGACGCCGCCGGAGAGTGCGACCCCCCCGAGGATCGCGGACGTCACCGACTGGATCAGGAGCGGCCCACCGAATTGCGAGGAAGCCCTGCCCAGGCTGATAGCCATCAGCACGCCGTCGAGTGCAGCGAAAACGCCGGAGGCAATGAATACCGCATAGAGCGCAGGCTTCACGTTCGCCCCGCTCATTAAGGCCGCCTTGCGGTCGCTGCCGGCCGCATAGATATCGCGACCAAGCCTCGAGTAGCCAAGTATGAACCAGGTCGCGCATCCGAGCGCCAAGGCCACAAGGCTCCAGGGCGAGAGGACGAGAAGGAGTGTCATCCCCAAGATATCGGTAAGGTCGAAGTTGTCGAAAGACGCAGTCTGGCCGCCCTCAAGCCATACAGCCGCGCCTTGGAGCACGATCATCACACCGAGCGTGGTGACAAGCGATGATACCTTCAGCCGAAGGGTCAGATAAGCGTTGATGATACCAATCACAGCACCGAATACGAGTGCAGCCGCAATACCCAGCAGCGTGCTATCGGCACCGGCGTGAACAAGAACCAACCCAGATATTGCGACCATCGCTCCCACACTCAGGTCGAGTTCGCCGGCGATCATCGTAAGGCCGATCGCAAGCGCAACCGGCGCGATGACGGCGAAGCTCTGGCCGATCGCTGCGATGTTGCCGAGCGAAAGGAAATCAGGGCTTATCAATGTAGGGACAGCGATTACCGCGATCAGCAGTCCCAACCGGAAGAGAAGGCCAGCCGAAATTTTGTCGTTATGCATTTTCCGCTCTCCGCTCAATTCTTCTCTTTGGCGAACGCCGCGCCGAGGATGACCGAGAAGATCACCGCGAGCCCTTTGACCATAAGCTGCACTTCGTATGAGAAGCCGTAGACCAGAAGGATGTTGCTCAGCACGGCTACAAAGACTGCGCCGACCGCAGCATCGATGATCCGGCCCTTCCCGCCTTTGATGCCGATGCCCCCGATAAGCACAGCGGCAATCGCGCTGAAATCGATGTCCTGACCTACACGCATGTTTCCGGCCCCGGTCTGCGCGGCGATCATGACACCAGCGGCAGCTGCGGCCGAGCCCGCCACGAGATAGGAAATTATGGCAGCCGGCGACGACCGAAGACCGGCCAACTTGGCTGCCGCGCGATTCATCCCAGTGAGCCGAAGCTCGCGGCCCATGCGTGAGCGTTCGATGAAGAATTCCACGATGGCAACGATGGCGATGAAGATGAGAGCCTGGACAGGCAGCCCCGGAAAGAGCTGACCATTGCCAAGCCAACCTACATCGCCGCTCGCCAATACCGTCCTCCCTCCGGAAAGGTACTGGCCCGCCGCACTGATCAACGATGTTGCGGCGATCGATGTGATGATCGGATTAGTCTTGAATCCAACAACGACAGCGCCCTGCATCGATCCCACCACCGCGCCCGTGAGAAGCGCGCCGGCGATTGCCAATGGATAACCAGCACCGAGCATGCTGGCGAAGATGATGGCTGCCAGAGCGGCTGTCGAAGATAGCGATAGTACGAAGAGGTTGCCCGAAAGAGTGATAAGCGCGAGACCAACCGCCGCGACGCCTACAGGCGCGGCGGTGTACAGGATCGCGCTTATGTTGTTCGCTGACGCAAAGTCGGGGATGAAGATCGACGCCACCACGATCATGACGATCAGCACGAGTAGGATCGAAGTTGCGTGCATGCGGGCAGGAGAAAAGGCACTCACAGTGATAGCCTTGCCAGGCTGAGGCATTGTGTAAGCTGTCATTGAACCGCCTCTAGGTGTCCGTGGAGAATGTCCCGGAGAATCTCGTCAGGGTTGGTAAAGTCGCGTTCGACGGTGCGGACAACCTTGCCCCGGTAAACAGTCACGATCCGGTCCGCGATTTCCATCACCTCTTCGAGGTCCGTTGAGTAGAAAGCGATGGCAAGGCCCGCGTCGGCCATCTGTCTCAGCCGCGCGTAGATCTCTGAACGAGCCCCAACGTCAACACCGCGGGTAGGCTCATTCAGGAGCAACAGAGTGGGATCGCATGCGGCGGCCTTCGCCAGCGAGACCTTTTGCTGGTTACCGCCGCTAAGGGTCGAGACCAAGTGGGAGACGCGGTTGGGATCGATCGCAAAAGCTCGTGCGAGGTCCAGTGTACGATGGCGGCTGAGCTGCGCCGAAACGAGGCCGCGCGGGCTGATCCTGTCGAGTATCTGGGAGGTAATATTTACCTCGATGCTTGCGGTCAGGAAGACCCCCCGCCCCGCCCGATCCTCGGCGACGTATGCGATGCCATTGCGGTAAGCATCGGAAATGCCGCCGAACACGATTTCGCGGCCATCCGCTCGTAATTTGCCTGCGGCCGGTTTGCGCAAACCCGCGAACGTCTCCAGGATGGCATCTGCGCCAGAACCGAGCTGACCAACGATCGCGACGACTTCGCCTGGCCAAATTTTGATGTCGACGGGCCCAAAACTGTTCTTCACGGTCAGTTCGTCAGCGGAAATCCTGGGAGATGCCTTTCGATCGACGCCGCCATCTGTCGCTCTTTTGGCGTGCTCGACATCCCTGCCGATCATAGCTCTCACCAACTCATGTGGGGTTAGACTAGAGGTCGGCTGCGTAAATATGTGTCTGCCATTCCTGAAGACTGTGATGCGGTCGGTTAGCGAAAAAACCTCCGCGAGCCGGTGACTGACAATGACGATCGACGCACCGCGCTCGCGCAGCTGACGCAGGACAGCGAACACCTTGTTGATTTCCGCATCGGACAGCGTCGCGGTCGGCTCATCCAGAAGAAGGACGCGAGAATTGCTTGCCAGACCGCGGGCGATCTCGATCAATTGCTGCTCGGCGAGTGTCAGCTTCCCGGCGAGCATGGTGGGCTGAACATGCTGCAAGCCTACCTGTTGGAGGAGATCACGTGTCTCCGTCTCAAACGAGCGCCTGAAGTAGAAACCTCCAGCGCCCCTACGACCCATCATTATGTTGTCGAGAACCGACAGGTGCGGGATGATCGAAAGCTCCTGATGAACGATCGAGAGAAGAGATGGGTCGGGCCTATGGCCAAAGTGAACGGCGGCCCCGTCGATAGACAAACTGCCGCTGTCGGGGGTTACAATGCCGCCGAGAATTTTGATCAGCGTGCTTTTCCCAGCGCCGTTTTCGCCGCACAGTCCGAGGATTTCGCCCTTGTTCAGCTGGAATCCGGCATCGGTGAGCGCCGCTACCCCGCCATACCGTTTGGTGATTCCGGATGCGATGAGCATCGGTTCATTGATCATTTTGCAACGTTCCCGCATCATTCCATTCGCGCTGCGAGAGGTTGCCCCGTTGTGCGAAGGTGCTGTCTTGGTGAGATCGTTGTATGGCGCGGATGGAAGAGGTAATTGTCTGATTCTGCCAATCGTTCGCCTGCCACTGCCAATCTGGCCCTCGGTTGGCATCCAAGGTCTGTATCGAAGCGTCCGCTTCAAGGGACGAGTGCTAGGCGCTTCGCAAAACACGGACGCCGAATTTGGAGTTTCGGCAATCGACACGTTCAGCTAGCCGCCAATGGGTCGAGATTGGAAACACATTGGAGATCACCAGATGCGTCCATCTCGAAATTACAAGAATCGGGCGGAGGACAACTCGAGAGGCCTCGCACACCTTGGCGATTGATCACCCCCCCTCTCCTCGTTGACGCTCCGGTCCAGACGAACTGACCCTCCCGGTCATTTGCGCACCTCTCCCGAGCCACTAGGCTGCCTACGCGAAAAGAAATGAGTCCGGACCACCGGACCATGGCCGCCGGATTACTTCATCCGGTGGACCCTCAACATTTGATATGGGGAACGACATCAATGACAACGAAACCAACTGCGTTGGCGGGAGCCGACGTGCCACTTGCCGGATCAACCAAAACCCTTGAGGTCGAAAGCCGCTCATTCGAATTCGTACCTCTTAATGAGCGACATGGCACGGTGCAGGACCAGCAGAAATTCTGGTTCATGGCCAACGCTTCCCTCCTTACTCTCTTCTCCGGCGCGGTCGGACATCAGTTCAATCTCGGTCTCTATTGGACCATCCTGGCGATCATTGTTGGGTCGATCGGCGGCACTATTTTCCAGGCGCTTCATGCAGCGCAGGGCCCGATCATGGGTATTCCCCAGATGATCCAATCGCGTGTGCAATTCGGCTCGCGCGGTGCCTTGATCCCGCTGCTCGCCGCCATGCTTGTTCTGTGTGGCTTCCCTCTCTTCGGCATCCTGTCCGGCGCCGGAGCTCTGAACCAGCTTGTTCCCTTGGGCTCGAGCGCTTCCCTGATCGTGGTCGGCGTGTTGGCGGTATTGGCAGCCGTTTACGGTTACAGGCTGCTGATCAAATCTGAGAAGATCGTCGCCTACGTCGTCTGTGTGAACTTCCTGATCTTGAGTGCCGCGGTCGCTTACATTGTCCCGTGGGGAGCGATAACGGCGGATGGCTGGGCGTTCACTACGGCGGGCTTTCTCGCCCAATTGGGGGCATCGGCGATGCTTCAATTGGGGATCGCCCCGTTGGTTTCTGACTACACACGATACCTTCCGACAAACATCAGTGGATTGAAAATCACCCAGGCCGTTTTTGGCGGAACCATGATTTCCGCTCTTTGGCTTTCTTTTTTGGGAGCGATCATCATCACGGCCTACCCCGGCGTCGATGAAATCGAAAGCGTCCGTCGGATCGGCAATCAGTTCGGCTTCGGTCTCGGAACCATCACTATGATCATCGCCATTCCTGCGACAATCCTGGCGGCGTCTACGGGCATCTACAGCTGCTGCGTCTGCCTCCTGAGCGGCGCGGAGGCATTCCGCCACTTCGAGACCACGAAGACGCTCCGGACGGTCGTGCTACTTGGGCTGGGTATCATCATTATCGCCGCGGGCCTTGTACTTCCCGATAATATCGTTGGAGCCTTTGGAGGCTTCCTGGCGATACTCGGTTACTTCCTCATCCCCTGGACGGCGGTCAATCTAGTCGACTTCTATGTGGTTCGTAAGGGCGTGTACTCGATCACCGACATCCTTCATCCAGACGGTGGGTTCTACGGTCGATGGGCATGGGACGGCATCGTCAGCTATGCCATCGGATTCATCGCGATGATCCCGTTCTTCAGCACCGGTATCTATGTCGGACCGGTCGCACACATGCTCGGAAACGCCGACATTGCCTTCGCGGTTGGGCTGCCTGTCTCGTGCATCGCCTATCTCATTCTGACACGGGGATTCAACAGCGCCGCATATCGCGCCAAGGTCGCGGATGCCCCTCTCAACACTCTCAAGGCCAGCACCTCGGTGATGGACTTCTGACAATCCTCCACGAAGAAAGGACTTCAAATGACAAATGCAAACGAGGAAATCATCTCAAGTATAATTGTCCAGCCAGGCGGCCATGCAGCCGGCCGGCTGGAGATCGGCCAGCGGATTCAGGTCATCGACCTTGAAGGCAAGCAGGTCTGCGATTTCGTCTGCTACAATGCCGACAACCTGAATGAAGTCAGCGACATGGTCACGACCTGCCTCGAGCAGGATAGCTGGCGACTTTCTGAAGGCAAGGCGATCTATTCCGACTACGTTCGCCCCATGCTCCGCATCACGGACGACAAGGTCGGCGTCCACGGTTACACGGGCGGTGCCTGCACGCACGAAATCAACAAGGCGGCGGGCGTCGACCAGCCGGGATGCACCGAGGCGATGTGCCAAGGCTTCGCAAAACTGGGATATCCGCAGTTGGGCGCGCCCCGTATGGCGGCACTTAACATCTTCCAACCGCCCCTAACGCAGCCGGACGGTAGCTTCCATCCGCTCGAGCCGCTTTCCAAGGCGGGCGACTATCTCGAAATGACGGCCGAGATGCCCCTCCTGTGGGCGCTCTCCTGCTGCCCGTATCCGGGTCCAATCAACGGTTTCGGGCCAACTCCGGTGGAAGTCAGAATTCTGCCAGCCTCTTAACAGGTTTGACCATTCAAGCGGCCCCGCTCAACTCGGGGCCGCTTTTCGGCCTGCGAGGACGTCGCTGCGACCCTCAGAGACCAAAGTCGTCGCCGGAACCCTCCTCACCTCACCCAGTAGAATTCCGAAGGCGTGCCGAAAGGTCCGGCCTATCGGGGCACTCGCACAAGAATGCCAAAGACATCCACTGAAATGCCGAGTGAGGGGTCGGTTCCGGCTGGGAGGCGAAATGACACTGCAACAACGCTGGATGACCGAAGCCGACGAGGATGCCAGTAATTTAGGCTAGCCTCAGTGCAGCCATGTCCCCGGAGCTAAGTGCCGATAAATTGGCTTCGATTTTATCGATGGGCCAATCCCACCAAGCGATCTCAAGAAGTTCGCTGACAATCTTGCTCGGATAGCGCATTCGGATGATCGCGGCCGGATTTCCTCCAACAACCGCGTAAGGCGGAACGTCGCGAGCAACGACAGATGCAGCGGCGACAATCGCGCCCGCACCAATTTGGACACCAGGCATAATCGCTGCGTTTTGACCGATCCACACGTCGTGGCCCACAACCGTATCCTTCACGGGTAGGTCTTTGTAGCCGAAAGTCTCAGGCTTGAAGACGCGAAATGGATATGTCGTGAAGCCTGTCATCGGATGGTTGGCCGAACTGGTTATGAAGTAGCTCCCCCTAGCAATCTGCACGAACTTTCCGATCACCAACCGTTCGCGAACGCCACGACCAAGATATGGTGCCAAAATTAGGGCGGTGTCTTCAGGCTGTCCAGAATGCGTATAGTAGCTGAAGTCTCCCACCTCCATGCGAGGATGGTCGATGACGTTTTTCAGCTACACAGTATCCGAGTATATGGTTCCGTCCGGCAAGGTAACGGGATGAACCGCATTTACGTTGAGAAGAGGCATGGAGAACCTTTCAACAGACAGCTGATCGCGCGACGTTATGGCGATCAGCCTATTGCCTGTGAGTGGTGAAATCCATTGCGCAGCCCTTATCGGACGCATGAATAATGTTTATGCCTTACTTCTCTAACGAGTCCTGTTCGCCATGTCCGCAATTGACGCGCAAGGAAGACATCACCGGTTAGAGAAAATACGTACTGTGCGCTTTTCTCGTCCCATTCGAACAAAAGTCATTAGGGACAATAACCGCACCATATTTATCAGGGCGATCAAATCCATGATGGTTTCATTGGGACAGCAAGGAATAGCCTTTGCAGGGTGATTTCACCCCCAGCCGGAACCGACCCCAGTGACGTTCTGGCTGCCGCGCGTGATGAGCCGTAAACCGGCCTCGCATGGCCAGCCTCAGCACCGGATCAGAAGGCTGCGGCCACGAGCCTGTCAATTACCTCTGGGTGACCGAGCATGTCCTGTGGCATCTCGGCAGTAATCCGACCCTTCTGAAGCACGAGCACTCGGTCAGATAACGAACTGATGAAATTGAGGTTCTGCTCTACCAAGAGCATCGTAATCCCTCGATCTTTGCGGAGACCTTGGAGCGTGTCGATCATTTCGTCGATGATCGAGGGTTGAATGCCTTCCGTCGGTTCGTCGAGCAGGATCAGTTTCGGTTCGCAGCAGAGGCATCGTGCTAACGCGAGAAGCTGCTGTTCCCCACCGGACAGTGCTCCGCCCGGCCGGTCCAGGAGCCTTTCAAGCCTCGGAAAGGTCAACAGCGCTTCCTTGATTGCGGCCTCTTCGTTTTGACGAGAAAGGCAGCCCATCCTGAGGTTTTCCAGAACGCTCAGCGTCGGGAAAATTTGTCTGCCTTGGGGCACATATCCAATGCCCAACTTGGAGCGCTGTTCCGTCGTGAGATCCGAGAGGCTTTGCCCCATGAAATTGATCTTGCCCCCGAGCACTGGAAGGAAGCCGATGATGGTTTTGAGCAGCGTCGTCTTACCCATGCCGTTGTGACCAAGGATGCCGACGAACTCGCCCTGATTGATATGGAAGTCGGCTCCAAAGAGCGCGGGAACGCGGCCGTAACTCGTCGTTAGCTGGCAAACCTCGAGAATGTTCATGCCGCTTGCCTCCCGAGATAGACCTGTCTAACGCGTTCGTCTCCGAAAACGGTATCGACATCACCTTCGACGAGAACGCGGCCCTGGTTGAAGACGGTCACTGTCTTGGCGATTTGGCGGATGAACTGCATGTCGTGTTCCACGACGATCACCGCCTGGCGGTAATTGATCTGCCGGATGATTTCCGCGGTTCGGTGGACCTCTTCGTCCGTCATCCCCGCGGCGGGTTCGTCGAGGAGTACAAGGTCCGGTTCCTGCGCCAGGACCGTTGCGATCTCGACCCATTGGCGTTGTCCATGAGATAGAACCCCGACAACGGAATTCGCGATCTTGGTCAAAGCCAGTTCCTCGATTGTCTTTTCCACAATCCGGCGGGCGGATGATGCGCTTTTCTCCCGGCCTGCGCCGATGGCGATATTCTCCCTGACTGTCAGGCCATCAAAGACGTTCGGAATCTGGGTTTTGATCCCAACACCGCGGCGAGCGATCCGATGGGAGGGCTTCCCAGTGATATCCTGGCCCCGATGAAAGAGGGTCCCATTTGATGGCTTGAGCTGGCCCGTCAGCAGCTTAAAGAACGTGCTCTTGCCAGCGCCATTGGGACCGATCAGGCAGCGCAGCTCAGTTTCACGCAGAACGAAGTCGACTTGGTTGACGGCGACAACACCTCCGAAACGCATTGTCAGCGAACGGCATTCAAGCAGTGGTGTGATCTCGCTCATCGCGCTTTCTCCGCGTCGAACGCCGGCGTTTGTATTGGCTCCGAAACTGGGGGTTTATTTTCCATGAATCGAACCGCCAGATCGCGCGCCAGAGGTATTATCCCCTTGGGTATAGCCAGAACGAAAATGACAAGGACCCCACCGAGCAGAAGATTGGCGTCAAACGTGCTTTGGCTCCCCGCGGCCGAGACCAGCCATTGTATAATAAGTGCTCCCACGATCGGACCAATGAGGGTTCCCAGACCTCCCACGAGGACAAAGATGATTGCCTGTGCCGACATGGCCATCGCGAATATGGTCGGACTGATAAAGGCGCTCCAGTTCGCGAAGAGGCAACCTGCAAGACCCGCGATAGCCGCCGATAGTACAAACGCCAGAAGTTTGTAGAACCTGGAATCGTAACCAAGGAGGTTCACCCGTGTTTCATTTTCCCGTATCGCGACGACGACCTGCCCGAACCGCGTCGTGAGCACGCCCCGCAAAAGAGCGTAGACGGCGATGACGGTACCCATAGTCACGTACCAAAGTTGCTCGGGATCGAGTACAGTTGTTGGATCGCCAATCGCATTCAAAGTGGGGATGGACGGGATTCCGTTAAAACCACCAAGGGCCGCGGCCCCGATCCTGTAGGCATCTCCCGACGTCGAGTTGATCACGTTGAAGAGAATTATCCCTGCGGTCATTGTGATAACCCCGACGTAGGCATCGCTTATCTTGCCGTAAAACATGAAGTAACCGAGCAAGCCCGCAAACACGGACGGGATCAGGACAGCGAAAAAGATCGCAGGCGTGGAGTCGCCGAAATTGATCGCCGCGACGGCGTAGGCGTAGCCACCCAGCCCCATGAACGCAGCCTGCCCGAACGACATTATCCCGGCAAAGCCCCAGACAAATCCCTGGCTCAAGGCGAAGACCGCAATCGCCATAAAACCGGTGATCTGCATAAGGCCGAAAAGATCGGTAACATTTGGCATCACGACGAGAAGTGTGATGCCAATACTGATCGCCGAAAGAAATTCCAAATTTTTCGCGTTCATAGGCTTCGCCTCAAGAAACGTCCCGTGATGCCTTGCGGAAGGATCCTCACAAGAACGATTGCGGATAAGAGCAGCGCGACTTCACCGATGATCGGGGTCGTATGGAATGATACGATCTCATTGATCGGGCCAAACACGGCCGACGCCAAAGCAGTGCCGCTGACGATAGCCGGCCCGCCGCCGAGCACAGTGATGAATGCCTTGGCTATGTATGCCGCACCCATGGATGGGGAAACACCGGAAACGGGAGCCAGGACGCCTCCCGCCAGACCCGCTAAGGCCGTTCCGAGCGCGAACGTTCCCATGTAAACCACCTTTGGCGGCACGCCCAGCGCTGACGCCATGGCAGAATTCTGCATCGTGGCACGCACGATCAGGCCAATGCGAGTGAACTTCAGCACCATGAAGATCGTCGCGAGAGAGGCCGAGGCAGCGCCAAAGATGACGAGGCCAAAAAGTCCCACATCAAAACGCCCGATGGAGAGGCTGCCGATGGGAGTTGCGACGCCCCTCACCTGGTTTCCGAAGATGGTTGTCATCACGCCGGTCATCACAAGGCCCAGGCCCCAGGTTGCCAGCATCGTGTCGATCATCCGCCCGTACAGGAAACGGATAAGCAACCGCTCGACGACGACCCCGGCAGCCCCGCTAACCAGCGGGGCAAGAACGAACAACGCGAGCCATGTGTTGATGCCCTGGCTTGTCGCTACCACCACGGTGTAAGCACCCAGCATCATGAACTCACCATGGGCCAGATTGATGATCTTCATCATCCCGTAGACCACCCCCAATCCGATCGTAATCAGAGCGAGGGTGGAGATGCCGACGAGAATATTGAACGCTTGAAGCGCGATGTCATCCATGAAGACGCAATCCCATCCGCTTAGTTGACTTCGATGACGAACTGCTTGTTGGTATTTGGCGCTGCCGCCAGATCGCAGACGGCCGCGGTGTCCGCCGGAGGCTGATCGGCATAGCTAGCCTCGATCGCCCATTTTCCAGCCTTCGCTTCGGCTATAAAAGCACTACGGACTGTGTGATGGGTCTTGGGATCAATCGCGACATGCCCGGATGGCCCGCCGAACGAACGCCCGCCTTCGAGCGCTTCGATCACCTTCATCCGATCGGTCGTTCCGGCAGCCTGGACTGCCTGGGCCCACAGATTGACGGCTTCGTAGGCGCAGGCAGTGAGTTCGGTTGCCTGGCTTCCCGAGGGTACGGTTGGCTTCACGGCCTCTACGAAAGCCTTGCTCCCGGGCGTATTCACCGTGTCATAGTAGCCGAAGGAGGACATGATGCCTTCCGTTGTGCTGGTATCGAGCGTAAGCACCTCGCTGTTGGCTCCGAAGGTCGTCGAAGCTATGGGGATGCGCTGCTTGAGACCCGCTGATTCCCACTGACGATAGAAACCGAGATGATTGGCCCCGACCATCGCCGAGAACACGATATCGGGCGAAGCCGACTGGATCCGGGCGATCGCGGACGAAAAGTTAGTGACGTCTAGGGGGAAGAAGTCCGTGTTCATAACGGTTCCGCCGTTATCCTTGACGAACTTCGCCATCCACTTCGCGGTGATCTGGCCGTAGTTGTAATCTGCGGCGATGATGTAGACCTTCTTGCCCCACTTCTTCATGGCTTCGGGGACGAGCTTGCCCACTGTTTGGGCCGGCGTCGTTCCGGTGCAGAAGATGTTGCGGTCGCACACGCCGCCTTCATACAGACAGTTGTAGAAGTAGAGTTTCTTGAAACGGCTGAAGATCGGTCGGATCGCCTCTCTTGAGGCGGAGGTCAGGCCACCGAAAACCGCGTCGACGTTGTCCTTCAGCGCCAACTGCTGCGCATACTGCGTGTAGAGCTGCATGTTGGACTGGGCATCGTAGTTGACGATTTCGACCTGCTTTCCGAGCAGACCGCTTTCGTTGATCTCCTTTACGGCCAACGTCATGCCCGGCATCACCACCTGACCGCCCGCGCCAATCGGTCCGGTAAGATCGATCAGGTTCCCGATGCGGATGGTGTCGGCGGCGAAGGCCGGGCGAGCGATATAGGGCATTGCCAGGGTGCTCGCGAGAAACGCGCTGGATTTGAGGAATGTACGGCGAGCGACTTCGTTGTTCTTCATTTTGTCCCCTCAGACATTGTTAAAGAATCGTTTCTGCATGTCGTGACGTGCGGCCGACCGGCAAGCGGCGGTCGGCATGGAGACCGAGGCTTACGCCGCTGCAGCCGTCCTCTTCTGCATGATTTGCAGGATTTGACCGGTAGACATTACGTCGCCGTAGGCGACGTAGATGCTGCCGAGGGTCGCGTTGTGTTCTTCGTCCGTCATGGCGGCATTGCCATCCGAAACGAAGATGACCTTGTAATCCATCTGGTGAGCGTCGCGGGCGGTCGCCTCCGAGCAGCAGTTGGTTACCGTTCCCGTGATGATTACGGTGTCGATGCCGCGCGCGCGCAGGACCGTGTCCAATTCGCAAGTCCCCGGCATGAAGCCGCTGAACCGGGTCTTATCGAGGATTGGCTCACCGGGAGCCACATCGATCGCCGGCCAGATTTCGTGTTCAGGATTGCCCGGCGTGAAACCTCTGGAAAGGCCGGTCGAAAAGGGACTTCCAAGCAGTGCTTTATACCAGCTATCCCAAGGCTTCTCCTCGTTCTCAAGATAGGTGTATCTGAGAAACACGTTAAGGCCGCCCGCTGCGCGGACTGCCTGAGAGATGGCATTGACGTTGTCGACGATCTCCCGGGCAATAGGAACCTCCGAAACGCTTCCCTCGGCCATGAAGCCGTTTTGCAGATCGACGATAATGTGCGCCACACGCGCCATCTCGAGGTCAGCGTATACATACTCGCGGCCATCGCGATTTTTGCGACCGCGAGCGAGCTGGGCGGGATGTATCTGAATTTGATGCATTTTGCTTTAGTTCCTCTAACTGGCATGGCGCGAAGAGATACCGCCGAAGGTCGGCGAACTGAGCCTGAAGTGGAGGTCAAGCACCTCCAGCAAAGCGCCTTTTCGCCTGATTAAGTTTTGGGCGGTTTGAAGCACTGATTAAATTTCTATCAGGCTTCTATTTTGCGCGGCATCGACACTTTTGCGGATTTTTGTGATCAACACGGCCGCGTGCGCCAGAGATTGGCCTGGAAACGCCTGAGTTCTGCATGCGGTTGGCCAACTGCGGCAGCGCGACGCGCAGACAACAAGTCCGACGAGACCGCAACGCCGGAGGTGCCCCAACATTCGCACGAAGCGGACTATATCCTGTGCAGGACGTCGATTTGTGATCCATGGCGCAGGGCAAGTCGTTGAACCAGACGGAAAACCACGTTCACACGGTAACTGCCAAGATCACAGCTTCAACGAACGCGCCAGGCTTGCCGGTCATCAGAGGAAGATTGACTTTCGGGCAGGGATCCCCTCCCAAGGTCCGGCATCAGCGCTCGTCGCCGTTTAAGCATAATCCCTCTCGTCGTCTGCAGCGCCTTCGAGGGCGCTCTGGTTCGTCTAGCTGAGGAACGGGCAGACGTCCGAGCATGAGCCGGGCTATCACAATAGAGGATCAAAACCATAAGCCGGACAGAGGGAAGCCCATTTCATGGTCAGGAGACCAAGACGGGGCGCTCTGTTGGAGCAGCGACAGGCGGGTACCCCCGCAAAACATAGACGATGATGTCAGCGAGAATGAGATGGACGACGCGCGTAATCAACGCTTGCTGCGCGATTGCCTCTTTCCATCCATGCGCCGAAGCCCAAGCCCAATACGCCCCAAAGCACAGCATGCATACCTAGCGAAGTTGCCCGGAAGCTCCACAGCGTCACGGCGGGGAAGTTCTCAGGCACTTCATTGACCGATGGCAGCAGATACTGGGCTAGACCGATTATCGAGATGTAGCTGACCGCGGTGATAATTGACGCGTCCCAGACCCCAAAGCGAGGGCGAAGCGCTTTCAAAAGGGATATCGATGCGCAAAGTGTAATGACCGATATCAAAATCATCACGAAAAACAACACGGTTCTGGCCCCGATAGTATCTTCAGCGCCCACCGCGGGCGGATTGGCCGGATATTTCAAGTCCGGCACAAGAGCGATCGCGACGAACGCAGCGAGCGCTATGAGCGCAGCCGTAGCCCTCGGTCCGAACGAGCTAACCCGGCCCTGGGCGAAAGCATAGACCAACGCAAAAAGTCCGCCGAGTGCCGTACCGAACACCACGGTCGCGGTTGCAAGCCCCAGACCCGACTGCGTAGCACGACCGACGAGGTGCTCGTGCGGCTCGCCCGTGGCGTGCGCAACCTGCTTCTCAAATGAAACCGCGGTTTCAACCAGCGGTTCACCGAACACAAAAGCGACGGCAAATACCAGAAGCCCGGCCACGAACCCGACGATCATGCCTCGGAGCAAGAGACTGCCAACCATATCGAGATTCCTTTAATGGCAGGGGAAGCCGAGCAGATGGCGACCGTCATGGGTGAACTCGTGGACGTAGGAGCCCGAAATCACCGAAGTCGCTCCCTGCTCCGTGCCGACAAAATAGATCGCGATCAACGCCAGGAGACCTACGAAAAGGGCCCATGGAACAAGTTGGCCGACCGGGATCGGTGCCGAAACTGCGGTACCGTGATGAGTTGCTATGGACATTGTGGTTCTCCAATTTGGCAATTTACATTCTCGCCAAACTGACGGCGATTGGTACCGGGCTTCTCACATCATCACCATGATGATGATGGTGGTGATGGTGATGGTGATGGTGATCATCATCGTGATCATGATCATGGTGGTCCATCTTGTCGGTGGCGGGCCACGCCCGGGACAGTACAATCGGTTTTCCATGGGGCGTGTTAAGGTAGGACCGCCGCCAGTGCTCGGAAGTTTCACCGATTTCAGAATCCGAGACCGCGCCCCGGTTTCCGACGAGTGTTTCGAGAGCGGCGAGCCACTGCCTGTAGTACGCGGCCTCGCTTGTCTCATCGATGTGCTGTGGATTCGCGAGAATTTCGGCGCTGAATGTCGTCACCCAGGTTTCCCAAGTGAACAGGCCCGCCTTCGCAAGAGCCAGCGAAGTTCCAAATGCCTGTGCGTGCCAAGGGTCGCCGAAGCCCGGGATACCTGCATCGGTGTTTAGTCGTAGTCCCAATTTGCAAGAATCGAGCGCGCTGAGGATGCTCTGGTTGTCCATCATGCATCCTCCAGGTACGAGTCATATAGATCGATGTAGACGGCATCGCGCGGACCCGCATCAGGACCCCATAGCTCTTTGCCTTCGAACCTCACGCTATACGTGTGCTGAAACTGTTCGCTGCCGCCATGCGCTCGTGCGTCCGCGTACAAGCACGCACCTACATGCTTTACGACGATGCCTTTCTTGCCGCGAGTATATCTCGGCAACCGTGTGTGAGTTCGAGGATTGATGTTCTTGGCCCGAACTACGTCGCCTTCCTTGAAGGAGGGAACCTTTTCGATGTCACCGGTGACGGGATGGTTATGCAGGGCGATGTTACGAATCGCGTCTGGATCGATATAATTTGCGAGAGGTCCAGCCCTACCGGACATCGACGACTTTCCCGAATCCATCTCTTCCGCGGTAACGATACCTTTGTCTTGGAGAATAGTTTCGAAACCATCGATCCAGTGGAGGTAGTAAGGGGATTCAAGCCAATGCAGCGCGGGGATCTTTTCCATCGAGTGACGATGCTCGTCTGCTGTGTATGCACCTGACAGAAGAAGAAGCATATTCACGCCGAAAACCGTCCGCTCCCATTCCGCATGGAACTTGGGTTCGTTCTCTTCGAATGGCAGGGGACCCATGCCGTGCATGCCGCCGAGGTCGTGAATGCTGTTCATTAGACCACCCCCTCGTCCGCATTTGGCACTTTGCAAACCGCTGTGCCGATCATGGAGTCCCTGGTGACAATTTCAGCCAACGCTTCCTCGCTCCAGCCTTCAGTCCCTACCGGCCGCTGCGGCAAAACCAGATATCTGAGTTCGTTGTTGGAGTCATAGACACGGACTTCGACATCGTCAGGGACATCCAAGCCAAATTCAGAGAGTACCGCCCGCGGTTCAATGACCACGCGGCTGCGGTATGGCGCGGTCTTGTACCAGTTGGGCGGCAAACCTAGGACTGGCCAGGGGTAGCATGAACATAAAGTGCAAACGACGACATGATGGATGGCCGGGGTGTTTTCGAGGACCACCATGTATTCGCCCTGCAGGCCAGCAAAACCCATCTCCAGGATGGCTTCCGTCCCGTTTGCCAACAACCGTTCTTTGTAGGCCGCGTCAGTCCAAGCTCTCGCGACGATCTTTGCGCCGTTGCGAGGTCCGAGTTGATTTTCGAAGAGGTCGACGATCTCGTCGACGGCTCCGGGCGCAAGTATCTTCTTCTCTAGAAGAACACTTTCGATAGCCTTGATCCGAAGCGCTCGCTCTGACGGCGGCTCGGTGAAAGATTCTGACATCGAATTATCTCCAGCTACTTTTCAAGATGGTGTTGCTGGGTGAGAAGTTACGGATTGCCGATTTAATCAGCAAGTCCATATTTTAGGCACATTCGCAGCGGGCAGCTTAAAAAACAGCATTATGGCGCTCAGAGACAAATTCTGTCTGTGCAAGTTGATAATCTGCATCAACTTATCAAATTGAAATATATACATTATTTCATCATTCAAAGTTGCCTATATTTCATACAAAAATTTATCGTCTATCTGCATAATTTTTTTTATTTACAAATTGATTTGGCAATAGCATATCTATTTCTCGTCGTTTGGCAGCTTCGCAGTTGCCAAAGCCATGAATTCAACCGAAAAGCGAACACATGAGACCGAACCTGTCCTGCAACTCTCCGGCAGCGGGGACCGACAGGCATGTTGCAGCGCGCCTGTTTTGCGCTCTTGCAATCTTCGCTGCGCTGCTTGGCAGCACCGCTCCTAGCCCTCTGTATCCCCAGTACGCGGCTCAGTGGAAAATCGGCCAAGGCGCGGTCAATGCGTTATTCGCTGTGTATTCGCTCGGCACGCTATTCTCCCTGGTTTTGGGTGGTGTCTTGAGTGACCGGGTGCCTGACCGCAGATGGATGATACTGCCCGCCTTGGCTACCGTCGCCGCTGGAGCGTTCTTGATGGCGATCGCCTCCAGTTTGCCAATCTTGTTTCTCGGTCGTTTTCTCGCCGGCGTAGGCACCGGAGCGATCACGGGAACGGCAACAGCCGCGCTGAGCGAGTTAGACCCTTCACCAACACATGGCCGGGCTGCCGTCATAGCTACCCTTGCCTTCACTGGCGGAGCCGCAATCGGGCCAACGGTATCCTCCATAGCGATCGCCGGCGACCTATTTCCCCGGGTTACACCGTTTCTTTTCATCGTTGCACTGTCGTTGCTGGTGATTGCCGGGCTGGTGGTATCACCGTGGTCGCGCCCCCGAAACACGACTAAAGCGACGGTCCCGAAGTTGGCCGAAGCGACTGATCCGGTGGCTGACAAATGTGGAAAGTTCGCATTGTCGGCCTTAACAATTTGCGTCGCATGGATGGTGGGTTCGGCGCTGATGGCGGTAGGGCCTGCTGTCGCCATATCCGCGTTCGACCTGCAGTCGGCTGCGACCGCTGGCCTTTTTCCGGTGGCCTTCCAGGTGTTTGCCGGATGTGGCCAATTTGCGTTTGGGCGGATGCGCCACCGCACTGCGATCCGTGTCGGCCTCGCGGGACTTGGTCTCACACAGACGGCGGTCGCGGTTGCGTCGGCAACCGGAACCGCCTCGCTATTGCTTGTGACCATTCCGATCTCCGGTCTGGTTTACGGTGCGGCTTTTGTAGGCGCAGCAGGGCTGGTCAGCCATTCAGCTTCGCCCAACCGACGGGGATCAATCATATCGCGGTTCTACGCCATCGGGTATCTGGCGAACGCCCTTCCGGTTCTGGCAATGGGCTTTCTCGCGGATCAAATCGGTCTGCGGCAGTCATTTTCGGTGTTTTCGGCGATCGTACTGATCCTCGCAGTCCTCGGTATCATTGCGACTATCAAAAGTGCCGATGTTCGAGCCTACATCACACGCGCTATGAAATAGCCCACCGTGGCCGTGCAAATGGTCGCCGGAGTCCGACCGGGACCAATTGCTTGATTTAGCCCAATCACACAGGAGCATATGCAATGCATAAAATCGCTATCGACCCAGTCATGCTTGAAAGAGGCAGAACGAACCGGAACAACCGGGATCGTTCTTTCACCCATCTCGACATGAAGAAAGTGGCGCATGTCGTGATCGACATGCAAACAGCGTACCTTCAGCCTGGCAGCCGATGCGAGGTTCCAATCGCCCGCGAAATCGTCCCCAACGTCAACGCAATCTCCGAAGCGGTGAGACAGGGCGGCGGCCTAAATGTTTTCATCAGGAAGACATTCAATCCGAACGAGGCCTTTCCGTGGAATGGTTGGTACTCCGATCTGCTCGGAGATTCGTTTTCGACGGATCTGAAAGGTCTGCTGACACCGGGAAGCGAAACCCACGAACTTTGGCCGGAGATAGATGCCGCACCGGGCGAGCAAGTGGTCAACAAGACACGTTTCAGCGCCTTTACGCATGGTACCTGCGATCTGCACGACCTGCTTCAGGAGCGCGGTATCGACACCGTTATAATAACAGGCACACTGACGAACTTCTGCTCGGAGTCATCTGCTCGTGACGCGAACCAGTTGAATTACAAGGTCATCTTCGTCTCCGACGGCAACGCCGCGTTGACCGATGAAGAGCACAATGCGACCCTCGGCACCCTCTATACCTGCTGGGCGGACGTCATCTCCACCGAACAGGTGATCGAGCTGATCGCAAGCTCGTCCGCCAAGCGCGACGCAGCCGCTTAAACGCCTCGCATCGAAATCATTTTGGACCTGGAACCGCGCGGGCTGTCCGCGAAGCCTTTTCCGTGACCATTTTTCAAGGAGACACTCATGCACTACTGGTCTATTGCCGCGTTGTCCGACGCATTGAGGAATCGGGCGTTGTCGCCCGTGGAAGTCACGACGCATATGCTCGAACGGATTGAAGCGCGCGACGCGGCATTGAAGAGCTACGTCACCGTGACTGCCGAGCGCGCCATCGCACAAGCAAAGAAAGCAGAAGCGGAGATCATGGGCGGCAACTGGAAAGGTCCTCTGCATGGGGTTCCTATCGCCTACAAGGATATCATCTTCACCGACTTCGCGGTCACGACCGGTGGCAGTCGCATCCACAGGGACTTCCGGCCCGGATATAGTGCAACCGTCGTCAAGCGTTTGGAAGCCGCGGGCGCTATCACGCTTGGCAAGGTCAAAACAACCGAGGGAGCATACGCCACCCACCATCCAGACGTTGAGCCTCCTTTGAACCCGTGGAACGCGGGTCACTGGTCCGGCTCATCTTCCTCCGGATCCGGAGTTTCGGTCGCTGCCGGTCTCGCCTTCGCTGCATTAGGGTCCGACACGGGCGGCTCCATACGCTTCCCCGCTGCGGCCAACGGCGTTACGGGTCTGAAGCCGACTTGGGGCCGGGTCAGTCGGTATGGTGTCTTCGAGCTGGCTGCATCGCTTGATCACATCGGGCCGTTCACGCGTTCCGCGCAGGATGCGGGGCTCGTGCTTGCCGCGATGGCGGGCGCCGACATCAATGATCCCACCGCACTCTCGGCCCAGGTTCCCGATTACCAGGCGGACATCGGCCGCCCGGTCGCGGGGCTGCGGATCGGCGTTCCACGCGACTACGCGACCGTCGGTATTGATCCGGCCAACGCAGCAGCATGGGAAGCAGCCGCCAAGGTTCTGCAAAGTCTTGGCGCGATCCTCGTCGAGGTCGAAGTGAAAGGATGGCGCGCCTCGGCTTCAAGTTGGATGGCGATATGCGGACCGGAAACCGCACTAGCGCACTCGACAATCTTCCCTGAGCGAAAAAATGAATACGGTGACGTCCTGCGCGGCTTCATCGAGATGGGGCTTGGAGTTTCAGCCGCGGAATTGACCGCAGCTCACCAGACACGTCTCGCGTTCGCGAACGAGATCGCGATGCTCTTTGACAACGTCAATCTGCTTCTGATTCCAACGACGATTTGGCGTGTTCCCTCGCTCGACCGTTGGAGCGAACTTGCCGACGGCGACAATGCCGAGTTCATCCGCTTCACGGGACCTTTCGACATAACGGGATCACCTACCATCACCATTCCGGCCGGATTCGATGACTCTGGCCTCCCCTTGACCGTGCAACTGGTAGGCCCGGCCCTGTCCGAAGGACTACTTGTTCGTGCGGGATCTGCATTCCAGCGGGCGACCGACTGGCATGAGCGGCGCCCGCCATTGGGCGCATGATGTAATCTCGAATTGGCACGCCGCTTGCAAAGCAAGTTGAACTCGCGGGGGAGCGCAGCTTTCGGCGAGTTCAACCAAGCGAAGGAGGCGACCAATGATCATCCGTGACATTACCTCGAGCGAGATGACGCTCTTTGCCAGCATCGTCGGCCGTTTGCAGATATCAAATTCCGTGGAAAGTGTTCGTTCTGCGATCTTGCCGGATGTGGTAAAGCTCTTGCGCGCGGACGGCGGGTCGAGCTTCATATGGCGCGACGCAGAGCGGAAATTCTGCAACGGCTTGAACTTCGGCATAGCCCCGGAAATTCACAGTTTGTATGTGGATTGGTTCCAGACCCGTGATCCTATGACATTCAAAATGCGCGCAAACGGGCGGGCAACGATCGTCGACCAGGTACTTGCTCGGTCGGACCTCCTGAAGTCCGAATTCTACAATGACATGCTCAAGATCGACGGTCTGGAATGGGGTATCAACCTCTATTCCTTTGACGATCAAAATAGAGATTTGGGCGACCTGAGGGTTTGGCGTCGAAAAGACAAGGAAAATTTTGAAGACCGAGAGAAGATGCTGCTCGACATTATCGAGCCCCTCTTCCGGACCTCACTTCTTCGTGAAAACGCGCAACGGGTGTCACTGACACCTCGGGAGCGTGAGGTCGTCGAACTGATGTCACGCGGCTGCACCGACCGTGACATCGCGCGTATCCTCGGCATGAGCTTCAGCACCGTGCGGACCCACCTAAACAAAACGATGGACAAGTTCGGGTGCGCCAACCGCGCGGAACTTGCAGCGACCTTCGTGAAACAGCATGGGATGGTCAGTTGAGCGATGGTGCCGACCCGCAACGCGCATCGACATTTCTGCCGATATATTTCGTGATAAATGGGATGCTACATCTGCCGGCCTGGCAAGGGTGAAACTTCGGAGGTCGCCATTGGAAAGATGCATTAGCAGTGGAAGCAACCGTTTAAATCTCGCTCGAAACCGTTCGCTTACGGCCGCGCTTTTTGGGGCCGCCGGCCAACGCTACTTCCTCGGTCTTCATTTTCTTTGCTGTGCGCCTGGTCCCCGACTTAACTCCCTCCGTGCCAATGTCCATGGAAGAGTAAGTCGATTGGAATCCGAGTTCTTCAGACAAACTCCGCGTAAAACGCAACAGACCCCTGACATGCTGGCCGTCGACCGACAAATCTATGTTCCGGGTAGCGCCGACAATCGCAAGCGTGAACTGGATCTGGCCGCTTTGGTCGAATACTGGAGCGCTTATCGAGGCGATGCCGGGCGATGGGTCGTCTTTCGTGAATGCAAACCCGCGCGCGCGCGTAGCCTCCATCGTCTGGACGACCTCCCGCATCGTAGGAGCCTCGCCAACGAACTGCGCTTTGTCCCATCGCTCCAACTCGATCTGCAATTGAGGCTCGACAACTGATCTTGGAAGATAGGCTGCGAATACTTTGCCCGTTGCCGTCTTGATCAAGGAGTGATGTTTACCAGGGCGGGAGTCGATATGAAGGTCTTCCTCTCCCTCTTCGATCTGGACCGATATTGGACCGTGCGAGCCCCATACTCCAACGAGCGCGCGAAGTCGGGTCTCGTGAGCCAGCTGTACAGCTGCCTTGCTGGCGAGCTTCATGGGGCTGAATGCGCGCATGCGACCAAGCCCGAGATGCAAAGCAAAAGGTCCCAGCAGATATCGGCCAGTGTCACTGTCTTGTTCGACGAGGTCCATGCGCCGGAAGCTGATTAGATACGCGTGAGCCTGAGCGGGAGCAATATCGGCCATGGCTGAAAGGTCCTTCAGCATCAGTGGTTTTCCCGACTGCACGAGGGCTGTGAGTATCCGCCCGCCGACGTCGATCGACTGTACACCGCGACCATTGACCATGCTCTTTGCTCCGTTTCGAATAGTTCGTTTGGCTCACATCCTGGCGGTTTGCAACTCTCCACTCAAAATAATTATTCAATATGCACAATGCCTATTTAATACGCAAATTAATTTGTTAAATGCTAATTCTTTGACGTCGACAAATGCACTTATATGTAAATAATGAATGCGTTCGGTGAGAAATAACTCGCTGTCATCCATTACAAAAAGGGAAGCTCATGAAACAGTTCTCGCTGGCCAGCGTGTTGTTGGCTATGACGTTGGGCACGCAGGCCTACGCGGCCGAGCCAAATCTATATCCAACCAAGGTCGGTACGATTGACGAGCTGCGTCCGATTTCGGACTTCTGCGGCACCAAGCCAATCAAAGTGGCTTACTCCTCGGGCATCTCAAGCGACCCTTGGCGGAAAATCTCGCGCCGTGAGTTCGAGCTTGAAGCCGCGAAGTGCAAGAACATCACCGATGTTCGGTATACGGACGCACAGGGCAGCGTCGAAAAGCAGATTTCCGACATTACAGGGCTTGCCGCTCAGGGCTTCAATGTCATCATCGTCTACCCTGACGGTGGAGAGAGTTTGCTTCGCGCGATGAGCCAAGCCACCAAGATGGGCGCGAAGGTGGTTCCTTTCTATGGCGGTACGAGCTACCCGGGCAAGGCTGGGAAAGACTATGTCGCGATGGTCACAAACGACCAGGGCCTCGAAGGCAAAATGGCGGCCGAATGGATCGCTAAGGAACTGAACGGCCAAGGCAACATCATTTACCTCGGCGGCGCCGCCGGCGCGACCTCTGTCAAAAGCCACTTCGAAGGTGCAATGGGCGTCTTCAAAAACTACCCAGGTATCAAGCTCCTCGAGCCCGGCCCGATCACGACAAACTGGGATCGTGCGCAGGAGCAGAAGATCATGACAAGTCTTCTGGCGAAACACGAAAAGATCGATGCCGTCATGAGCGACTACGGGATCGGATCTATGGGCGCACTTCGCGCGTTCGAGATCGCCGGCCGTCCAATTCCTCTCTGGACGACCCGCGACGGTAACGAGGTAGCTTGCTTCTGGTACAGCCACAAAGATGCCAATCCGAAGTTCCAGCTGTTCACGACGTCAGCTGGTACTTGGTTGACACGCATCGCCCTTCGTAAGGGCGTGGCTGCCGCTGAGGGAATCGATAACGACGAGCCTTCGATTTTCCACGATCCGGTTATCGACAACACCACGTCGAGCGATCCCAAAGTCAAGCCAATCTGTGACCCTGATCTTCCTCCGGGGGCTCACGTGTCCACGTTCACAATGACGAAGTCCGAGCTTCAGGACGTGTTCAAGTAGTACTATTGGAAAGGATGGCGGCCATGGCTGGTTTGATGCGGCATAATGGGGCGCGGGCTTTTCTTGCCGTGCTCTTCCTGGTGATACTGGGTGCCATCACGGCCCCAACTACTGTTCAGTCGGCTTCCATCGTTGGCATGCTACCGTTCGCCGCGATCCTTGCGCTCGCGGCGATTGGACAGCACCTCGTCATCCAGCAAAGAGGACTGGATATCTCCGTCGCTGCAATTTTCTCCTTTGGCGCAATGGTCGTGACGGCCATGCAATTCAGTGACGGTGGCGTGGGGTCCACTTTCGCGCTTATTTGCATCGCACTGCTTGCCGGAGGTGTCTTCGGGCTTGTTAATGGCCTCGTTGTCACGGTGCTTTTGGTTCCGCCATTGATCGTCACAATTGCAATGAACAGTATTGTGTTCGGGCTCGTCCTTTTCATCTCGGGAGGCGTTTCCTCCGCGGTCTCTCCGGCGATCAGCGCCTTTTCCCTTGGGCGCACCGTCGGTATACCGAACCCCGTGATCGCGGCGTTTATTTTGATCTGCGTCGTGGCGTTTGTGCTTTCGAAAACAACTTTGGGCCGCCGGTTTCAGGTGGCGGGATTAAGCGGCGCAATGGGACTGGCGTTAGGCTTCCGCGTCCAGGCGCTGAAGATCGGAGCTTACGTCGCTGCTGGCATCCTGTTTTCGGCTGCGGGCGTCCTCTTCGCCGGACTGTCGGACGTCCCTTCGCTATTCGCCGGAAATGATTACATGCTGGCGACTTTCGCTGCCTACATCGTCGGAGGCAATTCGATCGCAGGTGACCGAGGCAGTATCCTCGCCACGGCGATCGGAGCGTTTTTCCTGACGTTCTTGGGGCAGCTTGTGGTTAGCCTGGGGTTCGACACTTCGGCTCAGTACATCATCCAGGCGATCATCGTGCTCATCGGCGTCGGGCTACCGTCGGTCGCCCAGCGGCTCAAATTCGCCTGAAGTCCAATGGAGTAAGAGATGACCATCATACAGCCCATAAAGCAGGCGATGGAGCAGGTTGCTGAGCCCGTTCTTTCGCTTTCTGGAGTGACGAAATCGTTTGGCTCTGTACAAGCCCTCAAGGGGATCGACTTCGTCGCCTACTCCGGCGAAGTGCACGCGATCGTGGGCGAAAATGGCGCGGGGAAATCCACGCTTATCAACTGCGCCGCAGGCGTTTTGAAGCCAGACGCAGGCGAGATCCAGATTAACGGCTCCATGGCTGCGGACAGTCCATCGCTCGTGCGCCAGCTCGGGCTCAGCGTGGCATTCCAACACCCTGCCCTGTCGCCAGACTTGACCGTTTTGGAAAACCTGCGCCTAGTCAGGCCATCGCTCACCCGGGGTGAGGCGAACACGATCCTTTCCCGTGTGACGACAGAAGCATTGGCGATGACTTTGGATAAGCGGGCCGGTGGGCTGTCGCTAGCACAGGGACACGTGCTGGAAATCGCGAGGGCTCTTACGAGTCAGCCGTCGGTGCTCATCCTGGACGAGCCAACAGAGCCCTTTCAAGACCCCGAGGTCAGGCACCTTTTCTCCGTGATCGCCGACCTGAAGAAGTCAGGAACCGCGATAGTATACATTTCACATAGACTCCACGAAGTGATGTCGATCGCCGATCGCATTTCCGTGCTGCGCGATGGGGAGATGATCGAGACACGCATGGCGGCGGGGATCACGACCACTGAAATCATCGATCTCATCGTAGGCCGACCCCTGGGCCAGGTATTCCCGCAGAAGGCGGGTAAGGCCTCTGGTGATCCAATACTGACAGCGGCGACCCTTTCGGGTCGCGGCTTCAGCGATGTTACGCTTGATCTCCGGCCCGGCGAGATAGTCGGCCTGGCCGGTGTCGATGGACAGGGGCAGCGGGAGTTTCTTCGTGCGCTCGCCGGGATCAACGAGATCACGTCCGGCAGTTTGCGCATCGGCAGAGACACTGTCAGGGCGTCGAATGTAGCCCAATTCCGCGCCCTCGGCGTGGGCTTCGTTCCAGACGACCGCCATAAGGAAGGCTTGGCTCTCCCGTTCTCAATCCGCGAGAACGAGGGGCTTGGTCAACTAAAAGAAATCTCCGTGGCGGGAATTGTCTCCGGGCAAAGAGAGAAGAAGCTGGCGGAAGAAATCCACGCAAGCTTTCGGATCAAGGCACCTTCGGTTCAAACCACGGTTGCCAGCCTCTCTGGCGGAAATCAGCAGAAGGTTCTCATCGGACGCGAAATCGCCCGCAAACCTCGTGTCCTTTTGATAGATGAACCGACAAAGGGTGTGGATGTCGGATCGCGGAGCGACATCTACGGAAAAATTCGCGGACTTGCCGCTGACGGCGCTGGGGTTGTCATGGCCTCCGCCGACGGCGTCGAAATCGAAGGCCTTTGCGACAGAGTCCTCGTATTTTCCCGGGGAGCAGTCATTGCGGAGCTTACGGGCGCTGAAGTCAATGACGAACGCATCACTGAAGCCAATCTTAATGCAACCGGGGTCCGACAAAATGGTTCTGGGGGCGAGAGAAAGAAGCCGCACGGGCTGGGGGTCTTCGCGGCTTCTGATCATGGCCCTGCGGCACTGCTGCTCATCCTTTCGATATTGGTCGCGTGCGGCACACAATGGCTCAACCCGAGCTTCTTCACGGATTTCAACCTCAGTAGCATCGCTTTGCTTACGACGGTTCTCGGCCTAGCGGCGTTCGCCCAGCTCTTCGTAATGCTGACAGGAGGCATAGACCTCTCCGTTGGTCCCCTTGCCGGACTGGCGGTAGTCCTGGCATCCTTCCTTCTTACAGAGGAGCCGCAATTCGGCCTGTTGGGCGGATCGATCCTCATTGTTCTTGCCTGCGCCGTATTCGGTCTCCTTCAGGGAGCCCTTGTAGAACTGCTTCGGCTGCCGGCGATCGTCGTGACATTGGCAACCTACACAGGGCTTCAGGGTATCTCATTGACGCTGCGACCGTCACCGGACGGTACGATCGGCGACAGCTTCATGAGCGGCATCCAGTATGCCATCGGGCCACTCCCCGTTGTGTCCGCGCTCGTGATCCTTGGTGGATTCGTACTCGAACACTTCCTGCTCAACCGTCCAATCGGCCGTGCCTTGCGCGCAATGGGATCGAATCCGAAAGCTGCGGGCTTGATCGGTATTGATCGTGTCAAAATCGGAGTGATGGCTTTTACGTTGAGCGGACTGTTTGCGGGGCTTGCGGGTTTGTTGATGGCGTCTCAAGTCGGCATCGGCTCAGCGACCACCGGGGTGAACTACACGCTCATGGGAGTGACGGCCGTAGTCCTCGGTGGGACACAGATCACAGGCGGACGGGGTTCATTCGTTGCATCCCTCTGCGGAGGCCTCTTCGTACAGACGATTGTGTCCGCGCTACCTTTCCTGAACCTTGAAGCGGTCTGGCAGTATTGGATCGTGGGGGCTTGCACTTTCGCGGCGGCGGGTCTTTTCGCTCGTCTTCGTAGAAAGTCCGTGTGATAGCATAAGAATACCGTTGGGCCCGATGCGTTCTATTGAAATTTATCGGGCCTTCTGCGCAGGCGAAACGGGACGCCTGCGAGGGAATGACAGACATACTCGCCTCGCACTCAAGGGGCCCCGACAGAAACCACCTCGTTCACGCGTTTGCGGAAGAGACAGCGATTGTGGAATGAGTCCACCCCGCTGCAAATCCAAACGCGTGAACGCCTCTGGAGGAGCCTCATTTTCGTCATCGGCCGCGATATCAAGTCGACCATTCTCTCCTCGACACCAGCGTCGTGTACTGGAACTTTCAAAATTGGAACCTGTTTGGTCCAGCCGGATGGCTCCGACAACATCGATGAACTCAGCTCCTGCGGCGTGAACGGCTACGCCTTGCGCAGCATCTCGTTGGCGAAGCTCTCGGCTCCCCCACTCCAGAGCTTTTATCTTCTCTGCCAACCAGCTCAGCAGACCTGCTCGCTTGCCGCTAACCACTTCGGCCTTCTTCACCCATTCATTGAGCGTCTGCGCCGTGTAGCCGATCTTGGCCGCCATTGACGAAACCGCTGCTCATCGCAACGGATGCCAGCTTTCGTGACCCAACACCATGCGCCCCACGCGGGAGCGCACTTCAGGGGAAAATTTGTTCGTTGTCTTGCTCATCAGGCCTCCACTTTCAAGTTGGAGCCTCCGGCAAAGCCGGCGCGGTTCATTGGGCGTCGGCCGGGGCACTAAAGCCGCAGCAGGATCGTTCCCGTGGCCTGGCGAGACAAGAGCCGTTCATAGGCTTCTGCAAACTGCTCCATAGGGAACGTGCTATCGATGGATGGCCGCAGCAGGCCGCCATTGATGAAACCCTTTATGGCTTTGAGTGCAACAGCAACGTCTTCGTTTGTTTCAAGCCAGGCATCATACCCCAGGACACGTTTTTCATAGATTACGACATCGGCGACATTGATGCTCGCCGTGACACCGCCAACAAAGCCAATTGAAACAACTGCACCCCTTGTGGTGAGCGCGCTCAAAAGCTGCCCCAGCACTTCGCCGCCGACAGGATCGAACGCCAGATCTGCGCCTTGGTCGCCTGTCGCCTCAAGGACTGCTTGTCGCAGATCTTGGGTACTTAGATCGATAACGGAATGCGCACCTGACTGTTGTGCACGGGCCACTTTCCCAGCCGACGAGACGACGCCGATTGGGATGGCACCGAGAGCGCGCGCAGTCTGGATCAGAGCATGTCCCAGTGCGCCTGAGGCACCGGATATGAGCACTGTCTGGCCTTTGACCACCTTTCCGACACGTGTCAAAGCTTGGTAAGCGGTGACGTAGTTGATCGGAAGAGCAGCCCCCTCGTCGAGGTCGAAGCCAGCAGGCAACTCTATGATGCGCCGGTCCTCGACCAACGCCCACTCCTGCTGCAGGCCATCCTGCGTAATCCCGAGCTGGCCACCGCCGTAGATTGCTACCGGGGTACCTTTCTCGAAGCGTCCGCTCGCTTCCACGAGCCCCGAACCGTCATTGCTAAGCACTAAGGGTGCTTTTGCCGTATCAACCATACCCGACCGCACCTGATGCGACAGCGGATTGATTGTCGCAGCATGCATTTTCACGAGCGTAAACCCATTCCTGGCAACGGGATCGGGTCGAACCTCGATATTCATTTGAGGAACTGAACCGAACTGATTGACGACCAAAGACTTCATAAGGGATTCCTCAGGGTGGTGCGCCATTAACGGACGCCGAGTTGATTTTCATTCCTTGCAAGTCGCTAGCGACGGAAGACCCTTAGCGAGCCGTGTATCCACCGTCCGCGAGCTGGACTGATCCAGTGACGAAGCCCGCTCTATCAGAAAGCAGATACACGATCATATCGGCGATCTCCTGTGGCTTGGCCATTCTGTCCATCGGGTGGCGCTGCATGATACCCTGTCTTTCTTCGGCCGAACGCGATGCCATCAAAGGGGTGTCGACATATCCGGGGGCAACCGCGTTGATCCTGACGCCCTTGTCGGCGTAATCCAAGGCTGCGGTCTTTGTCAGTCCGACTACACCGTGCTTCGCCGCGGTGTACGCCGCAGTCCCCGCGACGGCGATGACCCCGCAGATCGAGGAGACATTCACGACCGAACCACCGCCAGCGGAAACTATCGACGGAATTTCAGCGCGCATGCAGAGAAAAACGCCCTTGAGGTTGACCGACATGCACCGGTCCCAGTCGTCGGGGGACTGTTCCGCGGCGGCTCCCCGTGGCGTCACGATCCCGGCATTGTTCACCGCAAAGTTCAGATTGCCGAATTGTCGGGTCGTTGCAGCAACAGCGCTCTCCACCGAAGTGGCGTCAGCGACATCCAACTCTACGCCAAGGGTCTCGAGACCTTGAGCATTGAGTTCTGCTGCCAGTCGATTTGCACCTTCGATATCACGGTCCGCTATCGCAACCTTTGCGCCCAAAGCGGCCAATGTCTTGCAAAGGGTCTCGCCGATTCCCGACGCGCCCCCTGTGACAAACGCAACTTTCCCCTTGATGCCTAGATCGAAACTCATCGTGAACACTCCTATGTCGCCAGGCGCGGCTGACACCGCTCTAGGACCGTCTCCAGTTATGATTTTGACCGGGTGAGCAGCCTGTCATGGCCGAGGTACGGATGGGTTCCACGGCCATGACGCCTAGCTACTATCCCCAATCCCTTACGCCAGCGTTTGAGCGTCCGCGTCAGTCTCCACGTCCGCTTCATCTCGAACCTCGTCGAACTGTGTCGCGCGGACGACGGTTTTCTTGCGGCGATCATGAAACAGCGCCAAGGTGTCCGGGCGGCTGTAGTGACCGACAGGATCGGCACCTGATTTCGCCATGATCACCTGATGAGGGTCGAGTTCGGCATAAAGGATACCTTCCTGATCTTCAGGGATTGGATCGCAGAGCGGGCGGCCATCCGGACCGAAGATCATGCTGAAAGCGCCGCCAGGTCCGGCCGTGCGAGTGTTGAGCATCTGCCTCTGCTCGGGTGTCTCGCAGATCAGATCGAACACATCCTGGCCCGTCACGCAGCTCGGCGCGATCACGTAGCAGCTCCCTTCGACGGCGTAGGTCTGGGTGATCGCATTGTTGACTTCCGGACCGAACGAGTAAATTTCGTCACGGCAATTGCAGAACGTCGGCCACGATGCCACGTGGATTTCTTCATGCTGAGCGTACATCGCCATCTTGGTGAGCGGCTGGATATGCTCCCAGCAATTCAAAGCACCCAGACGACCGAATGGTGTTTCGATTACGCGCAGGTCAGAACCGTCACCTTCACCAAATACCATTCGTTCCGCATGCGTCGGCTTCAGCTTCCGGCGCGTTTGTAGCACCTTGCCATCTGGGCCGATGATGGCCTGTGCGATGTAGCGAGAACCCTGTGCTCTCTCCGAAAAACCGACGACCAGCGTGACCTTGCTGTCCGCGGCGATCTTCCGGATCCGCTCGAATTCCGGAGAGTCAATCTTCAAGCTGTTTTCGTGGTACTGGGGCATGAACTTCGCCCACTGGACGGGCGGCATCAACCAGACAAACCAGGGATAACCCGGCAGAAAGCACTCTGGAAACGCGACGAGTTCCGCCCCGTTGGCCGCAGCCTCTTTGGTGAATTTTTCGACTTTGTCGATGCTTGCGTCTAAATTCATGTATGCGGACGACGCCTGGACCGCCGCGGCCTTGATCTTCTTCATTGCATTCTCCGTTAATATATTGTTCGACGCCGACTGACTTGAGGTGCTGCCGTGGGCGGGAACGAGACGTCATAGGCCCGCATGAGGCCCACGACCTTTTTTTGAAACCGCTCAGGGGTTAAGGGCAGCCAGCCGCTACATGAGGTAAACGGGGCTAATTACCAACCCTTGTAATCGTGGATGGTATCGACGGTCACAAGGTTGGGGAGAAGCTTGCGGAAGGGATCGGCAGGCTTGTTGCCTTGAACGATCTCTACTCCGAGAGCGGCGGCCTCACGACCGATCTCAAACGGGCTCTGCGCTGCCGTGGCGACAATCAGGCTGCCCTCCTTCGACATCACCTCGGTCACCGCCGGCGAACCGTCGACCGAAGAAAACTTGATGTCTTTCAGTCCAGCCTGAACCGCGGCGAGCTGCGCGCCGACAGCCATGTCTTCGGCCACGACGAAGGCACCGTCAACGCGCTCAAAACGGTTCAAAAGGCCCTGCATTACCTTCATGCCGCCGTCTCGCGTGAAGCCGCCGTTATTGTCGGTGCCCAAAAATTCGATTTCAGGATACTTTGCCAGTTCCTCCGTGCAGCCCTTCTCGCGATTGACCGCGTTCGGGAGCGGCGGACCGCTGATGATGGCCACCTTGCCTTTGCCGCCCAGACGTTTGGCAAGCTCCTCGCAAGAAAGGCGGCCAGCGGCAACGCTGTCCGTCGCCACGGTCGCATCGAGACCGTCCGCCAGGTTGTCGGCACCCACGACGACAATACCCTGAGCCTTGGCGCGCGCCAAGGCAGGAGCGATCGCCTTGTCGTCGGCGACGGTGAGGACGATGAGCCCAACGCCGGCCGAGATGAAGTTGTCGATTTGGTTGACTTGTTTGACGATGTCGAAATCCGCGGACGTGGTCATGACTTCGGCATCCGGGAATGCTTTTTTGACCGCTTCTTCCGCTCCCTTGGCGACCGCCACGTAGAAGGGGTCTCCAAGATTATTGACGGAAATGCCGACGCCCTTCAGTTCTTGAGCTTGCGCTCCCACAACCGAGGTCACGAGCATCAGAGCAGATGCCGCAAGAAGCTTGCACGATATTTTCATTTGATAGTTCCTCTCTTCTTTCTGTTTTCTGTTATGCTTGGCTGAGTTTCAGGCGGTATTTGTCGATGCCAACGGCGAGTACGATGACCGCGCCCTTGACGATGTATTGCCAGATCTCCGATACCCCGGCGAGAATGAGGCCGTTGGACAACACGGCGATGATCAAAGCTCCAACGAGAGCGCCCCAGATCGAGCCCAAGCCTCCCTTGAAGCTAATGCCGCCCAGGATGACCGCAGCGATGGCATCAAGTTCGTAGCCCTGCCCCATTTGGAGACCGTTCGCAGCGAAAAGCCGTGCCGCTGCCATGATGCCACCAAGAGCGGCCAGGAAGCCCGAGACGAGGAACACCGAGAAGGTCAGCCATGTCAGCTTCAGGCCGCTGACATGCGCGGCTTTCGGATTACCCCCGACTGCGTAGATGTGAAGGCCGTAGACCGTGCGCCGAAGAACGAACCACGAAATCAGGATCACGAGGAACGCGATGATGACCAGATAGGAGATCCCAAACAGGCTGCCGTTGCCGATGACGGCGAATGGTAGGTCTGCGTTGAAGATTGTCTGATCGTTCCCGATCAGGCGAGCCAGTCCCCGGACGGCGGTCAATGAGGCCAGTGTCACGATAAAGGAAGGAAGGCCAAGGCGTGCGACCAGAAAACCATTGATGGTACCGACCAGGATTCCGGCCAGCAGCCCCAAAGGGATTGCGAACATGGCCATTTCTGGGTTCAGGCTTGTTATGAGGGATACCATTGCAGACAGGGCGACAATGGCACCGACAGAAAGGTCGATTCCCCCGGTCAAGATCACGAAGGTCATGCCGGCTGCGAGAACGGTGTTTACCGAGGCCTGCTGCAGCACGATCGAAAGGTTTCCGATGCTAAGAAACCGATCATTTGCGATCGCAAGTCCAAGACATAGAAGAAGGAGTACGGGCAACATGCCGAGCGTTTGGGCATGAGACGAGAGTTTGGATCTGACACTGGACTTTATTTTCATCACCGCTTTACCTTGTCGTTTTGTTCGCCAGCGGAAATCATCGACATGATCTCCTCCTGGCTCGCCCTTTTCGTCGGCCCTTGAGTGATTTCGCCCACCAGATGACCGTCTCGCATGACCAAAAGCCGATCACAGATCCCGATGACCTCGGGCATCTCGCTGGAGATGACAACGACCGCCACCCCCACTTTCGCAAGCCCGTCGATCAGGTCGTAGATTTCCATTTTTGCGCCGATATCAACGCCGCGCGTCGGTTCATCCAGCAGAAGAACTTTGGGCCGGATTTCCAGAAGGCGCGCCAGGAGGACCTTTTGCTGATTGCCACCGGAGAGTTTTCCGACCGCGATCGCGTCGTTCGCCGCCTTGATGTTGAGGCGCTTTACGGCTTCGCGCGAGCGGTCTGCTGCCTTCCTGCGGTTGCGGACGCCGAAAACCGACGCATCGTCTGAAGCGATGTTGATGTTGATGTTTTCGCGGACACTCAGATGAAGAAACAGACCGAGGTCCTTTCGATCCTCCGTCAAATAGACCAGCCCAGCGCGCATGGTCTCGGCGATAGACAGATCAGTGACATCCACTCCGCCCAGGATGACTTTTCCGCCTGTCTTTTTGTCGATCGAAGCAACCAGTCGCGCCAGCTCCGTCCTGCCGGAGCCGACCAGACCGGCGATCCCGACGACTTCCCCAGCCTTAACGTCGAAGCTACATCCGAGGACGTGCCTGTCGTCGGCGACATCTCTGACGCTCAAGGCGGTCGCTGCGGTGGAAAGGTCTGTTTCGCTGGCTTTCTGGTAGAAGGACGCGATGTCCCGCCCGACCATCATATTGACGATACGACCTGGGTCCAACTCGGCTCGTTCGAGACGCCCGACAGACTTTCCGTCACGGATGACAGTGACACAGTCCGACAGAGCGTAGATCTCGTTCATACGGTGCGAGATGTAGATGATTGCCATACCGCTTTGCTTCAGCCTGGCAATCAGTTCGAAGAGCCCCTTTGTCTCTCTTTCTGACAGGGAGGTTGTCGGCTCGTCCATGATGAGGATGCGGCTACGAGCATGCAGCGCACGTGCGATCTCGACCATTTGGCGATGCGCCAACGACAATGAACCAACGACTGCATCAGCGCTGAATGGCGCAGAAAGCTCTTCCAGAAGGTCATTTGCCCTCACTCGCATCTGGCGGCGGCTTAAAAGCCCACCGCGAGCGAGCTCGGCGCCCAGAAAAATACTTTCCGCTACCGTCAGGTTATCAGCAAGAGCGAGCTCCTGATGTATCGTGGCAATTCCCAATGCCTGTGCATGACGAGGCCCGACGATCTGAACCTCGACTCCGTCCAAAAAAACGCTCCCCTCATCCGCCGTCACGAGACCCGAGGCGATGTTTATAAGCGTGGATTTTCCAGCACCGTTCTCCCCCATCAGGGCATGAACCTCGCCAGGACGCACTCGAAGATCCACGCCGGACAATGCACGCGCAGAACCCCAGCTTTTCGAGATACCCTTCAACTCAAGAAGAGGCTGCCCGCCTCGACCTAGCTCACTCATCGACACCCCGAATGTAATCGAGCGCTCAGCTCCACACTCGGAACGGACACGCCTCTAAGACCCACCAAATCACCACGCCGACCCCTGCGCCGCGCCGCTAGCGCGGCACAAAAACCGTTCGCGCATTAGCAATCCATAAAATCTGCTTAACATGTTAATAACACCGATGTCAACGAGATCTCTCGATGGACCTCGTAATCGCCTGAGAAAAGTCTTGTCATCGGTTAAAACGGCTATCGCGTGGAGGATGGCGCCGGATAATTGACATGTCTGAATTTAACATGTTAAGTCTATAATAGTCTATCTTGTTAGGGTAGGGCGCAGAGAGTGCAGTCAGGTTACTTTCTGGAGGAAAGGTCTCACGCGATTGCCACTGCTTGAAATGGTGCCTCGGCAATTGGACCTCGACGGGTCGCTACGCGTGATAACGTTGAGTTTGAACGATAATCGGTCGCCGGGACCGGACAATGTCCACTGCACCGAACCCGGGGAAAGTGATATGGAGCGTATGGCAGTTGCAACATCACGTAAGGGAGTGCCTGGTTTGAATCCAAACAATGCGGAAGAATTCGAGGATGTTCGGCCGTTGGCGGATCCAGGGAGAGGACTTGGCATGCTTTTGCTAAGGGCTCGAGAGGTGGTATTGGCCGAATATCGCCCAATCTTTCGCTCGTGCAATCTAACCGAACAACAATGGCGCATATTGCGGTTCATCGAGGGCCAGTCCCCCATGGACGCCACCAGCCTCAGTGAACGAAGCGTTATACTGGCACCCAGCCTCACACGGATTATCCGCGACCTTGAAACGCGGGGATTGATAGAGCGCGTCGTCAACCGAGTCGGGCCAAGTCGCGTCCTCATCTCTATCTCGCCTCAAGGTCGGGAACTCGTGAAGACCATTCAGCCTTTGATTGCTGACAAGTTGAACCGGATAAACTCCCGCCTGACTGCTGTCGAACGGGGCCAGTTGACGGCACTGCTCGACAAAATCATCGGGGGATAGACGAGGCCCCGCTTCCCGGAGCGAAGGTCGTTCATAGGCCTAGTGATAGAAATTGAGACTCGGCGCTCCACGCACGCATCGAAACATTGGACCGGGGACCCGTAGGTCGCCCGAGATTTCGTGCGACTTCAATTCGATGAAGACCAGCGACAGCTTGCGCAGCCCTGATCCAAGCATGTGCGGCACGGTAATGCCTTCCTTTTCCCGAGGCTTCGCCATGTCACCGCGCTTCGCTTAACCGACAATACCCCTGGTTCTAAGAGGATAAACTTATGACCCAAAGACTTCCGAATAAAATAGCCCTTATCACCGGTGGGGCTTCCGGCATCGGAGAATCTATCAGTAGACGGTTTGTCAAGGAAGGTGCCCGTATCGTCGTAGCAGACCGGAACATCGAGCAGGCGGCAAAGCTTGCCTCCAACCTGCGCGCCGCCGGACATGAGGCGCAAGCATTTGAAGTCGATGTCTCAACAGGTGAATCTTATCGAGCAACTGTAGAATTTACCATCGCCGCTTTTGGTATTCCTGACATCGTCATCAACAATGCCGGCGTCCCCCAGCCTTTCCAGATCGCACACGAAGTCAATGAAGAAACCTATGATCGTCTCTACGCGGTGAACACAAAGCCACTCTACTGGAGTGCGGTGCATGCAATCCCGCACATGGTCGAAAACGGCGGCGGCGCAGTGATCAACGTATGCTCGGTGTCCGCTACTCGGCCGCGTCCTCTCAACACCTGGTACGCGGGCTCGAAGGCCGCTGCGGTGGTCACAACCAAGGCGCTTGCTCTCGAATACGCGAGCCGGAAGATTCGGGTGTGCGGCGTCAATCCGGGACTGGTTCTCACCCCACTTCTCCAAGCGGCCCTGGCAGGCCATGGAGACGCGGATGAGCAGCTCGCGGCGCTTGAACGCATGAGGCTTGGGTTTCCTATCGGCCGTTTGGGTCAGCCAGACGAAATCGCCAACCTCGTCCTGTTTCTCGCATCGGATGAGGCGAGTTTCGTAACTGGTGTCGTTGTGGAGGCGGACGGAGGAAGAGCGATATAACTGTTTCCACTCAGACACTTGGAGCGCCAGCGGTCAAGTTTGGAACGATCGCTCGAGAATGCTGTAACGTCTCGCGCCAAGGTCCTGAAGGTGTGGGAAATTTTGCGGAAGAACGTTTTTTTCAAGTCCCGCAGAATCCAAAACTCTTGACAATGCGGCGGATATGCTTAACATGTTAAATAATTAAGAGGTATCAAGGGGAGTGAGATGCCGCACCTGATCATACAATATTCGTCGAACCTTGAGCATCAGATCGACTTCACCGCGCTCTGCAAGACGGTCAACGAGGCGATCGTGGACACTGGCCTCTTCGAAACCGGAGCGGTGCGAGTTCGCGCATCATCCGCGCACCATTTCGCCATTGCTGACGGGGCTCCCGAGAATGGCTTCGTCGACATGAATTTCCGGATAGGTACAGGTCGGAGCGAAGAAGAGAAGAAGCGTGCTGGCGAGATGATCTTCGCTGCTGCCGAGAAGTTGCTGCCTCGTTTCTTCGAGACGCCGCACTTCGCACTCTCACTCGAGATCCGTGAAATCGATCCGGTCTTCAGCTGGCGACGAAACACGCTGCACGCCCGCTTCAGAGACCAAGCGTAACTCCAGTCCCCCAAAACGATGAAGCGTCGCACTGAAATCGGTGCCAGTTCGCTACGAAATGGAGAGAAAATGTCCAAGCTAGAAGAAAACATCCTGAGGGCGAAAGCCTACCTCAAGCAGTTTGAAGGTGGCGTGCCGAACCGGATCGGTGGAAAGGACTGTGCAGCCGCGGACGGCATGACGTTTGAGACGATTTCCCCCGTGGACCTGAAGCCGCTAGCCAACGTGGCAAAGGGTGCTGAAGCGGACATCGATAGAGCTGCAGAGGCAGCGAAAGCAGCATTCGGGGACTGGGCCGCCCTGCCCGGCGACGCACGCAAGAAAATCCTTCACAAAATTGCGGACGCCATTGTGGCCCGCGCAGAAGAGATCGCCTTTGTCGAATGCATGGACACGGGACAATCCATCAAGTTCATGGCTAAAGCCGCGCTTCGCGGCGCAGAGAACTTCCGCTTCTTCGCCGACCGCGCGCCTGAAGCCAGGGACGGCAAATCCCTGCGGACAAGCGGCCAGGTCAACGTGACGACGAGGACCCCTATCGGCCCCGTGGGGATCATCACCCCGTGGAACACGCCTTTCATGTTGTCGACATGGAAAATCGCGCCCGCCTTGGCTGCCGGATGCACGATCGTCCACAAGCCGGCAGAATTCTCGCCTCTCAGCGCGCGCCTGCTTGTGGAAATCGCGGAGGACGCAGGTCTCCCGCCGGGAGTTTGGAACCTTGTGAACGGTTTCGGAGAAGACGCCGGCAAGAGGCTGACGGAACATCCTCTGATCAAGGCCATAGGATTCGTGGGCGAAAGCCGGACGGGCTCGATGATCATGAGGCAGGGATCGGAGACGCTCAAACGCGTTCATTTCGAACTTGGCGGCAAGAATCCGGTGATCGTGTTCGCGGATGCGGACTTGGAGCGAGCCGCCGATGCCGCGGTTTTCATGATCTACTCACTCAACGGCGAGAGATGCACTTCGTCGTCACGTCTTCTTGTCGAGGAAAGCGTGTACGAGAAATTCACGAGCATGGTCGCCGAAAAGGCAAAACGTATCCGCGTCGGCCACCCGCTCGATCCCGAGACCGTGGTTGGTCCCCTCATTCATCCCGTCCATGAGAAAAAGGTGCTCGAGTATATCGAGATCGGCAAGTCGGAAGGCGCGGTCGTCTCCGCTGGCGGCGCGAAGTTCGAGGGTCCAGGGGGCGGCTGCTACGTGAGCCCCACCCTTTTCACAAAGGCCACCAATTCGATGCGCATAGCCCAGGAGGAAATCTTCGGTCCCGTACTCACGGCAATTCCATTCAAGGACGAAGCAGAAGCCCTGTCGCTTGCCAACGACGTTCAGTACGGCCTGACGGGCTATCTCTGGACTTCTGACGTCACCCGGTCCTTCCGCTTCACCGAGCAGCTGGAGGCAGGCATGATCTGGGTCAATTCCGAGAACTTGCGGCATCTTCCAACGCCTTTCGGCGGCGTGAAGAACTCTGGCATCGGCCGGGACGGTGGCGACTGGTCGTTCGATTTCTACATGGAAACCAAGAATGTCGCGTTCGCCACCACCGCCCATGCAATCCAGAAGCTCGGTGGCTAGACCGAGCCGGTAAACATTTTCAAAGGAGGAAAACCCAATGGCCCTGCCAGCCCCAAACCTGTATCCACCATTCAATATCGTCCGTCTCAGTCACGTGGAATTCGGCGTTACAGACCTTGCAAAGTCGAGAGCGTTCTACGTCGATACGCTGGGCCTTCAAGTGACGGACGAAGACAGCGACACGATCTATCTCCGCGCGATGGAAGAGCGGGGACACCATTGCATCGTACTCAAGAAGTCCGAAATCGCAGAAGCGCGCGACCTCGGTTTCAAGGTTTTCTCGGATGAGGATCTTGATAAGGCGGAGCATTTCTTCAAGGGAAAAGGGCTCCCGGTCGAGTGGATCGAGCGTCCTTATCAGTCGAGGACGTTCCGGACACGCGATCCACACGGCATACCGCTCGAATTCTACTCCAAGATGGAGCGCCTGCCGCCGATCCATCAGCAATACGCGCTGTATCGCGGCGTGAAGCCACTGCGGATCGATCACTTCAATTGTTTTTCGAAAAATGTCGACGAGTCGGTCGCGTTCTTCAATGAGATCGGCTTTCGCGTTACGGAATACACCGCCGATGAGGAGACGGGACGGCTATGGGCCGCATGGACGCACCGTAAGGGTGGCGTCCATGACATCGCCTTCACAAACGGTCGCGGTCCCCGCCTCCATCACACGGCATTCTGGGTCCCGACGCCGTTGAACATCATCGATCTGCTCGACCTGATGGCAACCACTGGATGGGTGGCCAACATCGAGCGCGGGCCTGGGCGTCACGGCATCTCGAACGCCTTCTTCCTCTATATCCTCGACCCGGACGGCCATCGCATTGAGATCTACTGCTCGGACTACCAGACGGTGGACCCCGATCACGAACCGATCAAATGGGATCTCAAGGACCCTCAGCGGCAGACGCTATGGGGAGCCCCCGCCCCTCGCTCCTGGTTCGAACACGGCAGCCTGTTTCAAGGAATAGAGCCGCAGGATTCCGAACTCGCGGCTCAGCCTATAATCGCCCCCTGATCCTCCGACTGGCGGGTGCGCAAGCACCCGCCTTTTTTCAGAATTTGGCTAGGAGCCACGTGATATGGAACTGAAAGACCCGACTTTGTTCCGCGAAGCCGCTCTGATCGGCGGTAAGTGGATCGCCGCGGAAGCGGACGGCATCGAAGTCAAAAATCCGGCGACGGGCCTTGCAATCGGTCGCGTACCGCGTCTCGGCCAAGTTGAGACGGCACAGGCGATCTCAAGTGCCCAGGAAGCGCAGAGAGCCTGGGCCGCGCGGACGGCTAAGGACCGTTCGGCGACTCTCAGACGTTGGTTTGAGCTGATGATCGAGCACAAGGAAGACCTCGGCCGGATCCTGACGATGGAACAGGGCAAACCGCTGTCCGAGGCGATTAGCGAAATCGTCTATGGTGCGAGCTTTATCGAGTGGTTCGCCGAAGAGGCTCGGCGCGTCTACGGCGACATCATGCCGGGTCACCAGCCCGACAAGCGCATTCTTATCATGAAGCAGCCGATCGGCGTTGTCGCCGCGATCACGCCGTGGAATTTCCCGAATGCGATGATTACCCGCAAGGCCGGACCCGCGCTCGCGGCAGGCTGCGCGATGGTCCTGAAGCCCGCTTCACAGACGCCGTTCTCGGCGGTCGCGCTCGCCGTGCTGGCAGAGCGTGCCGGACTACCGAGCGGTCTCTTCAGTGTGGTGACAGGATCGGCAGCGGCTATAGGCGGCGAGATGACCGCAAACCCGATCGTGCGCAAGCTCACCTTCACGGGGTCCACCGAAATCGGAGCCGAGCTTTACAAACAGAGCGCTTCGACCATCAAGAAACTTGGGCTGGAGCTCGGCGGCAATGCGCCATTCATCGTCTTCGACGACGCCGATCTGGACGCAGCGGTCGAAGGCGCGCTAATCGCCAAGTTCCGCAACAACGGACAGACCTGCGTCTGCGCCAACCGTCTCTACGTCCAAGACGGTGTGTATGACGCTTTCGCTGAGAAGTTGGCCGCGGCGGTCGGCGCATTGAAGACGGGCAACGGCTTTAACGAAGGTATCAACCTCGGTCCTTTGATCGACAAGGCAGCGTTGGAAAAAGTCCAGGAGCACGTCGCAGACGCCGTCTCAAAGGGTGCGCGGGTCCTTCAGGGCGGAAAGCCACATTCGCTCGGCGGGACTTTCTATGAAGCCACAGTCTTGGCCGATGTGACGAAGTCGATGGCAGTTGCGGCTGAAGAGACCTTTGGCCCGGTCGCTCCGCTTTTCCGATTCACAGACGAAGCCGACGTCATCGAACAAGCGAACGACACCGAGTTCGGGCTCGCCTCCTATTTTTACGCCAAGGACCTTGCCCGCGTTTTCCGGGTGGCTGAAGCGCTGGAGTACGGGATGGTCGGTGTGAATACCGGACTGATCTCGACGGCAGAAGCTCCGTTCGGCGGTGTCAAGCTTTCGGGTCTTGGCCGGGAGGGATCGAAGTACGGTCTCGAGGAATTTCTGGAAATCAAATACGTCTGCCTTGGCGGCGTTGTCTAAGCGTTGGATAAAGGGATCGAAGTACGGTCTCGAGGAATTTCTGGAAATCAAATACGTCTGCCTTGGCGGCGTTGCGGTTCGGCGGTGTCAAGCTTTCGGGTCTTGGCCGGGAGGGATCGAAGTACGGTCTCGAGGAATTTCTGGAAATCAAATACGTCTGCCTTGGCGGCGTTGTCTAAGCGTTGGATAATCACATGACCCATCCGAGATTTGCGAGTTTCTTTGCCGAGGGCAAGAGCCGTTACGGGCTTGTCGTCAACCACGGCATCATCGACCTTTCGAGCCGTTACGGCGCGACATGGCCGACGTTGCGGGACGTGGTGGCGGACGTCGCTCTGAACCGCCTTGCCGAAGAGGGCGCGCGGTTCACGCCGCACTTCTCGTTCGACGACATCCGCTACGAGATCCCGGTCCCGGCACCGGAGAAAATCATCTGCGTCGGGGTGAACTTTCCCGACCGCAACGAGGAATACAAGGACGGCCAGAGCGCGCCGTCCAATCCTTCGCTGTTCATCCGCTTTCCGCGATCCTTTACAGGTCACGAGCAGCCGCTGATCCGTCCGCCGGAAAGCCCGCAGCTCGACTACGAGGGCGAGATCGTCATCGTCATCGGCCGGGGCGGACGCCGCATTGCTGAAGCCGACGCACTCTCCCATATCGCGGCGCTGTCGCTGTGCAACGAGGGAACGATCCGCGATTGGGTCCGGCATGCCAAGTTCAACGTCACCCAGGGCAAGAACTTCGACCGGACCGGATCGATCGGTCCGTGGATGGTGCCATACCGCGACGAGAGCCAGCTGGCCGACATTGCGCTTCAGACCCGCGTCAACGGCGAGGTCCGCCAGAGCGACCGCACGAGCCGGATGATCTTTTCGTTCCGCAAGATCATCAACTACGTCTCGACCTTCACCACGCTGGTGCCGGGCGACATGATCGTGACGGGCACGCCGACGGGAGCCGGCGCACGTTTCGATCCGCCGATCTGGCTGAAGCCCGGCGACGTCGTCGAGGTCGAGGCCGATGGCATCGGCATCCTGAAGAACACGATCGCCGACGAGGTCTGAGATGCTGACGTCCAACGACATCGAGACGGCGGCGGCAAGCCTCGACGAGGCGGAGCGCACCCGCGTCCAGACCGGGCTGCTGTCGCTCCAGTATCCGCACATGACCATGGACGACGCCTACGCGGTGCAGGCCGCGTGGGTGAAGAAGAAGATCGCCGCCGGACGCAAGGTGATCGGCTGGAAGATCGGACTGACGTCGAAGGCGATGCAATACGCACTGAACATCGACACGCCCGATTCCGGTGTGCTGTTCGACGACATGCTGTTTGCGGATGGCGCGACCGTTCCGGCCGGGCGCTTCATCCAGCCGCGCATCGAGGCTGAGATCGCCTTCGTCATGAAGGCACCCCTGAAGGGACCGAACGTCACGGTCTTCGACGTGCTGAACGCCACCGACTACGTGACCCCGGCGCTGGAGATCCTCGACACGCGCATCCTGCGCGTCGATCCGCAGACGAAGAAGGCGCGCAACGTCTTCGACACGATCTCCGACAACGCCGCCAATGCGGGCATCGTCACGGCGGGCCGGGCGATGCGTCCCGACCAGCTCGACATGCGCTGGATGGGAGCCATCGTCTCGCGCAACGCCGAGGTCGAGGAGACGGGTCTGGGAGCCGGCGTGCTCAACCATCCGGCCCGCGGCGTCGCATGGCTGGCCAATCGCCTCGCCCAGTACGGCGACAGCATCGAGGCGGGTCAGATCGTGCTGGCGGGTTCCTTCATCCGGCCGATCGAAACCCGGCATGGCGACACCATCTGCGCGGACTTTGGTCCCTACGGCTCCGTCAGCCTGTACTTTGCCTGAGGAAAGAGACCATGCCAGCACCGACGAACCTCTTCAAGCAAGCCCTGAAGGAAGGCCGCGCCCAGATCGGCCTGTGGCAGGCGCTGGCCAACCCCTACACGGTCGAGATATGCGCGGGTGCTGGCTACGACTGGCTGCTGCTCGACGCCGAGCACGCGCCGAACGACATTCCGCTGCTGGTCTCGCAGCTGCAGGCGATGAAGGGCAGTGCCAGCCAGGCGATCATCCGCCCGCCGATCGGCGACACCTACATCGTCAAGCAACTGCTCGACATCGGTGCGCAGACGCTGCTCATCCCGATGGTCGACACGGCGGAACTGGCGCAGAAGATGGTTCAGGCCGTCCGCTACCCGCCGCACGGGGTTCGCGGCGTCGGGGCGGCGCTTGCCCGTGCTTCCGCCTTCAACCGCATTCCCGATTATCTGCAGACCGCCAATGACCAGGTCTGCCTGCTGGTGCAGGTCGAAAGCCGTGCCGGCATCGCCAACCTCGACGCGATCGCGGCGACCGATGGTGTCGACGGCGTCTTTGTCGGACCCGCCGACCTGGCTGCCGACATGGGCTTTCTCGGCAAGCCGGGCGCGCCCGAGGTTCAGGCCGAGGTCGAAAAGGCGCTGGCCAAAATCCAGTCGCACGGCAAGGCCGCCGGTATCCTGATCGGTGATCCCGATCTCGCCCGCCGCTACCTCGATCTCGGCGCCACCTTCGTCGCCATCGGCAACGATGTCACGCTGCTCGCAAACGCAACGGCGAAACTGCTCGCAGACTTCAAGGCAAAGCCAGCCACACAAGTCCGAACCGAAAAAACCAGAACCGACGTATATTGAAGGGGACGCCGTCTTCCGGTTCTTTGCAGGCCGCCGACGGGTATGCGAGGAT